>NZ_CAKLBR010000029.1:0-55830 GCF_920984685.1 Pseudomonas sp. Leaf59 | reverse complement strand
TGGATGAGTCGGTGCTGATCTACAACGGGGAGCGGCCGCACTTATCCCTGAAATACAAAACGCCCGATGCGGTGCATCAGGCGTTTTGAGACTGAAACAGGTGTAAACCTATTTCAGGACTAGACACCGCACAAGGCCTGCAGGGCGCTTTTTTCCGCACGGGACAAAGCCCAGAAGTGCTTGCCCAAAGGGATCGTCGGGCGTACGTCATCGATGCGCTCGCGGGCCAGGTGCTTCCAGGTGCGTTCCACCGCGCTGCGCATCCCGGCCTTGACCTGGGACGGCCGTGGCGGCACTTCATCCGGCTTGTCCTTGAAGGCCTGCGCGTAGCCCAGCATCATTTCTTCGAGCATGCGGGCCGTGGTCACCCCGGGCAGGTCCGAGCCCCGCGCGGCAGTGGCCAGGGATAACGCCAGGCGCACCAGGTCATGGGCCGGGTTGCCGATAACGGTCTGGTCGAGATCGCGGATATGCATGTCAATGCGGCCGTTGTTGTCGCCGGTCGGCCCCAGGTTGCCCGCGTGGCAATCGCCACAGATCCAGATCGGCGGCCCGCTGGGCAAGCGTCGACCGGGCAGGCTGTGCAGCCATTCGTAGAATTGGACGGTACTGCCGCGTACGTAGGCATGGGCCGAACGGGCCATTTTGAGGTTACGCAGTTGGGTCAGGTGCGGCATGCGGGCGGAAGGACGCGGCGTTTTCATTGACGGACTCGATACGGGTGTAGCGGTAGAGCTGCGCGGGTCGGCAAATGTTTCATTATGTTTCGTAAAAGGTTTTTCCGAAGGGCTAGGGTAGACAGCCCGTATTTGCGAAACTTGCCCACCCTGTTTATCTGCCATGGAAGCGACCCATGCATCGATTCATCCAATCTGTCACAGCCCTTGCGCTGTTCGTTACCGCAAGCCACTGCCTGGCCGCCACCGATCTGCGCACCGTGGTGGACTCCAGCGTCAAGCCGCTGATGCAACAGCAAGCCATCCCCGGTCTGGTCGTTGGGGTGCTGCAGGACGGCAAAGCGCAGTATTTCAGCTACGGCGTAGCGGACAAGCAAAGCGGGCAACCGGTCAGCGAGAACACCCTGTTTGAAGTCGGTTCGGTGAGCAAAACCTTCACCGCCACCCTCGCCGGCTACGCCGTGGCCTCGGGCAAACTTACCCTCGACCAGCCGGCCAGCCACTACCTGCCGGCACTCAAGGGCGGCCGGTTCGATCACATCAGCGTACTCAACCTGGGCACGTACACCGCTGGCGGGCTGCCGCTGCAATTTCCCCAAGAGGCGGATAACAGCCAGCGCATGATCGGCTATTTCCAGCAGTGGCAGCCCGCGTTCGCCCCTGGCACCCAGCGCCTGTATTCCAATCCGAGCCTGGGCCTGTTTGGCTATCTGGCGGCGCAAAGCCTGGGTCAGCCGTTCGATCAATTGATGGAAAAGACCTTGCTCCCAACGCTTGGGCTCTCGCATACCTTCCTGAAAATACCTCGAAATCAGATGAGCCTGTACGCCCAAGGCTATGACAACAAAGGAAAACCTGTACGGGTTGGCCCGGGCGCGATGGACAGTGAAGCCTATGGCATCAAGACCAGTGCGGCGGACCTGCTGCACTACGTCAACGTCAACATGAACCCCGCTGGCCAGGAAAAACTCGTCCGGCAGGCCATTGCGCTCACGCATACCGGCTACTACACCGTCAATGGCATGACTCAGGGTCTGGGCTGGGAAATGTACCCGTACCCGCTCCCGCTGGACGCCCTGATTGACGGCAACTCCACGCAAATGGCCATCGAGCCGCACAAGGTCGACTGGCTGACACCCGCCCAAGCCCCCCATGCGGACACCCTGGTGAACAAGACCGGTTCCACCAATGGCTTCGGTGCGTATGTGGCCTACGTACCAAGCGCGCGCATGGGCGTGGTGATTCTAGCGAATAAAAACTATCCGAACGCCGAACGGGTAAAAGTCGCCCATTCAATCCTGAACGCGCTCAACCCTTGATCACCGGATTGGCGTGGCCGTCGCCTCAGGCCGGCACGCCACTGTGAAAGCGGAACTCGACATCGGCTGACTCGATCAACTCCTGTTCCGCCGCCCTCACCCGTTCGATGACCTGGGCGATGTCAGCGGCGTCGCCGTACTGATACGCCAGTTTCAGATAACCCTGGAAATGCCGCGCCTCGCTTTTCAGCAAACCGAAGTAGAACGTGCCGAGTTCTTCGTCCAGGTGCGGCACCAGGGCTTCGAAACGCTCGCAACTGCGCGCTTCGATAAAGGCGCCGACCACCAGCGTATCCACCAGCTTGACCGGCTCGTGGTTGCGTACCACCTTGCGCAACGCCGAGGCGTAACGGCCGGCCGACAATTGGCGCAGCTCGACCTTGCGCTTCTTGATCAGGCGCATCACCTGTTCGTGGTGCACCAGTTCTTCGCGGGCCAGGCGCGACATCATGTTGATCAGGTCCACATGGCCATGGTACTTGGCGATCAGGCTGAGGGCGGTACTGGCCGCCTTGAACTCACAGTTCTTGTGGTCGATCAGCAGGGTGTCCTGATCGGCCAGCGCGGCCTGGACCCAGGCATCGGGGGTGCGGCAACCGAGGAATTGGTGGATGTCGGGCAGGTTCATCGGGCTCACGGGCAAAGGATCACAAAAGGGCGCCGATTATACCGAGCGCGCCGCAGACCACCAGCCGCCTACCTTGATGTGCATCAAGATGACGAATACCGGGCAGCGACTATAGTTGTTGCAGTCCACGTTCCTGGAGGTGCCAACCATGCAAGCCATCCGCAGCATCCTGGTGGTTATCGAGCCCGAACAGGCCGACAGCCTGGCCCTCAAGCGCGCCAGGCTGATCGCCGGCGTGACCGACGCGCACCTGCACTTGCTGGTGTGCGACAGGCGGCACGAGCATTCAGCGTTGCTGAGCCAGCTCAAGGCCGGCTTGCGCGAGGACGGCTACAGCGTCACCACCGAACAGGCGTGGAATGACAGCCTGCATGAAACCATCATCGACGTGCAGCAGGCCGAGGGCTGCGGTCTGGTGATCAAGCAGCACATGCCCGACAGCCCACTGAAAAAGGCCCTGCTGACCCCGGCGGACTGGAAACTGCTGCGCTACTGCCCAACGCCGGTGCTGCTGGTGAAAACCTCCACCCCGTGGAGCGGTGGCGTGATCCTCGCGGCGATCGATGTGGGCAATACCGACAGCGAGCATCGCGCGCTGCACGATTCGATTATCGACCATGGTTTCGAGATTGCCAGCCTGGCCAAGGCGCAACTGCATGTGATCAGCGCCCATCCATCGCCGATGCTGGCGGCGGCCGATCCGACGTTCCAGCTCAGGGAAACCATCGCAGCGCGTTATCGCGAACAGTGCAAGGCGTTCCAGGCGCAATTCGATGTGGACGACGCGCACCTGCACATCGAGGAAGGCCCGGCCGATGTGTTGATTCCGTTCGCGGCGCACAAATGGCAGGCGGCGGTAACGATCATCGGCACCGTGGCGCGCACCGGAATTTCCGGGGCATTGATTGGTAATACGGCGGAGGTGGTGCTCGATGCGGTGGAGAGCGATGTGCTGGTGCTGAAACCGCAGGCGCTGATGGATCACCTCGAAGCGTTGGCCATCAAATCCTGAGACGATGAAGATCAACTGTGGGCGGCGGCACCCAAACTAAATCGTCTGTGGCGAGCGGGCTTGCCCCGCGTTGGGGTGCGAAGCGCCCCCAATCAAGCAAAACGCGGTGTACCTGATACGGCTCAGCGTCTGGTTTTGGGGCTGCTGCGCAGCCCAACGCAGGACAAGCCTGCTCGCCACAGGGAGGTGGTTGCCTGAAATCTCAGATCGTGACGTCATCTGATGAGAGGGCACGACACAAACCAGCGAAACAGTCGGCCATATTAGCCCTTTGTCTAAGCGTGATTGCCCGGCAATCTTGGCCAGGCAACTTACCTTTAGATTTTTTTTGCCGTAGAATCACCCGGCCTTGTAAGGCGCCAATAATCCGCTGGAAGCTGTTTTCAAAGCGTCACGAGCACAGTCGTTCCTTCAGAACGGTGTTGGCGATGGTCAATGACTCGGTAGGTCAAGCCCTCGCCAACCCTCATCAGCCCGTTCTGCAGGCGTAAAACTTTGAAAGCAGCTTCTGTGAGAGATGCCGGCAGCGCTGGCTTTGCGGCCCAAAAAGCCCCCGAGCGCACGCGTGCCGATCATTTCTGGATGAGCGTCCCGTGGGACCACTGATGAGGGTAATAACTGTGCTTGAAGCCTACCGCAAACATATCGAAGAGCGTGCAGCCCTGGGTATTGTTCCCCAGCCGCTTAACGCCGAACAAACCGCAGGCCTGGTCGAGCTGCTGAAAAATCCCCCTGCCGGCGAAGAAGCATTCCTCGTTGACCTGATCACCAACCGCATTCCACCAGGCGTTGACGAAGCCGCCTACGTCAAGGCCGGTTTCCTTTCCGCCCTGGCCAAGGGCGAAGCCACTTCCCCCCTGATCGACAAAAAACGCGCCGTTGAACTGCTTGGCACCATGCAAGGTGGCTACAACATCGTGACACTGGTCGAGCTGCTGGACGACGCCACGCTGGCGCCTGTCGCGGCCGCCCAGCTCAAGCACACCCTGCTGATGTTCGACGCGTTCCACGACGTGGCTGAAAAAGCCAAAAACGGCAACGAGCATGCCAAAGGCGTGCTGCAGTCGTGGGCTGACGGCGAATGGTTCCGCAACCGCCCTACCCTGGCCGACAAGATCAGCCTGCGCGTTTTCAAGGTCACCGGCGAAACCAACACCGACGACCTGTCGCCGGCACCGGACGCCTGGTCGCGCCCTGACATCCCGCTGCACGCCCTGGCCATGCTGAAAATGGCCCGCGAAGGCATCGTGCCGGACGAGCAAGGCAAGACCGGCCCGATGAAGCAGATCGAAGAGATGCGCGGCCAGGGCTTCCCGATCGCCTACGTCGGTGACGTGGTCGGTACCGGTTCGTCGCGTAAATCGGCCACCAACTCGGTGCTGTGGTTCTTCGGCGACGACGTGCCCTACGTGCCGAACAAGCGCGCCGGCGGCTTCTGCTTCGGCAGCAAGATCGCGCCGATCTTCTACAACACCATGGAAGATGCGGGTGCTCTGCCGATCGAGTTCGACGTCAGCAACATCAACATGGGCGACGTGATCGACCTGTACCCGCACGCCGGCAAAGTCTGCAAGCACGGTACCGACGAAGTCATCACCACCTTCGAAATGAAGACCCCGGTGCTGTTGGACGAAGTCCGCGCCGGTGGCCGTATCCCGCTGATCATTGGCCGTGGCCTGACCGACAAGGCCCGCGCCGAACTGGGCCTGGGCCCTACCGACCTGTTCAAGCTGCCTGAAGCGCCGGTCGACACCGGCAAGGGTTTCACCCTGGCGCAGAAGATGGTCGGCAAGGCCTGTGGTCTGCCGGAAGGCAAAGGCGTTCGCCCTGGCACCTACTGCGAACCGAAGATGACCACCGTAGGCTCCCAGGACACCACCGGTCCGATGACCCGTGATGAACTGAAAGACCTGGCGTGCCTGGGCTTCTCGACCGATCTGGTGATGCAGTCCTTCTGCCATACCGCGGCCTATCCAAAGCCGATCGACGTGACCACCCACCACACCCTGCCTGACTTCATCATGACCCGTGGCGGTGTATCGCTGCGTCCAGGCGACGGCATCATCCACAGCTGGCTGAACCGCATGCTGCTGCCAGACACCGTCGGCACCGGTGGTGACTCCCACACCCGTTTCCCGATGGGCATCTCGTTCCCGGCCGGTTCCGGTCTGGTCGCGTTCGCCGCAGCCACTGGCGTCATGCCACTGGACATGCCGGAATCGATCCTGGTGCGTTTCAAAGGCAAGATGAAACCTGGCATCACCCTGCGTGACCTGGTTCATGCCATTCCTTACTACGCGATCCAGTCCGGTTTGCTGACCGTAGAGAAGAAAGGCAAGAAAAACGCCTTCTCCGGCCGCATCCTGGAAATCGAAGGCCTGAACGACCTGACGCTGGAGCAGGCGTTCGAGCTGTCCGACGCCTCGGCCGAACGTTCGGCTGCCGGTTGCACCATCAAGCTGTCCAAAGCGTCGGTCACCGAGTACCTGAACTCCAACATCACCCTGCTGCGCTGGATGATCGGTGAAGGCTACGGCGACCCGCGCACCCTGGAACGTCGCGCCCAAGCGATGGAAGCCTGGGTGGCCAACCCGGAGCTGATGGAAGCCGATTCCGACGCCGAATACGCCGAAATCATCGAGATCGATCTGTCGGAAATCAACGAGCCGATCCTCTGCGCCCCGAACGACCCGGACGATGCCCGTCTGTTGTCCAGCGTTGCCGGCGAGAAGATCGACGAAGTGTTCATCGGTTCGTGCATGACCAACATCGGTCACTTCCGCGCAGCCGGTAAGCTGCTGGAGCAGGTCAAGGGTCAGCTGCCAACCCGTCTGTGGCTGTCGCCGCCGACCAAAATGGACGCTCACCAACTGACCGAAGAAGGCTACTACGGCATCTACGGCAAGGCTGGCGCGCGCATGGAAATGCCCGGCTGCTCGCTGTGCATGGGTAACCAGGCACGGGTAGAGCCGAACTCGACGGTGGTTTCCACGTCGACCCGTAACTTCCCGAACCGTCTGGGCGATGGCGCCAACGTCTACCTGGCCTCGGCCGAGCTGGCGGCAGTCGCATCTACCCTGGGTCGCTTGCCGACTGTCGAAGAGTACATGGGCTACGCGGCGAAACTGGACACCATGGCCAGTGACGTCTACCGCTACCTGAACTTCGACCAGATCGCCGAGTTCCGCAAGATCGCAGCAAGCGCCAACATCCCGGTGATTCAAGCCTAAGGGTTGTTGATGTGAAAAACGCCGCGTATCGCAAGGTACGCGGCGTTTTTTTATGCCTGGAATCCAGTATCAGCAACACCACAAAACAAATGTGGGAGGGGGCTTGCTCCCGATAGCAGTGGTTCAGTCACCCTCTTCAGTGACTGATTCACCGCCATCGGGAGCAAGCTCCCTCCCACCTTTCAGAGGTTGAGCAGCCCTGAAAGCTGCGTTAAACCTCAAGCAATAAACGAATACACCAACGCCGTAATCGCCACCAAGCCCACCGCCGTGACAAACACATTGGACGCCTGCCCACGGTACCTGGCCATCGCCGGCACCTTGCGGATGGCATACATGGGCATCAAAAACAGGATCGACGCAATCACCGGCCCGCCCAGGGTTTCGATCATGCCAAGGATGCTCGGGTTAAGCGTCGCGACGATCCAGCACACCACCAGCATGAAAGCAGCAGTCATGCGGTCCAGGGTCTTGGGCGCGGGGCGGCGACCGGTCTTGACGATCAAGCCCTTGAGGCCTTCGCTGGCGCCGATGTAGTGGCCCAGGAACGACTTGGCAATCGCCACGAACGCAATCAGCGGGGCTGCGAAGGCGATGGTCGGGTTGTCGAAGTGGTTGGCCAGGTACGACAGGATCGACAGGTTCTGCGCCTTCGCCTCGGCCAGTTGCGCCGGCGACAGGGTCAGCACACAGCTGAACACGAAGAACAGCACCATCACCACCATCAGCAAATGGGCGCGGCACAGGATCTGCGAACTGCGCTCGTCGGCATGGGCGCCGTACTGGCGCTTCTGGTCCACCGCAAAGGCCGAGATGATCGGCGAATGGTTGAACGAGAACACCATCACCGGAATCGCCAGCCACAAGGTATTGAGCAATGCCGATGGCGCCGGCACCACGTGAGCGGTACTGAGGATGCCACCGGTCCAGTGCGGCACCAGGTACACCGCGAGGAACAGTAACGCGACGATAAACGGATACACCATCAGGCTCATGGCCTTGACGATGACCTGCTCACCGCAACGCACCACGGCCAGCAGGCCCAGGATCAGCACGAACGACAGGATCGCCCGTGGCGGCGGCATGATGTGCAGTTGATGCTCCATGAAGCTGCCGACCGTGTTGGTCAGCGCAACGCTGTAGATCAGCAGGATCGGAAAGATCGCAAAGAAGTACAACAGCGTGATCAACGCACCGGCCTTGATGCCGAAGTGTTCTTCGACCACGTCGGTGATATCGGACCCTTCACGCCCGGACAGCACGAAACGGGTCAGGCCACGGTGGGCAAAGAACGTCATCGGGAACGCCAGCACCGCCAGAATCAGCAGCGGCCAGAAACCGCCGAGGCCTGCGTTGATCGGCAGAAACAAAGTGCCGGCGCCAATCGCTGTGCCGAACAGGCCCAGCATCCAGGTGGTGTCCTGGCGGCTCCAGCTTGAGAGGGTTGCAGGTGTCGTTGCATAGCGTTCGTCGACGCTATTGGCCTGATCATTCATCCGGTCGGATCTCCGCATTGACACGGCCGGGACGAGTCAGAAAAACCTGACAGGCAGCGCCCCGACTGTAGAAGGGGCTGGATTGTCCGGGATTCTCTTGAAGAAGCAAAGACTTAGCTGAGGAACGGTGAGCTCGCGGCCAGCCTGTTCGCACCTGCAATGGGATTTTGCGTACAGATGCGCTTTATACTCACCCGCTCAAACCCCTCAGCAAGAGCGTTGCGATGACCACCACTGTCCTGGTCCTGGTTGAGACCATCAACGAATACCTGCACATCATCGAGAGCAATGACTTTCATGTGATCCTTGCGCCGACGCCGGCTGAACGCGCCCAGGCGATCAAGGCCCACGGTGCGCAGATCAAGGCTGTGCTGACCCGTGGCCCGCTCGGTCTGTATGCCGAGGAAATCGCCGCATTGCCGGTGCTGGAAATCATCTGCGTGATCGGCGCCGGTTATGAACACGTGGATCTGCAGGCCGCCAGCAATCGCGGGATCGTGGTGACCAACGGCGCCGGGGTGAATGCGCCGTCGGTGGCGGACCATGCCATGGCGCTGCTGCTGTCACTGGTGCGCGGCATCCCGCAGACCGACGCCGCCGTGCGCCGCAGTGAATGGCCCAAGGTGATGCGCCCTTCCCTGGGCGGCAAGCAACTGGGCATTCTCGGGCTCGGCGCGGTAGGCCTGGAGATCGCCAGGCGCGCGTCTCTGGGGTTCGGCATGCAGATCAGCTACCACAACCGTCAGCCCCGCGATGACGTGGACTACACCTACTGCGCCACGGCGGTGGAACTGGCGCGCGCCTCGGACTTCCTGATTCTTGCCACCCCCGGCGGCGCCAGCACCCGTCACTTGATCGACCGCCGCGTTCTGGACGCGCTCGGCCCCAATGGCTACCTGGTCAATATCGGCCGTGGCAGCGTGGTGGTCACTGCCGACCTGATCGCCGCCCTGGAGCAACGCCGAATCGGCGGCGCGGCGCTGGATGTGTTCGATGACGAACCCAAGGTGCCCGACGCGCTGAAGAAACTCGGCAACACCGTGCTCACCTCCCACGTCGCCGGCCTGTCACCGGAAGCGGCCCACGACACCGTGCAGCGCGTGGCCGACAACCTCACGGAATATTTTGCCGGACGCCCGGTACTCACGCCCGTCGCCTTGCCCGCGCCCATTAAATGACCGATCAGGCACGCTGATCATCCTCCAACACGCTAACCTATTAAGCCGCCCCGACCTTGTCGCTGGGCGACGCTGCGCATTAGATTACCCAATAGTCCAAGGCCTCAAGAATAAGCAGAAGGGATAAGCATGGCGCTGAACGACCAATCGACAACGATTCGCCCAGGCGAAGAACTGGATGCCAGCCTGATCGATCCCTACCTCAAGGCGCATATCCCGGGCCTGAGTGGTGCGGTCACCATCAGCCAATTCCCTGGCGGCGCGTCCAACCTCACGTACCTGCTGGAATACCCGGACCAGGAATTTGTCCTGCGTCGCCCGCCCTTCGGCCACAAGGCCAGGTCGGCCCACGACATGGGCCGCGAGTTCCGCATTCTCAACCAGCTCAGGGACGGCTTCCCCTACTGCCCCAAGGCCTACGTGCACTGCACCGACGAATCGGTGATCGGCGCCGAGTTCTATGTGATGGAACGCGTCAACGGCATCATTCTGCGTTCCGACCTGCCGCCCGAGCTGGGCCTGGACGCCAGCCGAACGCAAGCGCTGTGCAAAAGCTTCATCGACACGTTCGTCGAGCTGCACCGGGTCGACTACAGCGCCTGCGGCCTGGCCGACCTGGGCAAGCCCGAAGGTTACGTGCAGCGCCAGATTCGCGGTTGGAGCGAGCGCTACGAAAAGGCCTTGACCCCCGACGCGCCACAGTGGGAAGCCGTGCGTGCCTGGCTCAATGACAAGATGCCGGCCGACCACCCTACCTCCAGCATCGTGCACAACGACTACCGCTTCGATAACGTAATCCTCGACCCGCACAACCCGATGCAGATCATCGGCGTGCTGGACTGGGAACTGACCACCCTGGGCGACCCGCTGATGGACCTGGGCAACACCCTCGCCTACTGGATCGAAGCCGCCGACCCTGCGCCGGTGCAACTGATGCGGCGCCAGCCGAGTAATGCACCGGGCATGCTCACCCGACGCCAGTTTGTCGACTACTACGCCGAACGCGCCGGCATCCAGATCGACAATTTTGACTTCTACTACACCTACGGCCTGTTCCGCCTGGCGGGCATCGTGCAGCAGATCTACTACCGCTTCTTCCATGGCCAGACCCAGGACAAACGCTTTGCGCAGTTCATTCACATGAACAAGCTGCTGGAGCAGATGAGCCTGAATGTCATCGGTAAATCCGCGCTCTGATCGTTCACAACAAGGAACCCTCATGTCCAAGACCCAACTGTTCGACCTCGACGGCAAGATCGCTTTTGTCTCCGGTGCCAGCCGTGGCATCGGCGAGGCCATTGCCAGGTTGCTGGCCCAGCAAGGTGCCCATGTGATCGTTTCCAGCCGCAAGCTCGAAGGCTGCCAGCACGTGGCTGATGCGATCATCGCCGACGGCGGCAAAGCCACCGCCGTGGCCTGCCATATCGGTGAAATGGAGCAGATCACCCACGTGTTCGCCGGCATCCGCGAACAGTTCGGCCGCCTGGATATCCTGGTCAACAATGCCGCGACCAACCCGCAGTTCTGCAATGTGCTGGACACCGACCTCGGCGCTTTCCAGAAGACCGTCGACGTGAACATCCGCGGCTACTTCTTCATGTCGGTGGAAGCCGGCAAGCTGATGCGCGACAACGGCGGCGGCAGCATCATCAACGTGGCGTCGATCAATGGCATCTCGCCGGGCGTGTTCCAGGGCATCTACTCGGTGACCAAGGCTGCGGTGATCAACATGACCAAGGTGTTCGCCAAGGAATGCGCCGAGTTCGGCATTCGTTGCAACGCCCTGCTGCCGGGCCTCACCGACACCAAGTTCGCCTCGGCGCTGGTCAAGAACGACGCGATCCTGAAAATGGCCCTGGCGCAGATCCCCCTCAAACGCGTGGCCGACCCGAGCGAGATGGCCGGCGCGGTGCTGTTCCTGGCCAGCGATGCGTCGAGCTACACCACCGGTGTTTCGCTGAATGTGGACGGTGGCTTCCTCTCCTGACCCTGGCCTGAAACCCACACAAAACCCCTGTGGGAGGGGGCTTGCTCCCGATAGCGGTGTATCAGTGACAGATAGATGCCTGACACTCCGCTATCGGGAGCAAGCCCCCTCCCACAGTTTTGATTCCGTTCAAGCCACAGACTCAAGGCCGTTTGAACTGGCGCCGCAGCACTTCGACCTGCTGGCGGCAGGCGCATCCTTCCAGGTGATCGTTGACCATCCCCATCGCCTGCATCAACGCATACATCGTGGTCGGCCCCACATAGCTCCAGCCGCGTTTCTTCAGGGCTTTGGACAGGCGCACCGACGCCGGCGATGTCGGGTTCGCGGCCCAGTAGGCCATGTCGACCACCGCCGGGCGCTCGTCAGGGCCAGGCTCGAACGCCCATAGCCAGCGCGCCAGCGAGCCGGTCTCCGCCACCAACTCGCAGGCCCTGCGGGCATTGTTGATGGCGGACACGATTTTCGCGCGATTACGCACAATGCCGGGATCGTGCATCAGGCGCTCGATATCCGCCTCGCCGTATTGCGCCACGCGGCGAAAATCAAAACCGTCGAACGCCGCCCGGAACTGCTCGCGCTTGCGCAGGATCGTGATCCACGCCAGCCCCGCCTGAAACCCCTCCAGACAGATCTTCTCGTACAGGCGGATATCATCCGCCACCGGCACGCCCCATTCATGGTCGTGGTAGCGCAGGTACTCCGGCGCGGCCATACGCCAGGTGCACCCGGTAAGCCCGGTCTCGTCAGTTGTCAGCCCTGCCTGATCCATGCATCACCTCGTATGCCGAGCGCGGATGATAAGCGAAAATTTTTCCACCCCGCCAACCGCTCAAGCATCGCCCTCGCCGACCAACTGGTCAGACCAGGACCTGTCAACCGCCAAATATTTGCTTGTGATTTCAAAAAAATCCGGCCTAGACTGGCCGCGCACTGGACTTACCGGTATGACCACAACAATTAAGCCCTGGAACCACCAGGGCACCGAATAGGGATTCCTCCCATGCTCAGATGGTGCTCGCGTTCGATTTTCCTGCAAGTCGTGATTGGCCTGATGCTCGGCATCGCCTGCGGCCTGGCCCTTCCCGAATTCTCCACGCAACTCAAACCTCTGGGTGACGGTTTCATCAAGCTGATCAAGATGCTGATTGGCCTGATCGTATTCTGCGTGGTGGTCAGCGGCATTTCCGGCGCCGGCGACCTGAAGAAAGTCGGGCGCATCGGTCTCAAGTCGGTGATCTACTTTGAAGTGCTGACCACCGTCGCCCTGGTGATCGGCCTGATCATGGCGTTCAGCACCGGCATCGGCCAGGGCGCCAATATTCACCTGGAGCAGCTCTCCTCCGCCGGCCTCAATGAATTGGCGGACAAGGGCCAGCACCTCAAGGGCACCAGCCAGTTTCTGATGGACCTGATCCCCAACTCGGTGATCGGCGCCTTTGCCGACAACAATGTGCTGCAAGTGCTGCTCTTCTCGGTGCTGTTTGGCAGCGCACTGAACCTGGTGGGCGAAGCGGCCTCGGGCATCTCGCGGCTGATCAACGAACTGAGCCATGTGATTTTCCGCATCATGGGCATGATCGTGCGCCTGGCACCGATTGGCGTGTTCGGTGCCATCGCGTTCACCACCAGCACCTACGGCCTGGATTCGCTGCAACACCTGGGCAGCCTGGTGGGCCTGTTCTACCTGACCTGCTTTGCCTTCGTCGCACTGATTCTCGGCCTGGTGATGCGCCTGTCGGGTCTGCGCATGCTGCCGCTGCTCAAGTACCTGCGCGAGGAGCTGCTGATCGTGATGGGCACCGCCTCCTCCGACGCCGTGCTGCCGCAGGTGATGCGCAAACTCGAGCACCTGGGCATCGGCAGTTCCACCGTGGGCCTGGTGATTCCCACCGGTTATTCGTTCAACCTCGACGGGTTTTCAATCTACCTGACCCTGGCCATCGTGTTTATCGCCAACGCCACCGGCACGCCGCTGTCGATGACCGACCTGATGACCATCCTGCTGGTGTCGCTGATCACCTCCAAGGGTGCCCACGGCATACCCGGTTCCGCGCTGGTGATTCTGGCGGCGACCCTCACCGCCATCCCGGCGATTCCCGTGGTGGGCCTGGTGCTGGTGCTGGCGGTGGACTGGTTCATGGGCATCGGCCGCGCGCTGACCAACCTGATCGGCAACTGCGTCGCCACCGTGGCCATCGCGCGCTGGGAAAAAGACATTGATATCCAACGCGCCAACAAGGTGCTGGACGGCGAGCAGGGTTACGCCTTCCAGACAAAGAAACCGGTGTTGCCCGCGCATCAGGAATTCTGAAAGCGACACAGATTCACTGTGGGAGGGGGCTTGCTCCCGATAACGGTGGGCCAGCTTGCACCTCCGGTGACTGAAACACCGCGATCGGGAGCAAGCCCCCTCCCACACTGGATTTTCACTGGGATAACCACTGTGTTTGCAACTTAAGGAGGCATCGACGTGATCAGCACCTCAACCGTCGTCAATTCAGTCGTGGAAAAACTGCGTGCCGCACTCAAGCGCGGCCAGTGGCGGCGCGGTGAAATGCTGCCCGGTCAGCGTGAACTGGCCGAACAGATGGGCATCAGCCGGCCCAGCCTGCGCGAAGCAGTGATCGTGCTGGAAACCCTCGGCCTGGTGCGGTCCATGCCCGGCAAAGGCGTGGTGGTGCTGGAAAACAGCGTCAGCCAGCCACACTCGAACGACGCCGTGGCCGATGCCAGCCTGGAAGATATCCTGCAACTGCGCTACACCCTCGAACCGTTCATTGTCGGCCTGGTGGCGCAATCGATCAGCACCCAGGAGGTCGGCCAACTGCGCCTGACCCTGATGGACATGCGCGAGGCCCTGGATGCCAGTGATGCCGAAGCGGGCATGCACGCCTACATCGGCTTCCATGAAGCGCTGTTCGCCCTCACCGCCAACCCGATCTTCCAGAACGTGGTGCAGCAAACCCGCAACGCTCTCAAACAGAGCGCCCAGGTACTGCGCAACTCGCCCGAGCACCTGGCCGAACGCCTGCGGGAAAACGAAGCCGTGGTACGCGCCATCCGCAACAAGAACAGCGCCCTGGCCAGTGCCGAAATGCGACGGCATATCCTTCAGGAAGGCCTGCGCATGGGCATCGCCCTGACCATTCCGGACGACCATCCGGGCAGCTGATTTTTGGAGACCGGCCATGACCGCCCACGCCCTGCACCGCCACCCGCCCCAGCCGCCACTGCACTTGATTGCCGGTAAAAAGCCCTCGGCAGACGACATTTACGCGCGGCTGTTCGACGCCATCCTTGAACACCGCATTGTCCCCACCAGCCGCTTTACCGAAGAAAGCCTGGCTGAAACCTTCGGCGTGAGCCGCAGCGTGATTCGTCGGGTGCTGACCCGGCTGTCCCATCAGCAGGTGGTCCTCCTGCGCCCCAACCAGCGCGCCCAGGTCGCCGCGCCGGATGCGCAGCAAACCCGGCAGATTCTCGAGGCACGGCGACTGACCGAAGTGACCGTGGTGCAATTGGCCTGCGCCCAGGCCACGCCCCTGCACATACGGCAACTGCGCGAATTGATTGCACGGGAACGTGAGTGCATCGAACGGGATCAACGCGGGCCGGCAATTCGGTTGTCCGGGGAATTCCATATGCAACTGGCGGTGATGGCGGGCAATGGACCGCTGGCGCAGTTCCTCAACGGCCTGGTGCCGTTGACGTCGCTGGTGATTGCCCAATATGCAGCGCAGGCCTGCACGTATTGCGCGTGGCAGGAACATGGGGCGATTGTGGATGCCGTCGAACAGGGTGACTCAAACGTGGCTGTGAGGTTGATGAGCCAATACCTGGATCACCTTGAAAGCAGGCTGCTTAAACGCCACTGACTTTAACTAAATAGGCAAATCACCCACATTGGATGTGTGGTGTTGGACAAAAACTGATCCAACAAAAAGCCCCTGCATCTCACGATGCAGGGGCTTTAGTGTTACTGCCTGATCAAGCCGGCTGCAGCACCGACTGACCACTCAACGCGAGGTCCAGCAATTCACGGTTGGCCACCGCGTACATGGCGTAGTCCGTGCCGACCGCGGCACGAATTTCCACCATCATGGCGCGCCAGCGATCAGCCATGTCCTGGTGCTGCTCAAGCCACAGGGCCACGCGGGCGTCCATCTCCTGCGGCGCGTCGGCCATTTGCAGGACCGAGATGGTGATTGCCCGTTGCTGCCAGTCCACATCGTCGCGGAACGCTTCGCGGGCCTGGGCCTGCCAGTTGTTGGCCACCGGCAGATCGCTGATCTGCTGCAGGTACCACGGCAGGTCCAGAGCGCTGCCCACGGCAAAGTAGGCCTTGGCCACTTCGGCGGCGTCGTGCCCGGTGACGTCGGCAGCTTCGATGATCGGCAGCAAGGTGTACAGGTGGGTGGTGCCTGCCACCATGCGCGCCAACAATTCCGGCACGCCGGCTTCGGTGTAGGCCTGGTAGCGGGTCTGCCAGCCTTCGCGGGTCGGGCCTTCCAGCAGTTCGTCGAGCTTGAGGCCCAACGCCGCCAGATGCGGACCGAAGTGCGCGGTGTCACGGCCAGCGTCCTGCTCGTTGCGACGGCTGCGCAGGAACCAGCGCGTGGCACGACGGCCCAGGCGCATCAGCTCGTCCATCAGTTCCAGTTGCACGTCGGCGGAAACCTGATGGTCCAGCGCCTCGATCTGCCGGAACCAGTGCGGCAGGTGAAAGATGTCACGCACGATCACATACGCACCGGCCACGTTCGCCGGGCTCATGCCGGTCGACTCCTTGAGGCGCTGCACGAAGGTGATGCCCATGTGGTTGACCAGGTCGTTGGCGATCTGGGTGCTGACGATCTCACGCTTGAGACGATGGCGACGCATGGCCTCGGAGAACTTGGCCACCAGGCTCGGCGGGAACGCGGTCTCCATGTCACGGGTCAGGTACTCGTCGTCCGGCACCTGGGACTTGAGCAAGGCTTCCTTGAGGTCGATCTTGCTGTACGAGATCAGCACCGACAGCTCCGGACGGGTGAGGCCCTTGCCATTGGCAGCGCGCTCGGTCAGCTGCTCCTCGGTCGGCAGGTACTCGATGGCGCGGTCCAGCTTGCCACGGCCTTCCAGGTCGCTCATCAGACGCTTGTACTCGGCGGCACGCTCGTAGGCACGGCGCGCTGCCAGGGACAGGGCCTGGGTCTGCTTGTAGTTGTTGCCCAGCACCAGGTGGCCGACTTCGTCGGTCATGCTCGCCAGCAGCTGGTTGCGCTGCTTGTCGGTCATGTCACCGGCCTGCACCACTTCGTTGAGCAGGATCTTGATGTTCACTTCGTGGTCGGAGCAGTCGACGCCACCGGCGTTGTCGATGAAGTCGGTGTTGGAGCCGCCGCCATTGAGACCGAATTCCACACGACCCAGCTGGGTCATGCCGAGGTTGCCGCCCTCGCCCACCACCTTGCAGCGCAGCTCGTTGCCGTTGACGCGCAAGGCGTCGTTGGCCTTGTCGCCCACGTCTGCATGGCTTTCGGTGCTGGCCTTGACGTAAGTGCCGATGCCGCCGTTCCACAACAGATCCACGGGTGCCTTGAGCAAGGCATTGAGCAGCTCGGTCGGGGTCAGCTTGTCAGCCTTGATGTCGAAGCGTTCTTTCATCTGCGGCGAGATAGCGATGCTCTTCGCGCTGCGCGAGAAGATACCGCCGCCTTCGGACATGATGCTGGTGTCGTAGTCGGTCCAGGCCGAACGCGGCAGCTCGAACATGCGTTGGCGCTCGACGAAGCTGGTGGCCGGGTTCGGGTTCGGGTCGATGAAGATATGCAAGTGGTTGAAAGCCGCGACCAGTTGCAGCTTGTCGGACATGAGCAAGCCGTTACCGAACACGTCACCGGCCATATCGCCGACGCCCACCACGGTGATGCTGTCTTCCTGCACGTTGATGCCGCGCTCACGGAAGTGACGCTGCACACCCACCCACGCGCCCTTGGCAGTGATGCCCATTTTCTTGTGGTCGTAACCGGCCGAACCACCGGAGGCAAATGCATCGCCCAGCCAGAAGCCGTAGTCGATGGCGATGCCGTTGGCGATGTCGGAGAAGGTCGCCGTGCCTTTGTCAGCCGCCACCACCAGGTAGGGGTCATCGTTGTCGTGACGCACGACGTTGGCAGGAGGCACCAGCGCGCCGTCTTTCAGGTTGTCGGTAATGTCCAGCAGCCCGGAGATGAAGATGCGGTAGCAGGCGATGCCCTCGGCCGCGATCTCGTCCCGGCTTCCGCCCAACGGCAGGCGACGCGGCAGGAAGCCGCCCTTTGCGCCCACCGGCACGATCACCGAGTTCTTCACTTGCTGGGCTTTTACCAGGCCGAGCACTTCGGTGCGGAAGTCTTCTTCACGGTCGGACCAGCGCAGGCCGCCACGGGCGACGTTGCCAAAGCGCAGGTGCACGCCTTCAACGCGCGGCGAGTAGACGAAGATTTCAAACTTCGGCACCGGCTTGGGCAGCTCGGGGATCGCGTGCGGGTTGAACTTGAAGCTGAAATACGACTTGTTCTGGCCGTTGGCATCGGTCTGGTAGAAGTTGGTGCGCAGGGTGGCCTTGATCAGGTCCAGGTAGCGCCGCAGGATGCGGTCTTCGTTGAGCACCTGAACATCGTCGAGGGCGCTGGTGATCGCTTGTTCCAGACGCTGCTGCTTGTCTTCCAGATCATCGGCGGTGAGCTTGCGCGCCAGGTAGAAGCGGGTCTTGAACAACCGCGTCAGCTCGCGGGCGATGTCAGTGTGGTTGTTCAACGTGCTGGCGATGTAGCCGAGGTCAAAGCCCAGGCGGATCTGCTTGAGGTAACGCGCGTAGGCACGCAGCAACGCCACGTCGCGCCAGGGCAGACCGGCGGTGAGCACCAGACGGTTGAACGCATCGTTCTCGGCGTCGCCATGCACGATGTGCACGAACGCGTCCTGCAGGGTGTCGTTGAGCTGCTGGATATCCAGGTTCACGCCTTCGGCGGCGATGAACGCAAAGTCATGGATCCAGAATTCGCGGCCGTTGGCATGACGCAGGCGGTACGGGAATTCACCCAGCACACGCAGACCGAGGTTTTCCAGGATCGGCAACACGTCGGACAGCGCCAACGGAGTGTCGGCGTGGTAGAGCTTGCAATGCAGCTCGCGCTGGCCGGAGACCTGGCCCAGCGGCTGATAGAAGCTCATCACCAACGGGTTGGCTTCGGTGAGGCTGAGCAGGTGCTGCATGTCGACCACGGCCGAATGCGCGGCAAAGCGCTCGCGGTAGCCGGCCGGGAAGCCTTTCGGGAAATCCGCCAGCACGTTGGTGCCGTGGGCTTCGCCGAAGCTCTCGACGACCAGGCTTGCGTAGTCGTCCTGCCAGCTGCGGCAGGCCTGCACCACTTCCTTTTCCAGTTGCAGCGGGTCGATGTCCAGACGGTTCTTCGGGTCGACCCGCAAAATCAGCTGCACACGGGCCAGCACCGACTCGGAGAAGAAGGTCCAGAACTCGCAGTCGGAGGCCTTCAGGCGGTCCATCAGCACTTGCTGGATTTTCTGCCGCACTTCGGTGGAGTACACGTCACGCGGCACATAGGCCAGGCAGTAGCAGAAGCGTCCGTACGGGTCTTTGCGCAGGAACACGCGGATCTTGTTGCGCTCCTGGATCTGCACGATCGACATCACGGTGCTGAACAGCTCGTCGACCGGGGTCTGGAACAGGTCGTCACGGGGCAGCACTTCAACCACCTGGGCCAGTTCCTTGCCCAGGTGAGCCTTGGGCTGGAAGCCGGAGCGGCGTTCGATCTCCGCGACCTTGCGGCGGATATACGGGATGACCCGCACGCTTTCGCCGTACACCGACGAGGTGTACAGGCCCATGAAGCGGTGTTCCTTGAGGACCTTGCCGTCGGCATCGATCTCGCGGATCGACACGTAGTCCGGGTAAGCCGGGCGATGCACGCGGCTTGGGTGCGCCGCCTTGGCGAACGACAGCACGGTCGGCTCGCGCAGGTAGGCCACGGCGTAGTCTTCGATGCGCAGGTCGTCGGCGCTGAGGCCGGCACGCAGCAGCTTGGTCAGACCGAGGAAGGAGCTGGCGTCATATTCGATATGACCGCCGTCCGCCTCGTCACGTACCACGAATTCTTCGTAGCCCAGGAAGGTGAAGTGGTTGCCCACCAGCCATTCGAGGAAATTCTTGATCTCGGCTTTTTCTTCGCCGTCAATCGCGTACTGGCTGGCATCGATACCGGCCAGCAGGTCCTGGACCTTGGCTTTCATCGGTTCGAAATCGGCCACCGCCACCCGCACTTCGCCCAGTACCTGCTCCAGCTCTTTGCTCAGCACGCTCAGTTCGGCGGCGTTGGCGCAGCGGTCGATTTCCAGGTACATCAGCGATTCTTGCTCGATGCCCTCGCCCTGGGTGCCCTTGGGCAGGATTTCCAGCAGATCGCCCTTGCTGCCACGACGGGTGCTGAGCACGGTGGTCTGCAGGGTGTGGATGCTGTAGCCACGGCGGTTCAGCTCGGTACGTACCGAGTCCACCAGAAAAGGCAGGTCACGGTGCAGCACTTCAACCGCAGTGTGGGTCGACTGCCAGCCGTGACGTTCGTAATCGGGGTTGTAAACGCGCACTTGCGGTTGCGCAGGATCGAAGCGCTCAAGCAGGCGCCAGGCAGACAGGGTGCAACCGGCCAGGTCAGACAGGCGACGCTGGGTCAGTTCATCCAGGGAAATAATGCCGAAGAATTGCTCAGCGAACAGTGCCACTTGTGGCAGTGCCTGTTCGCTGATGTGCTGCGCCAGTGCCGCTTGCAGTTGATGCTGGAAGTCGGCCTTGCTGGCTGCGGTGAAGAACGCCATCTGTGGTACTCCGCTTGGGCTTGTTATTGATGGAAGCGTCGCGTGTTATCCCCGTGCGGGGAGACCGTCAGCTCTGTTCGTGGGTAACGATGACAAACACCATAAACCAATCAGAGTGACAGGTGGGTGAAGCTGGACAAGACAGTCAGGTCACATACAACTTCCACAGGATGAACCGTAGCCGGGTGACGGTACGACGGGCAGGTCAGACGCCCGGCCAGGGCACATCCGTTGCGCAGCTTAACGAGTGCGGGAAGATAGCTGCTTGCGATCCTGCGACATATTCGGTCATCGGTACGCAGGGTTGGGGTTGCGCCTTGGGCAACCCGGTTTCCTCGGCAGAAAAACCGTCTGTTTTCCAGGCCTGGAGTACCGAAAATGACTGGTATTGCCCGTCAGGTCATGCTTGGGGTCTGACACAGGATGCAGCACAAAATTCGCCGCAATGGCACAATTGCCCGCGCATCACCTCCCCCCGACAGGATTCCCCATGCTGCAATTTAAAACCGACGCATTGATGGCCACCCCGTGCGACGACGAAGAAGACAACATGGCCATGCTCTGCTGCCACGGTAAAAACGGCGAGATGTTCATGCTGAGCCGTTACCCGGATGAAGACGAAGTGGAGTTGACCTGGGACTACGAGCCGTCGACGCTGGACGGGCTGAAAGTCAGCCTGAGTGACACGACCTTGCTGATTGAGCTGGCCGCTGGCGATGCCGATGCCTTGGGTGGCAAGGACCAACTGGAGATCAGCCACGCCACCGTTGCGGCGGATATGGCCGAAGTCGAAGAGACCTTGCAGAACATTCTCAAGGGCACCGGCACTTTCACCCGGATTTAAGCTGCACCAACGATCAAATGTGGGAGGGGGGCTTGCTCCCGATAGCGGCGGGTCAGTTGATACATCTGTGACTGACACACCACTGTCGGGAGCAAGCCCCCTCCCACATCGACCGTGTTCCAAAACAAAAATCCTACACGATTTGCCAAAAATACCCGTTACGCCGTTAGTCGCCGCCCCCTTCGATGCATTAAAGTAGACGCCCCCGGCCTTGGCAGTTTGCATAACACCCAGGCTCTTCTTCCCAGGAACCGTCATCGATGGAACATCGTGAAGCGCTGCTTGCGCTGCGAACCTTTCTTTCCACGCAGATTCTCGGCCAGGAAAAACTCATCGAGCGCCTGCTCATTGCGCTGCTGGCCGACGGCCACATGCTGGTGGAAGGCGCGCCGGGCCTGGCCAAGACCAAGGCCATCAAAGAACTGGCCGAAGGCATCGAAGCGCAGTTCCATCGTATCCAGTTCACCCCCGACCTGTTGCCCGCCGACATCACCGGCACCGAGATCTATCGTCCGGAAACCGGCAGCTTCGTGTTCCAGCAAGGCCCGATCTTCCACAATCTGGTGCTGGCCGACGAAATCAACCGGGCGCCGGCCAAGGTGCAGTCGGCCCTCCTCGAAGCCATGGCCGAGCGCCAGGTCAGCGTGGGTCGCAGCACCTACGACCTGTCGCCGCTGTTTCTGGTGATGGCTACGCAAAACCCCATCGAGCAGGAAGGCACCTACCCGCTGCCCGAAGCCCAGCTCGACCGTTTCCTGATGCACGTCAAGATCGGCTTCCCAGACGCCGCCGTGGAGCGGCGCATCCTGCAACAGGCGCGCGGCGAAGCGCTCAACGGTGAAACCAAGCCCGAACGCCGCGTCAGCCAGCAGGCGATCTTCGCCGCGCGCAAGGAAATCCTCGGCCTGTACATGGCCGATGCAGTGGAGGAATACCTGGTGCAACTGGTGATGGCCACGCGCACCCCGGCCAAGTTCGACGCGGAAATGGCCGAATGGATTGCCTACGGCGCCAGCCCCCGGGGCTCGATTGCCCTCGACCGCTGCGCCCGTGCCCACGCCTGGCTCGCCGGTCGCGACTTCGTCAGCCCGGAAGATATCCAGGCGGTACTGTTCGACGTGCTGCGCCACCGCATCATTTTGTCCTTCGAGGCAGAAGCCGCCGGCATCGACCAGGACCGCGTGGTGCAACGCATTCTCGACGTCGTTGCCGTCGCTTGAAGCCGATGAACACCAGCGCCGGGATCCGCGTCACGCTCAGCGAGCTGATCGAGATGCGTCATCGCGTGCGCGAAGTGCAGCTGTTCTCCACGCCCGGCCAGCGCAGCCCGATGATCGGCCTGCACCACTCCAAGCTGCGCGGGCGCGGTGTCGACTTCGATCAGGTGCGCGTATACCAAGCCGGCGACGACGTGCGCACCATCGACTGGCGCGTCACCGCGCGCACCCAGGAACCGCACACCAAGCTGTTCCACGAAGAGCGCGAACGCCCGATCTTCATCATGGTGGAACAAAGCTGCCGGCTGTTTTTCGGTTCGGGGCAGATGTTCAAGTCGGTGCTGGCGGCGCAGGCCGCCAGCCTGATCGGCTGGGCCGCGCTGGGGCATAACGACCGGGTCGGCGGGCTGGTGTTTGGCGACCGCGAGCACTACGAAATCAAACCCCGACGCAGCAAGCAGAGCCTGCTGCAACTGCTCAATCGGCTGGTGCACGTCAACCAGAGCCTGAATACCGACAGCCTTCCGGAAGCCGACGCCCTGGGCATGGCCCTGCGCCGTGGCCGCGAGGTGTTACGCCCGGGCAGCCTGGGCATCGTGATCTGCGACGAGCGCGCCCTCACCGAAGGCGCCGAACAGCAACTGAGCCTGCTGTCGCGCCATTGCGACCTGCTGCTGCTGCCGATTTCCGACCCGCTCGACCACGCCCTGCCCGCCGCCGGGCTGCTCAGGTTCGCGCAACGCGGCGCGCAACTGGAACTGGACACACTCAACTTCGACCTGCGTCAGGCCTACAAGGCCCAGGCCGAAGCGCGCACGGCCCGCTGGGAACGACTCGCGCAGAAACTGCGGGTGCTGCTGATGCCCTTGAGCACCCAGAGCGAAATGGTCGAGCAACTGCGCGAATACCTCAACCCGCAACGCCCGGTCAAAAAACAATGAGCAGCCTCGACCAACTGCAACCGCTGATCACCCCGCCGCCCATTGGCCTGTGGCCGCCCGCGCCGGGCTGGTGGCTGTTGCTGCTGGCAGTGCCGCTGCTCGGCTGGGGCCTGTGGTGGGCTCGCCGCTTCCTGCCCGCCCGCCGTCCGGTAGCCCGCGCCGAGCAACCGTTGGACCCGTTGCGCATCGCCGCCCTCGCCGAACTGGCCTTGATGCCCAAGCCATACGACGGCGCCCCCGCCGGTGCCTGGCTGCAACAGCTCAACGGCCTGCTCAAGCGTCTGTGCCGCAACGATTACCCCTACAGCCAGAGCCACACCCTCAACGGCCGCAAATGGCTGGCATTCCTCGATAACCGCTGCCCGGCCGCCGGCCTCACGCGCTGGATGGTGCTGGTAGAAGGCGCCTACAAGCCCGAATGCAAGCTCGACGACAAGGCCATCGCCGGCCTCACCCAGGCCGTCGACACGTGGATTCGCAAACATGTTTGAGTTCGCCTGGCCGTGGATCTTCGCCCTGCTACCTTTGCCCTGGTTGATGCGACTGCTGCTGCCCATCGCCGACAGCGGCGAGCCGGTACTCAAAGTCAGCTACCTCGAGGACCTTGAAGGCCTGGCCCGACGCCGCGCGCGCATCAACCTGCCCGGCTGGCGCCAGCAAGCGCCGTTCGTGGTGCTGTGGCTGTTGCTGCTGACCGCCGCCGCCCGCCCCGAATGGCTCGGCGAACCGCTGCCGATTGCCGCCAGTGGCCGCGACCTGCTGGTGGCGGTGGACGTGTCCGGCTCCATGGACTTCCCCGACATGCACTGGCAGGACGAGGACGTCAGTCGCCTCAGCCTGGTCAAGCATTTGCTCGGCGATTTCCTGCAAGGCCGCGAAGGCGATCGCGTCGGGCTGATCCTGTTCGGCAGCCAGGCGTATTTGCAGGCGCCGCTGACGTTCGACCGGCGCACCGTGCGCACCTGGCTGGACGAAGCGCGCATCGGCATCGCCGGCAAGAACACCGCCATCGGCGACGCCATCGGCCTGGCCCTCAAGCGTCTGCGCCAACGCCCGGCGCAGAGCCGCGTGCTGATTCTGGTCACCGACGGCGCCAACAATGGCGGCCAGATCGACCCGCTGACCGCCGCGCGCCTGGCAGCCGAAGAAGGCGTGAAGATCTACCCCATCGGCATCGGCGCCGACCCCGAGCAGACCGGCTCCCTGGGCATTCTCGGCGTCAACCCGAGCCTGGACCTCGACGAGCCGGCGCTCAAGGCCATCGCCCAGGCCACCGGCGGCCAATATTTCCGCGCCCGGGATGGCCAGGAGCTGCAGCAGGTGAAGGAAACCCTCGACCGCCTTGAACCGGTCGAACAGCAACCCACCCAGGCCCGCCCGGCCCAGGCGTTGTACAGCGGGCCGCTGGCGTTGGCGCTGATCCTGAGCATGCTGCTAGTGATCCAGGAACGCTGGCCCGACAACGCGCTGCAACGGCTGTTGAGCAAACTGCCGAGCCGGGGGATGTTCCTGCCGCAGCGCCCCGAATGGCGCCAGCGCCTCAAACGCCTGCGTTTGCGGAGGCGTCGATGATCGATCTGTGGCCGCATTGGTTCCGTCCCTGGTGGTTGTTGCTGCTGCCGCTGCTCGGCTGGCTGCTGTGGCAGTTGTGGCACCGGCAAAAACGCGCCGGGCGCTGGCAGATGATCCTGCCGCCTGCATTTCACGCCGTGCTGCTCAGCGGCGGCAACGGGCGCGAGAGCAAATCGCCGTGGGTGTTGCTGGGCCTGGCGTGGCTGCTGGCTTTGCTGGCCTTGCTTGGTCCGAGCTGGCAACGCGTGGAACAAACCAGCCAGAAGCCTGCCGACCCGTTGGTGGTGCTGCTGGAGCTGACCCCGCAAATGCTCGCCACCGACAGCCCGCCCAATCGTCTCGAACAGGCGCGGCGCAAGCTGTATGACTTGCTGCAGGCGCGCAGCGATGCGCAAACCGCCATCGTGGTGTACGCCGGCAGCGCCCACACCCTGGTGCCGCTGTCGGACGACCTCGGCACCAGCCGCAACCTGCTCGAAGCCCTGCGCCCCTCGATCATGCCCGAGCCTGGCCATCGCGCCGACCTCGCCGTGGAAAAGGCCCTGGCCCTGCTCAAGCACGGCGGCCTCGGCCAGGGGCGCCTGCTGTTGATCGGCTCGTCGCTGTCCAAACAGGAGCGCCAGGGCATCCGGCTGTTGCTGCAGGGCAACGCGTCACCGGCGCTGTCGATCCTCGGTATCGGCAGCCGCGAAGGCACGCCGGTGACCCAGGAAAGCGGCGAGTTCCTCAAGGACGAACAAGGCGCGATCCTGATCCCGCGGCTCGACAGCCCGACCCTCAAGGCCTTCGCCAACGAGATGGGCGGCCGCTACCGCGCCGCGCGCCTGGACGACAAGGACCTGCGCCAGCTCGGCGTGCTCGACCCACCGCAAACCCTGCTCAGCGACGGACAATGGCTGCACCTCGACACCTGGGCCGACCAGGGTTACTGGCTGCTGCTGCCGCTTTTGCTGCTGGCCGCCTGCGCCGGTCGCCGCGGCTGGCTGTTCTGCCTGCCCCTGCTGCTACTCGCCGCGCCGCAGCCCAGCTACGCCTTCGAGTTGCAGGACCTGTGGCTGCGCGCCGACCAGCAAGGCCAGCAGTTGCTGCAAAAACAACGGCCCGCCGAAGCGGCCGAGCGTTTTGCCGACCCCCAGTGGCAAGGCGTGGCGCTGTATGAGGCTGGCAACTATGCAGAGGCGATCAAGCGTTTTGCCCAGGGCACTGACGCCAGCGCCCACTACAACCGAGGCAACGCCCTGGCCCGCTCCGGCGAGCTGGAAGCGGCGATCGATGCCTACGACCAGGCCCTGGAAGCACAGCCGGACCTGCAACCGGCGCTGAAAAACAAGGCCCTGGTCGAAGCCCTGATGCAACAGCAGGCGCCCCCCGAGCCGCCAGAGCCTGCAAAAAACGAAGATGACGAAACCACCCAACCCGGCCAAACTGCGCAACCGGGCGACAGCGGGCAACGTGCCACTGGCGGCGAGCAATCGTCCCAGGGCCAGGGCCAGACCGGTGACACCCAGCCGAGTACGCCGGCCAAGTCCGGCAGCAACGAAGTACCGGGCAGCGAGCTGGGCGATGAGCAAACCACCACCCCGCCGCTGAGCGCCAATGACGCCAGCCTTGACGGCGAACACCGCCAGGCCCTGGAACAATGGCTGCGGCAGATTCCGGACAACCCCGGCGAGCTGCTGCGGCGCAAATTCTGGTACGAACAGCAACAGCATCAGGACAAGACGCGATGAGCCGCCGCACCACCCTTCTGCTTCTGCTCGCGCTGACGGCAGGCCCCGCCCAGGCGGCGAGCCTGGTCGCCAGCGTCGACCGCAGCCGCCTCAACGCCGGGGAAACGGTTGAACTGACGGTGGAATCGAGCGACGTCACCCAGTTCGGCAAGCCCGACCTGTCGCCGCTGGACGCGCAGTTCGAAGTCAGCGGCACACGCCAGATCAACCAGCTCACCACCCTGGGCGGCGACAACCACGCGACCACGCGCTGGATCATCACGTTGTTGCCCAAGGAGAACGGCGAGGTGGTGATCCCGCCGCTGCAGGTGGGCGAATACACGACCCAGCCGATCACCCTGCAAGTGATGGAAACCGCCAGCCAGAACACCAGCGCGGAACTTGCACCCGTGTTTGTGCAGGCCAGCCTCGACCAGAACACCGCGTACGTGCAGGCTCAGGTGCTGTTGACCGTGCGCGTGTACCACTCGGTGTCGCTGTATGACGACAGCAGCCTCACGCCATTGCAGATCCCGGACGCGCGCATCGAGCAACTGGGCGAGTCGCGCACCTACGAGAAAGTCATCAACAGCATCCGCCATGGCGTGATCGAAACGCGCTATGCCCTTTACCCGCAGCGCAGCGGCGCGGTGGAGATTCCCGCGCAGACCTTCAGCGCGACGCTGGTGGAGTCGCGCCCGGCGCAGGAGAACACCCTGCAAGGCACCAAGCCGGGCAGGCTGATCCACGTCAGCTCCGCGCCCATGCTGCTGACGGTCAAGCCCAAACCCGCCCTGTACCCGGCGGATACGCCCTGGTTACCGGCGCGCAGCCTGACCCTCACGGAAAGCTGGAATCCGGAGCCTGAGCATGTGCAGGTCGGCGATTCGCTGACCCGCAGCCTCACGGTCAAGGCCGAAGGGCTGTCCAGCGCGCAACTGCCGACCCTGCCCAGCACCGACATCGCCGGTCTGCGCCGCTACCCGGACCAGCCGGTGCTGGGCAACCAGAACAGCGACCGCGGTCTGGTCGGCAGCCGCGAAGACCGCGAGGCGCTGGTGCCCAACCGGGTCGGCGCGCTGGAGCTGCCGCCGGTGGAAGTGGTGTGGTGGAACACCCACGAAGACCATCTGGAGCGCACCAGCCTGCCGGCGCGCACCCTGCAAGTGGCCAACAACCCGAGCCTGGTGGTGGACACGCCCGCCACCCCGACCATCATCACTGCACCGGACGACAGTCGCCTGTGGCTGTGGCAGTTGAGCACCCTGCTGCTGTCCTGCACCACCCTGCTCGGTTTCGGCCTGTGGTGGCGCGCCCGCTCGCAGCCGGCCGTGTTGCGCGCCGCGCAAACCGGCCCGAGCCCGCGCAGCCTGCTCGACGACCTCAAGCGCGCCACCCAGGCCAACGACCCCCAGGCCACACGCCAGGCGCTGGACGCCTGGGCCCGCCAGCAACCGGAAACCCTCGCCGAAATGGCCGCGCGGTTCGTGCCGTTGTCGGATGCGCTGGATGGGTTGAATGGCGCGCTGTACAGCGAAGGGGGCCACTATTGGCTGGGCGAAGACCTGTGGCGCGCGGTGAAAGCCATTCCGATAGCGGACCGCGAGCAGGACCCAACAACTGACAGCACCAGCTTGCCGCCGCTCTATCCCAAATAACCGACACACCCAAAACTCATGTGGGTGGGTTTGTCTGTGGCGAGCGGGCTTGCCCTAATGCCGTTCAGTTAAGCGCAGATTCCCTGTGGCGAGCAGGCTTGTCCTGCGTTGGGCTGCGCAGCAGCCCCAAAGCCAGGCGCTGAGCCGTATCAGGTACACCGCGTTTTGCTCGATTGGGGGCGCTTCGCACCCCAACGCGGGGCAAGCCCGCTCGCCACAGGGAGGGTGAGATTTCCGGTTCTAAAGCAGCCCGTTATTTTGTGTTTGATAAGAGTGGCTTGCCCCTCCCACCCTTGAACTGTGTCGGTTGCAGGCATAGCCCGCGCTTTTGCAGGTAAACTCCCCTCCTTTCCATCTTCTCCACGGAGTTCGCCTTGCGTCTGTTTCACACCTCCGACTGGCACCTGGGCCAAAACCTCCATGGCCAGGAACGCGACTTCGAACACGCCTGTTTCCTGGCGTGGCTGCTCGGCCAGCTCAAGGCCCACAGCCCTGACGTGCTGCTGATCGCCGGCGATATCTTCGACACGGTCAACCCACCGCTCAAGGCCCAGGAGCGGCTGTATGACTTCATCATCAGCGCCCACGAACAAAACCCCGCACTGACCATCGTGATGATCGCCGGCAACCATGACTCCGGCTCGCGCATCGAGTTGCCCGCGCCGTTGATGCGCCGTCTGCGCACCCATGCGCTGGGCCGGGTGCTGTGGCTGGATGACGGCCAACTGGATGCCGAGCGCCTGCTGATTCCCTTGCCCAATGCCAAAGGCAAGATTACCGGCTGGTGCCTGGCGCTGCCCTTCCTGCGCCCGGCGGAAGTCACTGGCGCCCACTTGGGCGACGACTACCTGCGCGGCATCGGCCAGGTGCATGAATGGTTGATCGCCGCGGCGAACGCCAAGCGCAAAAAAGGCCAGGCGCTGATCGCCATCAGCCATGCACACATGGCCGGCGGTTCGGTGTCGGAAGACTCCGAGCGCAGCCTGATCATCGGCAATGCCGAGGCGATGCCGGCCAGCCTGTTCGATAGAAGTGTCGCCTATGTCGCCCTCGGCCATTTGCACAAACCGCAAAAGGTCAACGGCGAAGAGCGCATTCGCTACAGCGGCTCGCCGATTCCACTGTCGTTTTCCGAGATCGGCTACAAACACCAGATTCTCGACGTGATGTTCCAGGGCGAAAGACTGGTCAGCGTCGAACCGATCCTGATTCCGCGCTCGGTCAACCTGCAACGCCTGGAAGCTGCCCCCCTGGCCGATATCCTCAAGGCCCTGGCGGACTTGCCCGACATCGACCTGCTCGCCGAGACCCAGCGCCATCCCTGGCTGGAAGTGCGGGTGCGCCTGGACGAACCGCAACCGGACCTGCGCCAGCAAATCGAAACCGCCCTGCAAGGCAAGGCCGTGCGCCTGGTGCGCATCGCCGCCGAATACGCCGGCACACGCGGCCAGGACGACGCGGACCAGGCGCGGCTGGTCGAACTCGACCAGCTCACGCCCCAGGAGCTGTTCAGCCGCGCCTGGCAGGACAACTATGGCAGTGAAGTGGATGAACAGACCTTGAAGGACTTCGCCGTGTTGCTCCAGGAAGTGCAGCAGGAAGGTGAGCAACCATGAAGATCCTCGCCATCCGCCTGAAAAACCTTGCCTCCCTGGCAGGCCCGTTTGAAATCGACTTCACTGCCGAGCCCCTGGCCAGCGCCGGGCTGTTCGCGATTACCGGGCCCACCGGTGCCGGTAAAAGTACCTTGCTCGATGCGCTTTGCCTGGCGCTGTTTGGCGCGGTGCCACGGCTGGGCGACACCGGCCAGGCGAAAATGCCCGACGCCGATACCGATATTTCCATCGGCGACCCGCGCACGCTGATTCGCCGCGGCACGGGCGGCGGCTATGCCGAGGTGGATTTTGTCGGCGTCAACGGCCGTCGCTACCGCGCGCGCTGGGAGGCCAACCGCGCCCGCGACAAGGCCAGCGGCAAGCTGCAAAACAGTCGGCAAAGCCTGCTCGACCTGGACAGTGATCAGGTGCTGGCCAGTCAGAAAACCGAATACAAGACCCAGCTGGAACTCGCCCTGGGCCTGAACTTCGAGCAGTTCACCCGTGCGGTGTTGCTGGCCCAAAGCGAGTTCAGCGCCTTCCTCAAGGCCAATGACAACGAGCGCAGCGAACTGCTGGAAAAGCTCACCGATACCGCGCTGTACACCCAGCTTGGCCGCCGCGCCTTCGACAAGACCCGGGACGCCCGCGAGGTGCACAGGCAACTGCAGGACCAGGCCACCGGCATTGTCCCGCTGGCCGCCGAAGCCCGCGCCGAGCTGGACCAGCAACTGAGCGAGGCGCAGCAACAGCTCAAGACCCGGCAGGCCCAGCTCAGGCAGCTGGAGTTGCAGCACACCTGGCTCAAGGAGTTGCGTGAGTGGCAAGAGCGCCATCAACATGCGGCGCAGCAACTGCAGCGCGACGAGCAGGCCTGGGCAGCCCAGGCCCCGCTGCGCCAGGACCTTAATCACCTGGAGCAGTTGGCGCCGCAACGACACCATTTTGCACGCCAGGCCGAACTCAGTACCTTGCTCCCGCCACTGGCGGCGCAGATTCAGCAGTATATTGAACAGCAACACGCGCTGCAGACCCGCCAGCAGCAGGCACAGCTGCAACAAACCAGCGCGCAAAGCGCTGTGGCCCAGGCGGTAAAAAACCAGGCCGACGCTGCGCCGCTGTTGCGCCAGGCCGTCGAAGAGCAAAGCACCCTCGCCCACCTGACCCGCGACCTCGCCAAGCGCACCGAAGAAAAACACCAGCAGCAAAGCGCCTGCCTTGAAGGCCAGGCCCGGCTCAAAGCCATGCAGGACAAACACGCCGACGTCGAACAGCGCCTGCAGCGCCTGGCCGCAGAGCTTGAGCGCAGCGCCAACCTCGCCCCGCTGAGCGACGCCTGGAACGCCTACCGCGACCGTCTGCAACAGTTGATGCTGATCGGCAACCGCCTGAGCAAAGGCCAGGCCGAATTGCCCCAACTGGAGCAGCGCGCCACGGCCACTGCACAGGCGTTCGCCGAGCAGCGCGAAGCGTTGGACCTGCTGTTTCAGGAGGCCGGTGCCGAACCCCACGCGGTAGCGGAACAGGTGCAACTGCTGGCCAGCCTGCTGCAGGACAATCGCAAGCAGCAGCGCGCCTTCGAAGAGCTGACGCGCCTGTGGGACAGCCAGCAACAGTTGGACCAGCAAGCCGCCACCCTCACGCAGAAGCTCGCCGACGCTGCGCAACAACGCGAGCATCTGAACCAGGCCGGCCTGCAAGCCAAGGCCGAACTGGCGGTGGCCGAACAGACCCTCACCGTGACCCGGCAACTGCTGGAGCGCCAACGCCTGGCGCGCAGTGCCAGCGTCGAGGAGTTGCGTGAACAGTTACAGGATGACCAGCCCTGCCCCGTGTGCGGCAGCCCTGAACACCCGTATCACCAGCCCGAAGCGTTGCTGCACAGCCTGGGCCGTCACGATGAAACCGAAGAGGCCACGGCGCAGAAGGTCGTCGACACGCTCAAGGAAAAGCTCACCGAACTGCGCGGTGAAGTCGGTGGCCTGATCGCCCAGCAGAAAGAGTTTTTGCAACAACAGGAACACCTGGCCGCCCAGCACACTGCGCTCAAGCCGAGCCTTGAAGCGCACCCTTTGTCGGCTTCGCTGTTCAATCAGGAAGCGGCCAAACGCAGCGCCTGGCTGGGCCAGCAGCTCAACCAGCTGACTCAGAGCATCGGCCAGGACGAACAGCGCCAGGCCGCACTGCTCAACCTGCAACAGAATGCCGGGCGCCTGCAACAGCAGTTGAACAGCGCCCAGCAAGCGAGCCAGCAAGCGCGCCAACTGATGCTCGACCAGCAACGCGAACTGGCCAACGACCGCGAACGCCTTGACGAAGAGCTGCACGCCTTCGCCAACCTGTTGCCCGCCGAAACCCTCGACGGTTTGCGCAGCGATCCAGCGGCAACCTTCATGCTGCTCGACCAGCACGTCAGCCAGCGGCTTGAGCAACTGGGCCACCAACGCGACGAACTGGCCGAACAACAAGCGCGTCAGCAGGCCATCGAAAAAGAGCACACCCATCAGCAACACCGTGAGCAACAGCTCGACGCGCTTAACCAGCAATTCAACGAGCTGGCGACGCAGCAACAGGCCGCTCAGGAAAAACTCGGTACTTTGCTGGGCGACTACACCAGTGCCGAACACTGGCAACAGCAACTGGAACAGGCAGTGGTGCAATCGCGCCAGAGCGAAGCCGAGGCCAGTCAACAGTTGCAGGCTATTCACGACGAACTGATCCAACTGGCGGCCGACCTCAAGGCCCGCCAGGAGCGTCAGTCGGCGCTGCACAGCGAACAACAGGCGCTCGACACGCGCTTGAGCGAGTGGCGCGCACGGCATCCCGAGCTGGATGACACGCACCTCACGCGTTTGCTGGCGTTCGATGATGCCCAACTGAGTGAACTGCGTCAGCAGGTGCAGACCAGCGAAAAAGCCCTCGAGCAAGCCAGGGTGTTGCTGCTTGAGCGCGAACAGCGCCTGGCCGAACACCAGGCCCTGCACAACGGCAACCTCGAAGCAGAACAGTTGGACAACAGCCTCGCCGCCCTCAATCAGCACATCGCCGAGGCCGAAAAACAGTGCGCCGAGCTGCGCGCACGTCAATCGGAAGACCAGCGCCGTCAGGAGGCCAACAGCGCACTGGCCGCGCAAATTGCCCGGGCCTATGAAGAGTGGCAGCGCTGGGCACGCCTGAATGCGCTGATCGGCTCGGCCACCGGCGACACCTTCCGCAAGATCGCCCAGGCCTACAACCTCGACCTATTGGTGCACCATGCCAACGTGCAGTTGCGCCAATTGGTGCGCCGCTACCGCCTCAAGCGCGGCGGCAGCATGCTTGGCTTGCTGGTGATGGACACGGAAATGGGCGACGAACTGCGCTCGGTGCATTCGTTGTCCGGCGGCGAGACGTTCCTGGTGTCGCTGGCCCTGGCCCTGGGGCTGGCGTCCATGGCGTCGAGCACCCTGAAGATCGAGTCGCTGTTTATCGACGAAGGCTTCGGCAGCCTGGACCCCGAGTCGCTGCAATTGGCGATGGATGCCCTGGATGGCTTGCAGGCCCAGGGCCGCAAGGTGGCGGTGATCTCCCACGTGCAGGAGATGCACGAGCGCATCCCGGTGCAGATCCAGGTCAAGCGTCAGGGCAACGGCTTGAGTACGCTGGAGGTCCAGTGAGCGAGGCGCTGTTGTATTCGTTCCGGCGTTGTCCTTATGCGATGCGCGCACGTCTGGCCTTGCGTTATTCAGGCGTGGCGGTGCGCATCGTCGAGGTGAGCCTCAAGGCCAAGCCGGCCGACATGCTGGCGCTGTCGCCCAAGGGCACGGTGCCAGTATTGAGCGTGGGCGGCCAAGTGATCGATGAAAGCCTGGCGATCATGCAATGGGCCCTGGCGCAGCACGACCCGGATGACTGGTTACTGCAGGATGACCCGGCCGCGCTGGCGTTGATCGCCGAGAATGACCAGGGCTTTAAATATCAGTTGGATCGGTACAAGTATGCCGAGCGCTACCCGGAGCATCCGATGGAACATTATCGGGCCGAGGGTGAGGTGTTCCTGCAGAAGCTGGAAAATTTACTGGCGGGGCATAGCTGCTTGTTGGCCGATCATTTGAGCCTGGCAGATGTGGCACTGGCGCCGTTCGTGCGCCAGTTTGCCCATGTGGATCGCGAGTGGTTCGCCAGTACGCCCTATGTCCGATTACAAACCTGGCTGCAGCGCTTTCTGGAGTCGCCGCTGTTTGTAGCGGTAATGGCCAAACCCTGAGTTCAACACCGTCAAATGTGGGAGTTCAGTTCAAGCTTATCGCAGGGTCTTGTGATCCAGGGCGGCATAGAAGTTGGCGCTTTGTTGCAGGTACTTCTGGGTGTAGGCGCTGGTGCCGGATTTTTTGTCGGTGACTTCCACGCTGGCGGCCGCTGGCAAGGCAACAGTGGCGGAAACAGCAGAAGCGGCGATGATGGAGAAGAGGTTCAAGTTCATGGCGGTAACCCTCGTGTTCGTTTGGTTGAGTGGCCGGGGAAGGCCTTGGGACTCAACGTACGCCCGAGGGTTGAACCTTAGAAATGCTTTGAAACAGTAGCCGCTATTAACAGAATTAATAGACAAGCTCAGGCCCCGCGTTGCGGGGCCTGTGGCTTATTGACGCAGCAGAAACTTGAGGTCGCTGGGCGCATCAATAGGCAGTTTCTGCACGGTTTTACCCAGCAGGCCGGTCTTCGGGTCGCGTTCGATCACCACGATTTCATTGCTCTTCTGGTTGGCGATCAGCACGAACTTGCCGCTCGGGTCCAGGCTGAATTCACGCGGGTGGTCGCCCTCGACGGAGCGTTTTTGAATCTGCTTGAGGTGCGCCGTCGCCGGGTCGATGCTGAACACCAGCAGTTGATTGGCCGTACCGCGATTGCTCACGTACAGGAACTTGCCGTCACTTGAGGCATGCAACGCCGCACCGGCCTTGTCGGTCACCGGCTGGCCGGTGGCGTAATCCACCAGTTGGGTCTGGGTGAGCTGGCCGTCCTGATAATCGAACACCGCAATCTGGGCGCTCATCTCGGTGGTCAGCCAGGCATGCTTGCCGTCGGCGCTGAACAGCAGATGACGCGGACCGCTGCCGGCCGGGAGTTGCACCGACGCCGGCCTGGCCGGGGTCAAGGGCTGTTCGTGGTTGGCCTTGGGGTCGTAACGGTAGACAAACATCTTGTCGGCACCCAAGTCCTGCACGAACACGTAGTTGCCATCGGGCGATGACACCACCGAGTGCACATGGTTGGACGCCTGGCGCTCAGGGTTTACGCCACTGGCGGGGTGCCCGCTCATCTGCACCGGTGCCGACAGTTTGCCACTGGCGTCCAGCGGCAGAATCGCCAGGCTGCCGCCCGGGTCTTCCAGTACCGAGTAGTTGGCAACGAACAGATAGCGCCCGTCAGCCGCAATGCTGGAATGGGTCGGCTCATTGCCCAGGCTCTGCACCTGATTGATCAGGCTGAGCTGATGGTTCTGCGGGTCGATGCTGTAGCCGCTGACGCGTCCGACCGCATCCTGCTGGCCCGGGCCATTTTCGTTGACCACGTAGAGACGCTTCTGGTCTTTGGAAAGGGTCAGCCAGGACGGATTGGCCGCCTTGGCCGCCAGCACCGGCTTGCCGTTGAACTGGCCGGTACGGCTGTCGAACTGCAGGCGGTAGATTCCTTCGCTGCTGCCAGCGGTGTAGCTGCCCACCAGCAGGTCATGGGTGTCGGCCGGTGCAGCCTGCACCGACATCGCACCGACACTGCCCGCCATCAGCAGCGGCCAGAATTTACGCATCATCATGCTCGTCGTCCTCATCGTTATTGTTGCCGGTGATAGCACTCATGCAGATCAGGCGATGCTCGCCCGAGTCACCGCAGAGGGTCCAGCTTTGCAGGGTGTTATCAAACGTGGCGTTTTCCACCTGCTGAAGGCTGAAGGTCCAGCGCTTTTCTGCGCGGCCGTCCATGGCGGTGATCAGCAGGTGTTCCTTGGACAGCGCAAAGTCGAAGGCGTGCAGCCCGTCAATTTCAAGCATGTCGGCGGTGGCAAGGACGGTGGTGAGGTTGTCGGCAGTCATTACGAGTCGGTCATCGGCAAAGAGAAAGTGCACATGATAGGCGAGTTGGCGCATCAGAGGGTGGCGGTAACCGGCTAACGCCCGCGCGGCATTGCGAGCCGTAACGTAAAGGGATCCCCTTCTCTTTCGTAAAGGAATACCCATGACCGACAACTTGATCAAGCGTGCCGTCCACGCGCAGTTCGGCACACGACCGACGTTGCGCTCGGTGGTCGCGCAGATGCTCGCCGACCACCTTGTGGAAAAATACCCGCCGCTGACGCTGCCCGTTGCCCGATTGCGCCTCGCGCTGCCCCGTGAAGGCGGTGGACGCAGTTTGCAGCCACTGCTTGAGGTCGCGCTTGACTACCTCGCCAGCGGCATTTTCCCTGACCTCACTGCTCGCGACGGGCTCGACGCTTACCTGAGCGACGCCGGCGGCACGCGGCTGGTCTTCGAACAAAACGGCACGCACAGCTACGACCTGGCGGTGGTGGAAGCGATCATCCGCGAACTGCCGTTTATCGTGCAGGTGGGCTTTCAAGACGCGCTGACCGCCTACTGGAACATGCCCAGCGACGCCGCGGGCAGCCGCTGGCAGTGGTTTGCCGGTATTTTGCAGGGCCAACTGCGCGCTGCAGCCATCCGCCAATTGAGCGGCGATGTCTCTGCGTTGCAACGACTCATTCACCTGGCCGACTACCCTGCGCGCGAAACCCGCAGCCAGCGCGCCGGGCCAGAATCTTCGCTGCATGCCTACAGCGTGGAAACCCGCCTGGTTCAAGGCGACATCCAGGTCACGTTGCAATCGAGCGACCTGGTATTGGTCGATGGTAAACAGGCGTGGCTCTGCAGCCTGTCGGGCCGCATCGAAGCCTACCCCAGCCTGGATGCCTTTGGCGAAGCCTGGGGGCGGCGCATTGCAGAACAGTTCACCGCCGACAGCCTCACCTGGCAACTCTATGAACCGGACGGCAATATCTTCGAAGTGCAGGCTGCACTGGTGCTCGATGCCCAGCTCGATGACATTGCGGCCCTGGACCTGACGAGCGCTACCTCGGCTGATCGCCTGCAAGCGCAGTTCGAATCGCTGACCGACCCCGCCGCGCGGCTGGGCGACGTATCCACCGCGCCGAGCCAGACCCTGCTGTCGGTCGAGGCCGCCCTCCCCGACTGGTTGCGGCAGGCCTCGCCCGACCTGCGTTTGGCCTATCGTCGCTGCCTGCTCGAACAAGCCAGCGTCAGGCGGCTGGAAGACGGTAAAACCTGGCTGACGGGTCTGGACGATATCCGTTCCTATGCTCGTCGCCATCTGGACAACCAGCTGTGCCTGGAACGCAATGCCTGGCTGACCAACCAGCGCACCTGTGAAACCGACACCGCCACCTACAGCGCCGACCACCTGGAACTGACCTTTGCCGTACCGTACGGCACGCTCAGCGGGGGCTACCTCGAAACGGTGCGCATGAGCCTGGTGGACCTGGCCCTGAAAAACCTGTCGGGCAAACCGCGCGGTTCCATGACCCTGCGTGACACGACCGGACAAGCCCTTGAAGCGTGGCTGACGCCCGATTACATCGAGCAATTGGTACAACGGGTGGATATCGGTCTGAACTACCCCAACTACGTTCGTCGCCAATTGCTCGGCGACACCGATGAGGCGCAGCAACGCAAACGCCGGTTCATTGCCCAACGTCCGCTTGAACTGACGAGCCAGGCGCTGGAGCACGCCATAAAGAACGAAGCGGGCCTTACCTGGATGGGCGTCAAGTATGTGACCGCCGTGGTCGCTGCCAGCCGCGCCGAGCGCTGCGTGGATAACCGCGACATCGTCATGCGCCCGCTGGCCTTTCAACGCAAGCCCGGAGCCAAGGCGGATGGGGTGCAGCACATGTTCATCATCGAGCCGCGTGATGGCCAGGCCGGCCCACATTTGCTGTACCGCCCCAGCTATCGTGAGTCGCTGTTGCAATTCAGCAGCCGCGAGCAATTGCTTGCGGCCATCGTCAAGCCGGGCGAGCTGCAGGACAGTGTCCTCGCGTGGCTGGGTGACAGCGCCCGTCTTATTTACAGCAACGGCGGATTCAACGAGCCGCATTACGTGCGGATCGGTGGCATTGGTTCGGCGTTCGATCCGCTGCCCGCCGTGCCCGCACCGGCGATACTGGCGTTGAGCGATGATGAGAGCAACGACGAACTCATGCAGTCGCTGACCAATGGCCAGCTCATGGAGTACCTGTTTACCAGCGAGGCGCGCCAACTGCTGGAACAGGCCGAGCGCGAGTCGACCTCCAATGTCGAAAGCCGCTGGGCACTGATTCTGGAAGGCGCGCAACTGGGCTTTAATACCTTATTGATGCTGGTGCGCGGACCGGCGGCGGTGGTGGGCTGGTTTATGCAACTGGTCCAGAGCCTTGCCCAGGACTTGCCGGCGCTGGTCAGCGACGACCCAATTGCGCGGGAACTGGCATGGATCGATTTGCTGCTCAACACGGCCATGGTGCTGGTGCATCAAGCCTCGGCTCCACCCGCAACGCAGCGGCCGCCTATTGATCAGTCGGCCGTCGCCCGACTGCCACTGCGGCGCGCGGCGGGCCCGCCGGCAAAAACACTGCCCGTGATCAAGCGCGGAGCGGTCGGCCTGCCCTCCGAACCGCCGGGTGGCGGTCGCACGCGGGTCAACTTCGATCATTCAGTGGCCGGCGACGGCGCATCCGCGCGGCTGCTGGAAAAACTGCTGAACTACAAAGTGGCCTGGCCCGACCCTGTTCCCGCTCCCATCGAAATCGGCGCGCTCAAGGGTCTGTACAAAATCGATAGCGTTTGGCATGCGTCGGTTGGCGGGTTGTTGTTCCGGGTCAAGATCGTTCCAGGGTTCAGTGAGGTATTTATTGTTCACCCCGAAAAACCCGCCCATCCGGGCATCAAGCTAAGAACCGATAGCAAGGGCCACTGGACCCTGGATCGCGGCTTGAAGCTGCTGGGCGGTGGCCCCAAACGTATTGCGCAGTTGCGCGAGGAAAACCAGCGCAAGACTCGTGAAATGGTCGCGCAAATGGAGTCCCTTGGCCTGGAAATCACCCCGCAAATAAATGAGCTCAATGCATCAATGATGCGGATGCAGACGGCCTACGAGAACTTGATCAAACAGGGCAATACGCTCAAAACGGTATGGAAGCTGCTTCAGCACGCCGACGTCGCACAAAAACCCGCGCTGCTGCAAAGGCATCAACTTGAGGTGCAGGGTTACGCCAGGCTGCGCAACCAGTACGAAGCGCTGCTGGAACCGCTGCAAAAACGCTATGACCAGGTGCTGCCGCTGCGTCTGGAGCTGGTTGAAGTGGGTCGGTCTCTGGAAAAGTATGGGGGCGCCGGGGTTCACGTCCGGGACCGGGCCAAAACACTGCACACCCTTTGGGGTGATCAGTTTTCCATTCACACGTACCTGAGGGGCTGGGCCGATACGCTGCGTTTCACCGGCAGTGGAGAGCCGATGTCACACCTGGTTTTGCGCATGCTCCCGGAAAAATGGATAGGAAACCCAACTGCCTATAACGAGCATGTCACCAGAGCGATTGAACTGGCCGACATGTGGCAACGCATGGCAACGCTTTCCGAAGCCATGGAAAACACCCTGGATCAACTTGAAAAAGACTCCGTCGCGGGCCGTGCGATACGGGAATCGCTGCTGGCCGGGATCAAGCATCCCCAGCACTTCTCCTCTGAGAGCCTGAAGCTCAATTCGCTGATCCCGTTGTCGTGGATACTGGTGGAACCATTCGAGCCCGGACTGATACGCACGCCACAAGAAGCGCTGTACGTCGAACACCTGGCGTACATGGAGTTGACCAAAGCTGTGCTGTCCCATGTCGAGGTGCGTAGCAGTTCAGGCTATGCCCTGGCAGAACAACGCCAGGTATACGACACGGTACTGGTCATGTACCGGCGCTATGAACATGCCGCACAAGTACTCAAGACGATCAACCCGGGTCGCCTGCATCCTGTGTCGGAACGTCTGTTCAAGCAATTGGACAGTGCTCGTCGGCTGGCCGAAACCGAGCTGGAAACGGTGGTACGCCGACAGGAAGAACTGGACACCCAGACCCCCACTGCGACCAACCTGCGCCCCAAGGCCTCGACAAAACGGGTATTCAAAACCCGCAAGCACCACTACTACGTCGGAGAACTGCAGCCAGCAGGCGCGACGACCGATACCACACACATTGTCATCACCGACACGATGACAGGCGAAGCCATTGCAAGGTACGACCAACAGGCGGACGGCTGGGCGCAGTCCAGCCAGGACACGCCGCCGGCGCCTGAACCGGCGCCGAAGGCGCAGTCGCTGACCACCCTGAAAAACCAGGGTTTGCAGCTGATCCGGGAACGGCCGGCGCTTGAGCGCGTCATCGCTACCCAGCAGCAGAAACTGCAATCGCCGCTGACCCGACAAGACGTCAACCCGGCGGACTGGGATGCGCTGCTCGGCGGACAAGCGAGCAGGCTTGACGCACTTGCTGACGAGATCGCACGCGAACACCTCGCCAGCCCGACGGCACAGGATTTGATCGATGACTTCAGGGCGAACGCCCGTGACATGACTCGAAAGGCGCAGCGCGTCACCAGCGACGCCTACAAACAGCAATGGCCAACCCTGGAAGGTATCGATTACCTGTGGCGCCATAAAGAAATCGATATCAACCTGACCAGCCAGGCAGACCCGCTGCGTCCCACCTTGAGCGGAGACTTCTTTACCGAATACGCGGTGTACGACAAAGCCCGCAAGCCTGCGGTGGTGTTGTGGTACGCGCACTTTCACTACACATCAGCCGAGGCTGCGCCCGCGGCTTATACCCGCGCCCATCTGAAGCTGCCCGAGCAACGCAAATTCACGCAAAAGGATCTGCTCAAGCAGCATGTGCAAGCCCGGCTGCGCGCTCAGCAGGAGGCCGGCGCCGAGCCGCTGGGCAAGATTCTCTATGTGCTGATCGAGCCGCCAACTGACCGGTTGTTCCTGAGCATTGCCCCGTCTACTGCAGGCTGAACACGTAAAGGACTACCCATGACGCTCCCTGAGTCCTCCACTGGCGCACAAGCACTGCGCCAGGCCGTGCAAGCGCAGTTTCGTGCTCGCCCCACGCTGCGCTCAGTCATTGCACAGTTGCTGGATCAACTGATCATTGAAAAAACCGCACCGCTCAATATCCCCGCCGAAGCGGCGTATGTCGCCTTCCCGAATCAGGCAGGCGGTTATGACCTGACCCGGCTGGTGGAGGTGGTGCTCGATTACCTGGCCGGCGGTGATCCGCCGGACTTTTACACCGGCACCGCAGACCGTGTGCCGCACCTGGTGGACATCACCCGGCGCAAGGTCACCTTCGCCCAGGTCGGTGACTCGCACGCTGCGACCGGGCCAGACATGACCATGCTGGCAGGAGTGGTTCGGCAACTGCCCGGGATTATCGCCATCGGCTTTCAGGAGGCGTTGGCCCGCTACTGGAATGGCGCCAGTACCGCCGGCGGCAGCCGCTGGGAATGGTTGGGCGACCGGCTTGCCGAGGCGCTGCGGGTCGCCGCGATCAGCCACGCCGCCGTCGACCCGACGCTGGCTGAAACCCTCACGCAGATGGCCAATCATCCTGATCGCCTGGGCCTTGAGGCGTTCAGCCCGGCGCGCGTGTACGTGCTCGAATCGCGGGTGTCCAGGGGCGCACTGTCCAGCACATTGCTGTCGCCTGATTTGTTGGTGACGCTCGATCAACGGGTGTTGCATTGCCGGTTGTCAGGCGTGATCGCGACTTACCCGTCGATGGACGCATTCGTCCAGGCCTGGCAACGCGAGTTGAGCCTGCAGTTCGAAGCCGACGCTATAAAACTCAAACGCTATGAACCTTCCGGCAATTTTTTCGACACCCAAGCGGCACTGCTGTTGAATCTACAGCTGGAGGATCTGGCCGCCATCCAGTTGCCGACGCGCACCAGCAAAGCCGAACTCGCCGCGCTGTTCGTGCGCGTCACCGATCCGGCCGCCTGGTTAAGTGGCGCACACAGTGCCGATCCTCAATTCTTGCGGCGTGTGCACGCGGCGCTGCCTGGCTGGTTGAGCAGTGCCAAGCCCGCCGCGCAATTGGCGTACCGCAGGCACAGCCTGGAACTGGCCAGGAACCGCCAGGCCAGCCAGGGTAAATCGTGGTCCGATGGCATCGATAACCTGCGGGTGTACGCGGCAAAACAGCTGCACCGGCAAATGCGGCTGGACCAGCCCCAGGCGCCGGGCTATCAACCCGATGAGCTGGAGCTGACCTTCGCGGTGGCGGTCGGCACATTGGGCGGCGGTTATATCGAGCGCCAGACGATGAGTCTGACCGACCTGGCATTGAAGAATCTGTCCGGCAAACCCAAGGGCACAATGACCCTTCGGCACACTGGCGGGCAACTGATTCAGGCCTGGACAACACCCGACTATCTGCTGGACCTGATCAGCCGCGTGGACATTGGCAAACACTACCCGCTTTTGCTCAAAGAGCATTTGTTGGTTCCCTCTGCCGAGGCCGTTGAACGCCAGCGCCTGTTTGGCGAAGCGTTGAGGGTGATGCTAGCGTTGACGGCGCTGGAACTGGCGGTCAAGGGCGAGCAAGGTTTTACCCTTGTGGGCTACCAATTCATCGCGGCCCTGGTACAGCCCAGCGCGGTGCAACAGATCGTGGGTGACGACGCGGTCGTGATACGCCCGCTGGCATTGCGCAGAAAAGACGGCGCCACCCCCGATCAGGTCGACACCATGTTCGTCATCGAACGCACCGACAACCGCAAGGGCCCGCATATTCTGTACAGGCCTTTGTATGAGCAGTCCCTGCGGCAGTTCGCGGATCGTTCAGCAATGCTGGCGGCCATCGCCGCACCCGGCGACCTGCAGGAAAGCGTGTTGGCGTGGCTGCCTGAGCATGCACGACCGATCTATGCGCACGGCGGTTTGCAGGAACCGCACATCGTGCACTTCTCCGCCCTGGACCCGTTTGACGTACCTGACAGACCCAGGCCCGCGACGCTGGCGGCTGATGCGACCGATGAAGAACTTATCCAGTCGCTGCAAGGCGGCGAGCTGATGCAGCATCTGTTTGGCCGCAACGCCCGGGCGCTGGTGGACCTGGCCGAGCGCGAAGCGGTGTCCAATGCTCAAAGCCGCTGGGCGATTGTGCTGGAGGGCGGCTGGCTATTGTTCAACATCCTGTTGGGGCTGCCGCTGAGTGCGCCGGTCATGCTGGTGGGCTGGATGGCGTCATTGAGCAGCAGTCTGATGCATGACATTCCCGGCCTTGATAGCACGGACGCCATCACCCGCGAGCAGGCCGTTGTTGATCTTTTACTGAACATCGCCCTGGTGCTGCTGCATGCCGGTACGGCGGTCGACGTTGCGCGAGGGTCCGATTCACCGCGCTACGGGCTGGCGCTGGACCCGATCCGCCGGGCATCGGGTCGACCGCCGGACACCACGCTGGTAATTGATCCAGGCCCGATTGCGCTGCCGTCCGAGCCCCCGGGAAGCGGTCACACCTTGCTGGACTTCGACACGTCAGTGGCGCGGGATGCCTCTGCCGCGCGCCTGCTTGAACAGCTCACCGCCGTGCGCGTCGAATGGCCCAAAGAGCACCTGGCTCCGGTGGATACCGGTGCCTTCAAAGGCTTGTTCAGGATCGCGGGAAAATGGCATGCCACGGTCGCTGGCCGGCTGTTCCAGGTAAAGATCGTGCCGGGCTTCGGCGATGTGTTCGTCGTGCATCCGCTAAAACCGGATCATCCCGGCATCAAATTGCGCACCGACGGCCAAGGGCACTGGACGCTGGATCGTGGCCTGAAACTGACGGGGGGTGGCCCGAAAAAACGGATTGCCGCCTACCGGCAGGCGCTGGAGGACCGAACGGCGCCACTGTTGGCCCGCAAGGCCGATATCGGCAACCAGATGGATCAACTCTGCGCCGTCCACGAGCAAGCGTTCAACAAGGCCCGGCACACCCGCGCCGCGTTTGAGTCAAACCGTGCAGCGCTGATAAACGCGTGGAACACGGTCCAGACGTCTGCGTCCCCGAAGACGCATGACCTGCAACTGCAGCAGTTCTGGCAGGAAAAAACCCGCGCAACCCAGGTCGCTTTTGAAGTGGCGTTACGCCTCATGCAGCGCAACGTGGACGCACTGGTGCCCTTGCAACGGCAGTTGCTCGACAGCTTTAACCAGATTCGCGCGGTGGACGCAGCGCCCCTGTATGAAGAGCAGCAATTAAGCGCGATGAACACGCTGTCGCGGATACATTGTGCCGTGCGCGACCTGTTGCAGGACCATCTCAGGGACGTGGCGATTACCGCTGAAGGTGAGCACGTAGACGCGCTTGCCTCACGGTCTCTTGAAGCATTGGCACGTGAACAGAACAGCGTTTACGAGACATTTATCGCGCAAAAGCAACGCGAGCAAGCGCACAGCCAGGCGCTGATCGAATGCACGGAGCGCATAGAAACCCTGTGGGACGAAATGGCCCGACTCTCGCCGGCGGGCAGCGCGCAGAGCGACAAGCTGCACGCGCAAATCACCGTGCCGGAGTTGTTCTACGCCGCCAACTACAGGATCAAGTTACTGAGCACCGAAGTGGAGCTGGCTATCGACCGCAGTGGCCCGGCGCCCGATCACAGCGAGGGGTTTTTCCTCCAGCATCTGAACGGCACGCGCTTTTACTCGGCGCTGATCTCTCATCTACAAATGCGCATCGTGCGCGGCTTTACCCTGCAGGAACAGATTTCAGTCTACGAAAACGTCATCACGCACTACGAAAGTCAGGCCTACGCCATGCGCTCGCTGCACGAGTTGGGGTCGAGCACTGTGCGTCAACCCTATCCGGAGATGTTTCTGGCAAGCCTTGCACAGGCGCGCAGCATCGCCGAGCAAGACCTGGCCACCGCCATTCACACCCTCGAAAAAACCCAGGTACCGCTGCCCAGGGCGCTGCCACTCAAAAACAAGCCTGCCAACAGGCGGGTGTTCAAAACCCGCAACCATGGCACGCTGGTCGGTGATGCCCGCACACAAGCGAGCGACGCGCTTATCGACCTGCATGACCCGCAAACGGGCACCGTCAGCAGCACCTTTCATGCACATCCAGAGGAAGGCAATTACGTCGAAATAGTCCAGGCGGCGCCACCGGCTCGGCTACCGACACGACCGCCTGCCGGGCGCTCGGCAAGTGCGGCGATCAAGGCTGGCAACCGCCTCAAACAGGAGCGGGTAAATCGGGAGCGCCTGATTCAGCGTGAAATGCGCCAGTTGGATGACGCGACGTTACGCGATGAGAAGAACCCGCAGGAATGGTTCACACTGCTCGAACAACTGGCCGATGAGCTGGAGTCCATCAGCAACGAGCTTGCGCGCGCAAAGCCGGCCACCGGGCCGATCACGGCGGCCATCGAGGGCTTTCGCGCCGAAGCCCTGGACCTGCGCGACACCGGCAAGCGCTACCGAAACAACGCCTACAAGCGCCAGGCGCCGACGTCCGACAAGGTATTTACGCTGTGGCGCGACAATCAGGTGGATATTCAACGGGTCAACGCCCGCACAGCGACCCAGGCCCAGGACTTTCTCACGGAATATGCGATCCGCGACAAAGCCTCCAACAAGGTGCTGTGGTATGCACACTTTCACTACGCCAGGGGAACCGACGCTGACCTGGCCTACACCGCCGGGCATCTGAAACGCGCGGAGCAGCGTTATCTGGGATTCAAGGCGCAACTGCAGCAAGCCCGGAACAACCAGGTCGTGGGACGGGTCTGGCGCAGCGACGTCTCGCGGGAGATGGCGAAGAAGCTGTTCTTTTATTCAGCGTGAACGTTGACCGAGGAGGTCCATCGTGAACGGGCACGCTTTGGCAGCCGGGCTCGTTGTGGCCAGGTAGCTCGTCGTGGCGAGCGGGCGTGTTGTGGCGAGCGGGCTTGCCCCGCGTTGGGGTGCGAAGCGCCCCCAATCAAGCAAAACGCGGTGTACCTGATACGGCTCAGCGTCTGGTTTTGCGGCTGCTGCGCAGCCCAACGCAGGACAAGCCTGCTCGCCACAGTTAAGCCAGTGTGATGCTCGAAGCAATGAGCGGTGCGACTTTTCGGTGCACCTATCCGTTTCTGCGGTAACGACGACTTAGGGTTCCGCCCTTACGGCGGCTCACTTTTGAAAAGCGCAAAAGTAAGCAAAACGCTCTTGCCCCAACACTCGGCACCTCGCCCAGGCTCGGTGTGCCTAAGATCAAGATCAAGATCAAAAGCGCGGCGGCCTGAGAGCCGACCGAAATGGTCTGCCGAGCGCTGTAAAAAATGTGGGAGGGGGCTTGCTCCCGATGGCGTCGGCCCAGCAAACATTGATGTTGAAGACCCACCGCTTTCGCGGGCAAGTCGAATCGTCGCACCGCCGCTCCCACAGGGGAGCTGCGCTTAACCGACTGGCATTAGGGCAAGCCCTAATGCCGTTCAGTTAAGCGCAGATTCCCTGTGGCGAGCAGGCTTGTCCTGCGTTGGGCTGCGCAGCAGCCCCAAAGCCAGGCGCTGAGCCGTATCAGGTACACCGCGTTTTGCTCGATGGGGGGCGCTTCGCACCCCAACGCGGGGCAAGCCCGCTCGCCACAATAAGCCCACACATTTTCCTTAACTGAACGGCATTAGGGCAAGCCCGCTCGCCACAATAAAGACCTTGATGTTAGCCTCAGTGGGCGAACAACGAGTTGCCCTTCTTGCCCGCCAGCTTCTCGGGCTTGATCAGGAAACGCGCCAGCGCCGGCAACAGCCACAGGGCGCCGAACATGTTCCACAGCAGCATGAAGGTGAGCATCAGCCCCATGTCGGCCTGGAACTTGATCGCCGAGAAAATCCAGGTGCACACGCCAATCGCCAGGCACAGGCCGGTGAACAGCACCGCTTTACCCGTGGACTTGAGCGTCTGGTAGTACGCCTCTTGCAGCGGCAGACCCGCGCGCAGGAAGCTCTCCAGGCGACTGTAGATGTAGATGCCGTAGTCCACGCCAATCCCAACGCCCAGCGCCACCACCGGCAGGGTCGCGACCTTGACGCCGATACCCATGAACGCCATCAGCGCGTTGCCCAACACCGAGGTCAGCACCAGCGGCAGCACGATGCACAGGGTGGCGGCCCAGGAGCGGAAGGTGATCATGCACATGGTCGCCACGCACAGGTACACCAGAATCAGGATGGTCAGTTCCGACTCCTTGATGACCTCGTTGGTGGCGGCTTCGATCCCGGCGTTACCGGCCGCCAGGATGAATTCCAGGCCGTCCTTGTTGTTCTCTTTGGCGAAGTCCTGCACCGCGTGCACCGCGCGGTCGAGGGTCTCGGCCTTGTGGTCGTTGAGGAACACCAGCACCGGCGCCAGCGAGCAATTGTTGTTGTACAGGCCATCAGCACGGGCGATGGAGTTGTTCAGCACGTCGGGGTTGCGCGACAGGGTTTCCCATTTGAGGTTGCCCTCGTTCATGCCCTTGATCATCTGCTTGGACACGGTCACCAGCGAGATCGCCGATTGCACGCCCTCGGTGTTCTGCATCTTCCACATCAGTTGGTCGATGGGCGCCATGGCTTCGTAGCGCGAACAGCCTTCGGCCTTGGTCTTGACCATCACCACCAGCACATCGGAGCTGGTGGAGTAGTTACTGATGATGAAGTTGTTGTCCTTGTTGTAGCGCGAGTCCGGGCGCAGCTCCGGTGCGCCCTGGTCCAGATCGCCGATCTTGAGGTTCTGGCTGTACCAGAGGCCGCCGCCAAAGGCGACCAGCGCCAGCAGGATCGAGACCGGTGCGACTTTGGCGCTGGCGAACCTGGACAGCAAACGCCAGAACGGGTGTTCGCGGTTCGCGTCTTTCTTGCTCCTGGCGATGGCGCGCTGGCTGATGCCCGCGTAGGAAATCGCCACCGGCAGCAGGATCAGGTTGGTGAACACGATCACCGCCACGCCGATGGAGGCGCCGATGGCCAGTTCACGGATCACGCCGATGTCGATAATCAGCAGGGTAATAAAGCCCACCGCATCGGCAAGGATCGCGATCATGCCCGGCAGGAACAATTGGCGGAAGGTACGCCGCGCGGCAGTCAGCGCGTTGTCAGCCTCGCTGGACTGCAGGGCGATGCCGTTGATTTTCTGTACGCCGTGGGAAATGCCGATGGCGAAGATCAGGAACGGCACCAGCATCGAATAAGGATCGAGCCCGAAGCCGAAAAAATGCATCAGGCCCAGTTGCCACACCACCGCCACCAGGGTGGTACTCAACACCGCAACGGTGCTGCGCACGCAATGGGTGAACCACAGCAATAGGACCAGGGTGATGACGAACGCAACGCCGAAGAACAGCACCACCATCACCAGCCCGTCGATCAGGTCGCCGACCTTTTTGGCAAAGCCGACGATGTGGATCTTGACGTTGGGGTTCTGCGCTTCGAACTTGTCGCGGATCTTGTCTTCCAGTTCATGGGAAAACTTCTGGTAGTCCAGGGCGAGCAATTTGCCCTGGTCCTGCGGGTCCGGATAGGACTCCAGCAACGGGATATCAACGATGCTCGACTTGAAATCGTTGGCCACCAGACGCCCAACCTGGCCGGATTTGAGCACGTTATTGCGCAGTTGATCGAGGCTGGCCGGCGAGCCGTTGTAGCTCTGCGGAATCACTTCACCGCCGGCGAAGCCTTCTTCGGTCACTTCGGTCCAGCGCACGCTGGGGCTCCACAGCGACTTGAGGCCCGAGCGGTCGACGCCGGAGATGTAGAACACCTCGTCGTTGATCTGGCGCAGGGTCTCCATGTAGTCCCTGGTGAAGATGTCACCGTCCCTGGCCTCCACCGAGATGCGCACGGTGTTGCCCAGGTTCGCCAGGTCGTTACGGTGTTCCATCATCTTTTCGATGAAGGGGTGCTTGAGCGGGATCATTTTTTCGAAGCTGGTGGACGGGCGAATCAGGGTCGCCTGCCAGAACAGGAAAATGCTCACCAGCAGGCAGATCACGATGACTGCCGGGCGGTTGTTGAAGATCAGGCGTTCAAGGAAGGTCGCTTTATCGTTGTGATGACTGCTCATGCTTTCCCGCCCTTATTATTGTTTTGTCGGTTCGGCGCCGGTCGGCGTGGCAACCCGCACGCCGCCCTGCCCGACCAGAATCAGATTGCCGTTGCCCGCCGCCGTGACGGCCGAGAGCGAGATACGGTCCGGGCGATTGAACACGCTGAACGTCAGCCCGTCGTCATGGCTGACGACCACGCTGCCACCATTGCCGACGACCACGATGGAGCCATCCGCCAACAAGGTGGCGCCGGATAAACCAAACTCCAGTGCGCCGCGCGCCGCGTTCAGCTCGACCTGCTCCCAGGTGCTGCCGAAATCGCTGGAGCGGTACAGATTGCCGCGCAGGCCATAGGCCAACAGCGTCTGCGCTTGCGCCGTGCCGATCACGCCGAACAGCGAGCCTTCATAAGGGCCTTCGAGTTTTTCCCAGGTCTGGCCGTTATCGCTGGAGCGGAACATGCTGCCCTGCTCGCCGACGATGAACAGGCCGGCGTCCTTGATGGCGGCGATCGCGTTGAGGTGGAACTGGTCTTCGTTGTCGAGGCGGTCGCTGACGTCGGTCCAGGTATTGCCGCCGTCGGTGGTTTCGATCAACGCCCCGTAGGCGCCCACCGCCAGGCCGTGGCTGGCATCGTTGAACAAGATGTCGAGCAACGGCGCTTCGCGCTTGAGGTCTTGAAATTGCTGGGTCCAGGTGGCGCCGCCATCGGTGCTGGCGAGGATTTGCGCATCGTGGCCGACCGCCCAACCGTGCTTGTCGTCGATAAAAAACACCGCCGTGAGCAACTGGCGGGTGGGGACGCTGGCCTGGGTCCAGGTGCTGCCCTGATTATCGGAATAGAGGATGTGCCCTCGATCACCGACTGCCACCAGACGTTTGCCGGCGTGCACCACATCGATCATCAGGCCCTTGACGGCCTTGGGGGACTCAATCGCAGACACCGCTGGCGCGGTAGTATCGCTGGCGGCCTGGGCGGCGGTCGACAACGCGACAGCGCCAAGCAGCGAGAGCGCTGTGGCCAGCATCGCAACCCTGCGTGCGGCGCGTGGGCGGCAAACAACCCAAGCCATGACAGGCTCACTCATAGACCTTTCTCCCCATTATTATTTTTTGTCAGGTCGTCTCGTCTTCCCGGGCGCTGAAACCTGCAATCTAGAGCGCCTGAAGCAAGCACGGGCCATCCTAGCGGGCTTTGGAATCGCCTGACAATCGGCGGTACGTTATCTTTTGTTAACTAGTGGCTTTTCGTCAGCGTCTGAATATAGCCGCATTCGCCAGAGTGATTGATTGGGCAGCAATGAATTTTTATTCCATGTATTGAATTAAGAGAATATTTATTCCATTAATAGCGCTCCTGAAAATAAAAATCCAAGGACCACGGCGATGCGCGAACTCGGAATCGGTTTGATCGGCACAGGCTTCATGGGGCGCGCCCACGCGCTGGCATTCAACAATGCCCGGTCAGTGTTCGACCTGCCGGTTCAGCTCAAGCTGGTCGCCCTGGCCGATGCCGACGGTGAACGCGCCGAGCGCTGCGCCAAAGCCTGGGGATTTGGCCAGGCCCAGGGTGATTGGCAAGCGTTGATCAACGACCCCAGGGTTGACGTCGTCGCCATCACCACGCCCAACCACTTGCACTACCCCATGGCCATGGCCGCGATTGCGGCGGGCAAGGCGGTGTATTGCGAAAAGCCCCTGGCCGTCAGCCTGGAACAGGCCGACGCCATGCGCCGCGCCGCGAGCGCGGCCGGTGTGGTGACGCGGGTCGGCTATAACTATCAGCACAACCCAATGATCAGCCTGGCGCGGCAAATGATTGCCAGCGGCGAGCTGGGCGAGATCATCAGCTTCCAGGGCGAATTCAGCGAAGACTTCATGGCCGACCCGGCCTCACCGTGGTCGTGGCGCTGTGAAGTGGAACATGCCGGTGGCGCGCTGGCGGATCTGGGCAGCCACCTGTTGTCGATGGCGCGTTACCTGGCAGGCGATGTGGTAAGCGTGTGTGCCGACACGCAAACCGTGCATGCCCAACGCCCTGCCGTCAAAGGCAGCCGCGACCTCAAACCCATCGCGGTGGATGACCAGGTGCATGCCCTGCTGCGCTTCGCCAATGGCGCACGCGGTACAGTGAGCAGCAGTTGGCTCAAACATGGCTACAAGAACCACCTGAGTTTTGAAATCAGTGGCACCCAAGGCACCCTGGCATTCGATCAGGAGCGCTTGAATGAGCTGCGCCTATGCCGCGTCGGCCAGCACGGTTTCCAGCGTTTACTCGCTGGCCCTGCGCTGCCCGGCTACGCGGCCTTCAGCCCGGCCGCCGGGCATCAACTGGGCTACAACGAACTGAAGACGCTGGAAGTCCACGAGTTGGTCATGGCGCTGGTGGGTCAAGGCGCTGAAGGCACTGACTTTGAAGCCGCGTGGGCGGTCGAGCGGCTGGCAACAGCGATACGCCTGGCCGCTCAAGAAGAGCGCTGGGTCAATGTAGGGGCGCTTTAAACGGCGCCAGCCCTCGTCAACCGGGTGGTGGGTAAACATGACTGGCTGATACCGTCACTTTCCGCCCCCACTACATTCTTCTATTCGATCCCTCGTTTACTAACGTTCGGACGCGATAATGCCAATATTCAACACGCCACTTACGCCTCGAAACACCACCACTGTCCAACTCACACAACGACATATTTACCGGGTTGCCCCCCCTGCGAAAATTACTTACTTTATTTCCCGCCCTCTTCAAACTAACTATCACGTTGGCAATTCCATAAAATTATCGAGAGGTTCCCTATTGAACATTCAATCCTTGCCGTCCGCCCGGTTAAATCTTAACGCTTCCCGGCCTGTACTCGATCATACGACCCCTTCGACTGTTAATAAGCCTGCTTTCCCTTCCGCCTCAGATAAAGTTGCAAAAGATATTACCCATAATAGATATAAAATCGTCGATACAAACGGTGATGGCAAGATAACAGTCGCCTATAAGTTTATTGACCTGTCCAACCCGGAACATGCCTGGCGTAAAAAGGGGGGAGCAACGGAGTTCAGCGAGGGCAGAAAAAAAGCCTTTAGAGATTCAATTCGCGCATGGGAAGACGTTACCAAGGTCACCTTCATCGAGAACGGCAAAGGTGCAGACGCCTCCATACTCGTTCACGGCAACCCGGGTGTGGGCGGTGTCGCCAACCTGCCGGTGGGTGATACCAGCAGCATGAGCATCGCGATCGGAGTGGATGAAAAAGGCTTACCTCTAAACTCGTCAATGATTCACGAAATCGGCCATAGCCTGGGGCTGGAGCATCCACAGGGTCATTATCCCGAGAACAACAAAACCCATACCGCCATGTCCTATACGACCCATTGGTTGGAGCGCCCTGACGAAAAAGGCCTTAGATGGTCGGCCAGTACAGCCACCCCGATGATGGGCGACATTGCAGGCGTTCAAGACCTCTACGGAGCCAATCACAACACCCGAAAGGGAAATACTACTTATGGGTTCAACGCCAACGCCGGGCGTGACTACTATAGTCTGGCCTCCTCCAGAGACTTGGCGGCCTTTTGCGTCTGGGACAACGGCGGTAACGACACCCTGGATTTTTCCGGTTACGGGCAAGACCAGAACATCAATCTGAATGCCGAGTCCCTTTCAGACGTCGGCGACAGGAAAGGTAATGTGTCCATCGCCAAAGGTGTGGTCGTGGAAAACGCCATCGGTGGTTCAGGGCATGATGTGCTGACCGGCAATCAGGTCGGCAACCGCATGACCGGCGAGGCCGGCGGCGACATCCTCTACGGCGGCGGCGGGGCTGACACATTTGTCTACAACAGGGCCAGCGACTCGCCGCCACAAAACCCGGACATGCTTAACGACTTCGTCAGTGGTGTCGACAAAATTGATCTTTCCAGGGTTCTGAAAGATGCCGAAATATCAAAACCCATATTCACCGGCGTTCTCACTGATCAAATCGGCACGCTGAGTGGGCGCAAAGGCGAACTGCTGCTGGACTATGAAAAAGGCATCAATATGCACAGGTTGACTCTTGATGTGAGTGGCAACAATAAGTCCGTGCTGATGATTTTGAGCAAAAACCCAATAAAGCCCAATGACATTTTAATTAACGAGGGCTCACAATTACCGACTGCCCCCACCCGTCTGACTGGCGGAGCCGGCGCAGACAAACTCACAGGCAACGCAGGCGCCAACATTTTCAACTATGACGCCATCAGTGATTCGCCCTACCACAATGCTGACGTGCTGATGGACTTCACTACCGGCAAAGACAAAATCGACTTAAGCACTTTGAGTGAAAAAGCCCAAGTGTCCCTCAACCACGTCAAGTACTACACAGGACGAATCGGCGACACCCTCGTTGAATATCACCCGGCCACCAAAAAGTATTACCTGGCTGTTGATATGACGGGAAATCGCCGGTCCGACTTTTTGATCAAAAGCCTCAAGCCGATCAACAGCCAGGATGTCATTGGCCTTAACCGTTTGAACGACGGCCATGGCTGACCGTCTCGAAGGGCTCGAAAAATGAGCAGAGTGAGGACGGTTCACTCCGGTCGATCAGATTATGCCGGTGGCTTATAAATATTTTTTACACTTCTGACGATGAGGACTTTCTGGCATCCTGCGCCTCCCTTTTCTGACCCGAGCCCGCATTTTGTCTGACGCTCAAGCCCCCCGTCCGCGCTATAAATCCGAGCTGATCTACGGCCTCGAAGACCGTCCGCACTTTACCGCGGCGGTGTTTGCCGCGTTGCAGCATGTGCTGGCGAGCTTCGTCGGCATCATCACACCGACCCTGATCGTCGGCGGCGTGCTGGGCCTGGGAAGCGAAGTACCGTACCTGGTGAGCATGGCGCTGTTCGTCTCGGGGCTGGGCACCTTCGTGCAGGCGCGCACCTTCGGCCCCATCGGTTCGGGGCTGTTGTGCCTGCAGGGCACCAGTTTTTCGTTTATCAGCGTGATTCTCAGCGCGGGCTTCTTGGTCAAGGCTCGCGGCGGTGGTACGGATGAAATTCTCTCGACAATCTTTGGCGTGTGCTTTTTCGCAGCGTTTATCGAAGTGGCGCTCAGTCAGTTCATCGGCAAGCTGCGCAAGCTGATCACACCGGTGGTGACGGGCACCATCATTACTCTGATGGGGCTGTCGCTGATCAAGGTGGCGGTCACCGACATGGCCGGCGGCTTTGGCGCCAATGATCTGGGCGCAGCCGGCAATATGGGGCTGGCCGCGCTCGTGCTGCTGACCATCGTGGTGCTCAATCGCTTCAACAATGCGTTTTTGCGCCTGGGCTCGATTGTGATCGGCCTGACCCTTGGCTTCGTCGTCGCCTGGTGGCTGGGCCGTGTCGACATGGCCGCCCTGCCCCAGGTGCCGTTGATCAGCGTGCCGGTGCCGTTCAAATATGGTTTCTCGTTTGACTGGGTGGCGTTTGTCCCGGTGGCGGTGATCTTCCTGATTTCGCCGCTGGAAGCGGCAGGCGATCTGACAGCCAATTCGATGATTTCCCAACAACCGGTCAAGGGCCCGCTGTACATCAAGCGGATCAAATCCGGCCTGCTGGCCGACGGGCTCAACTCAGCCATGGCCGCCACCTTCAACAGCCTGCCGATGGTGACGTTCGCGCAGAACAACGGGGTGATTCAGCTGACCGGCGTGGCCAGCCGTTACGTGGCGTACTTCATCGCCGGCCTGCTGGTGCTGCTGGGGCTGTTCCCGATGATCGGCGCGGTGCTGCAATTGATGCCCAAGCCGGTGCTGGGCGGCGCCACCCTGATCATGTTCGGTACCGTGGCGGTGGCCGGCATCAAGATCCTCGCCGAAGCCGGCCTGCATCGGCGCAATGTGCTGATCGTGGCGATTTCCCTTGGCATGGGCCTGGGCGTTGCCGCCGTGCCCGAAGTGCTGCGCGACCTGCCCAAGACATTGCACGACATCTTCGAATCGCCGATCACCGTGGGCGCGTTCTGTGCAATCCTGCTGAACATCTTCCTGCCCGAAACGTTCATCGCGCTGGAAGACGACGAATTTGATCCGGAGTCATCCACCCTCAAGGTGATGCAGGACCCGGACGTCACGAAATAGGAGCAGGTTCACATGCGCAAGCTCATGGTTCTATCGTTACTGCTGTTGACCTTGAGCGCGTGCGCGCTGTTTCCCCATCGCGATCCGGTCAACATCACCGTGGTGGGCATCGAGCCGCTGCAGAGCCAGGACCTGGAAGTGCGCTTCGCGGTGAAACTGCGGGTGCAGAACCCCAATGAAACGGCGATTGACTACAACGGCGTGGCGCTGGACCTGGAAGTCAACGGGCGGCCGCTGGCGTCAGGGGTGAGTGATCAAGACGGCAACATCCCACGTTTTTCCGAGACCGTTCTGACCGTGCCGGTCAGCGTTTCAGCGTTTTCCGTGTTGCGCCAGACCCTGGGCCTGAGCCAGACCCAAAGCCTGAACAACCTGCCATACGTGCTGCGCGGCAAACTGGCGGGTGGGCTGTTCGGCACCCTGCGCTTTGTGGACCGTGGCACGCTGAATCTGCCGAACACGGCGACCTGGTAAAACAAGAGAGTGATCTATCCCCGTGGCGAGCAGGCTTGCCCTGCGTTGGGCTGCGCAGCAGCCCCAAAGCCAGACGCTGAGCCGTATCAGGTACACCGCGTTTTGCTTGATTGGGGGCGCTTCGCACCCCAACGCGGGGCAAGCCCGCTCGCCACAATAAGCCCACAAACTTTCCGTTCAGTTAAGCGCAGATTCCCTGTG
>NZ_CAKLBR010000028.1:0-56418 GCF_920984685.1 Pseudomonas sp. Leaf59 | reverse complement strand
CCTGCGTTGGGCTGCGCAGCAGCCCCAAAACCAGACGCTGAGCCGTATCAGGTACACCGCGTTTTGCTTGATTGGGGGCGCTTCGCACCCCAACGCGGGGCAAGCCCGCTCGCCACAATAAGCCCGCAAAATTTCCTTAACTGAACGGCATTAGGGCAAGCCCGCTCGCCACAGAGCCATGGTTTGACTCGCCGTTGCCAACGCTGCGCGAGGCCATTGTGGCGTGTTTTATTTAGCCGCAGCCATCAGCTTGTTGACTTCGCTGCGCACCATGCCGGAGAACTCCGGTGGCGACATGCCGTCAAGCTCGGCACGCACCCATTCGGCCCATTTACCCTTGCGCTTGGCGCGCTCACCGAACAGTCGCGCGGCTTCGCCCTTGGCCTTGCCCAGGTTGCTTTGCCACAGGTCATAAAGACGGGACTTTTCATCTTCCAGCTCGGCACGTTCGGCGAGGGTCTTGTTGGCGAGATTGAAGCTCATGTTGAATTACCTGCTGCACAAATAGGTGCCATCTTACACCGTGGGTCGAAATATCCTGATCCGGATTTTGCTCCAAACCGGCTGCAGGCAAAAAAACTGCAACTTTTGCCGACGCCGGACACTCCATTGTTCACTGTCACATTCACCTGCAAGGAGTCACCCAATGGCCCGCAAAACCGCTGCCCAAGCCGTCGAAGAACAAATCAAGGATCAAGCGTTCAGTGAACTGACGGCGCTGATCGAAGAATCCGACAAGCTGCTTAAAAGCAGCGCAGCCCTGGTGGGCGAAGAAGGCGAAACCCTGCGTGAGCAGGTCGCCATCAAACTCAAGCAGGCCCTGGACTCGGTCTCCAGCGTGCGCGAGCGCAGCAAGCCGGTGGTGGATGCCACCGAGACCTACATCGGTGGTCATCCGTGGCAGACCGTGGCGATTTCCGCAGGCTTCGGTCTGGTGGTCGGCCTGTTGCTGGGTCGTCGCAACTGATTGCCGGGGGCTGCGCACCCTGCGCAGCCCCCGTTACTCTCCCGCCAGCTCCCGTAACTGCTGAAGATCCTTCGCGTCAATCTCGATACCCGCCTCCAGCGACTTCGCCCGCGTGCGATGACGCCGATCACCGGGTAACCGCCGCAACCCTGCTGCATGCATTTGCCGCACCAGCTCCTGACTGCGCTCGGCGAAGCTTTGCCCGGCGGTTTTGCTCGGGTCGATCACGATCAGCAATTGCCCGGTCCAGGGCGTGCGTGCGCCCGGGTGATCCGCCCAGTTGAATTCGAAGGAAAAATTACCGCCCGTCAACGCCGCCGCCAGCAGCTCGACCATCATCGACAACGCCGAGCCCTTGTGCCCGCCGAATGGCAACAGCGCGCCGCCTTCAAGCACCGCCCTGGGGTCCTGGGTAGGCTGGCCCAGGCTGTCGACCCCCATGCCCGGCGGCAAGCGCTCGCCGTTGCGTGCGGCGATCTGCACATCGCCGTGGGCGATGGCGCTGGTGGCAAGGTCAAACACAATCGGCGGCCCGTCGGCACGCGGTGCGGCGAACGCGATGGGGTTGGTACCGAACAGCGGCCGGTCGGCGCCATGGGGCACCACGCAGGTCATGCTGTTGACCACACTCAGCGCCACCAGACCTTCCTCGGCGAAGGGCTCGACATCCGGCCACAGTGCGGCGAAGTGATGGGAGTTGTGGATCGCGAGCAAGGCGATGCCGGCGCTGCGGGCCTTGTCCACCAGCAACGTACGCGCGGCTTCAAGGGCGGGCTGGGCAAACCCGTTGCAGGCGTCTACCCGCACAAAGCCTGAGGCAACATCCGTCACCAGCGGCACCGCATGGCCATTGACCCAGCCGCTGGCCAACGTACTCAGGTAACCGGGGATACGGAAAATGCCATGGCTGTGGGCGCCGTCGCGCTCGGCGCTCGCACAGTTGTGAGCCAGGATGGCCGCCACCTCGGCTGACGTGCCGTGCTTGATGAACAGGGCGTGCAGCAACGCCACCAGGTCGTTGAAGCCGATGAGCGCGCAAGGAAGGTCGACGATCGGGGACTGGGCAGACATCTATAGCTCCGATTTTATAATTGGGAGAAACAACAAGAATCCACATCGTCGATTAAACAACGCGGCCCGTGGCTGCTGTCAATGTCTGCTTCAGATATGTAACACCCTTGGCACTGCGCCTGCCATTACGGTGCGCACTGATGACAGCCCCGCAGATGGAACGCGCGCCATGACCCAGGTGAACCCGCCTTACTTTTTCGAAGAGTTTCAACGCCCCGTCAGTCGCAAGACCCCCTCGGAACGCGAGCGTACTCTGGGGTTTTCAGTCAAGGACCTTGATTGGTTGCTGACCCTGTATTACGCCACGGACGCGGCGCGCCAGAACAAGGAAGCACGCGACTACCCGATGAACGTGGAACGGCTGCTGGTCAATCTCAGCGACCAGCCCGCACTAGTGCTGGCCGGCGCCTTCATCATGAGCCCGACACCTGACGACGCTAAAGCCGTGCTCTTCACGCCCTATGGCGGCCTGGAGTTGTTCGACAGCCGTGCCGACCTGCTTGAGGGCGTGGAGGAACGCTTGAAACAGCCCGGCCAGCGTGCAGAGCTGCTGCAGTTTCTGGCCATCGATGAGCGTGACGCCTTGCCGGTCAAGGATCCATTGATCGTGAGCACCGCCGCCGTCCCCGGCGCCGTGATGGCGGACCAGCGCCAGGGCATTCTCGACGCGCAACAGAAAAACGTCGTCGCGATACTGGACCAGTTGCGCAAGCTCCCCACCCTGCGCTGGATGCTCGACACGCTGCTCAACATCATGGCGCGGCGCTACTTTCCCAGCCTTGACCAGAGCGACACGCGGGTGGACTTTCTCGCCAGGGTCGCCACCGATGAGGAACATCGTCTGGGCGCCTCCATGCCCCTGCGCGAGGCACTTCTGCAGTTTTACGGCCGTCAGGGCTGGCCCACGGACCAGACCCGCACGTTCGCCAATCTCGGCCACGACACCCGCCAGCATACCCTGCAGCAACAGGCCAAAGACCAGCAGAACTGGGACAGCCTGGTCGCGCAAACCAGCGGTATTCTCTCGACCTTGCTGCACAGCCTGCTGCAAACCTATTGGAACGAAGACTGTCGGGACGGTCAGTCACGCCTGCAGTTTTTCGCGCGGGTGATCAGTGACAAGTTTCGCGTCGACCTGCTGTTCAAGCACCAGGACCAGATCGTGAGCACTGAAGAAAGCCAGACGCTGCGCGCGATATTTCTCGCAGACCAGGCCGCGCGCAGCACCTATGCAAGCACCCTGAAAATAGAAAAGGTTCAGGTTCATGCGCCCTATCAACATTACGTTGAATTGGCCAGCACCCTGCTGATCAGCAACTCCCACGCGTATTTCTATACCCAATCGCGGGGGTTGCAGGTGCTCAAGAACGTGGAAGAACTCAAGGGCATGCTGCAGGCCATGCTCAAGACGGCCGGGCATGAAGATGAGCTGCTCAATTTTCTGTCGCTGGATGAGCGCAGCGTTTTTATCGACATGGATCAGGTGCAAGTCACCGGCAAACCTGTCGCCGACGATGTCTTCCAGGACATGATCAAGGACATTGCGGCCAAACAGTTCAGCAACCTGGAGCATGCGCTGGGCCTGTATCGGCGCAGCGTCGGCACCATCAACCTGGGCGCCCTGCTCGATACCGCCCTGGACGTTCGCATCATGCTCGACAGCCGGCTGATGGAGCACGACGCTGGCGGACACTGGAGCGTGCACCCAGTCACCAGCGGCAATGGACGACCGAGTACGGTATTGGCGGAAAAGGCCAAGCTGCAGCTCAAACGAATGCGTGCCGTGCATGATGCGCTGGCACTGGAACGCAGCAAGCAGTTGACGCTGCGCGATCTGGCCGCCCATGCACTGGATGCGGAAATGGCCAAAGGGCATATGAACCTGAAGGCCGATGACGTCTACCTCAATACCTATTCCACGCCGGCAGGAGAACGCGAGAGGCGCGTGCCTGAAACCTCAATCGGCATGGTCGCGCACTTTATTGCGCGCCTGGCCGGGCAGGCTGACGCGCTTGGTCAGTCGGCGGTGCGCGGGTTTTACGGCAAGCCTGAAGCGGGCACTGCGTTGAAATTACCCAACGTGACGGTCGCCAGCTTCAATACAGTCATCGACAAGGTGCTGAGCAGCTTCGTCGACAGGGACCTGCGCACACTCCCCCATGTGCTGATCGACAACAACAAGGCACATCCGGCCCAGGGGCTGTTCGATGGCTTGAGCGGCGAAGCGCACCTCAGGCGCCTGTCACGTACCCTTGGCCCCACTCACGTCGCCTTGCTGGGCAGTGTGCTCAACAACGAGAGCATGACCCGGCTGACACGGCATGGCCTGAAAGGGTTTATCCCGGACGCCTACGGCCTGAGCCTGAGCGTCGGAACCCGCACCGATCCACTGACCAGCTGCTTTGTACTGACCGAACGCGGCGGCATCGACACCGAGCATTCCGGTGCGGCCATACTTTGGACGCCAGGGCGTGGCTATGAGGGGTTTGCCTCGGTCAAGACCTTGCGCGATACCCTCGACCGACGTGTACAGGATGAGCGTGAACGCTGGACGTTGGTTGAGCACCTGCCGCCGTCCAGGCGTGTGCCCCACCAGCGTTTCATGCTGGGCCCATTGCAGCGTATCGATGATCATCTGGTCAACAATCGCCAGTCCACCTATAGCCGCTTCGTGCTGGACGAGATCGACCACCTGCTGTCGATGAGGCTGGGAGCACAACGCTTTCAGGACTGTATGGACGCGTTGATCCGCCGCGCGCCGCCATCCAACCTGGACCGAGCCATCAACATCGCCCACGCCCTGATCAACCAGCAGGCGTTACCGGTATGGCTGGGCATGGCGGCGCAGGCAGACCAGCGCCTGCATGCCGAACTGCTCGAACAGTACCGCCTGAGCGCGCCGCAGGAGCGCGACTATCTGCACGGCATCACGCCCCTGCGCGATAAAGTCGGGAGCACGCTGAAAGCCCTGCTTGCAGCGCGCTTTCCCGACCACGCGACAGACCCGGAGCACGTGCTGATCACGCCACGCATCGAGCTGCAGGGCCACACGCAGACCCTGACGGATTTCGCCATGCGCCATCTGCCGCAATTGCGCGCCGACGATATCCGGCCGACATCGCGTGCTGCCACCGGGCTGCCCGCCACGCTGGACGGGAACGCCGTGGTGCAACTGGTGCGGCAGCTGGATTTGAAGAGTATCTACCAGACGTTGCTCGCCACCCACCTCAACGGCAACACCGACGACACGCGCGTGCGCCGCCAACTCTTCTGCCGGCAGCTGCCCTGGCAACTGCTGCAGTACGCCCACGAACAAAAGCTCAATGAACGCCTGTCGGACGCGGCCTGGCGCCTGCTCCAGCAAGCCTTTGACATGCCCGATGCCGTGGCCCGTGCCGCCGTCAGCGGTGCGAAGGCGCTGATTCGACCGCTGGAGCTGATCGCCACCAAGGGCGCCTCCGTAGTCGCGGCCCTGGGCTGCTACCTGATCGGTGCCGAGGCAGCCGATCCCCTGGTGCTGTACGCGCCCTACAGCACCCGGCACGTATTGAAAGAGTACAAGGACGAAACCGAACTGCTGCATGAGTTCACATCCCCCGGCGCATTGCAGGACTGGGTGATCGGCCAGATGCAAACGGCTCATCAGACGACCTATCGCAATCTGTTGCGTCGGCCGAACGCGGACATTCATCTGGGCGCGTCGCCCGTCAGCGGCAATCTGCTGCATCGGTTGTTCGACGACAACCGCGAGATGCTCAACCGGATGCTGACCTGCCAGTTCACGCCATCGGGGCAACGACAGTGGGATGCGGTGAGCAGCCTGCTGAGCGAGGCTATCCCCAGAGGCCTGGCGTTCATGGCGGGCAAGCTCGCCTACCCGCTGGTGGTGTGGCGCAGTTATACGTTGTTCAAGGCCTCAGCCGAAGACCTGCAAGAGCATCGTTGGACAAGTGCACTCAAGACCTTTATCGCCGGCGTGGCCCAACTGGCCGCCCTGCGCGATGAACTGGACGCGCCGTTGCCTGGCTTGCCTGCGGCCAAACAGCCGTCGTCGCTCGAACAATGGCCAGCAGCCTCACCGCCCAAAGCGATGACTCTGGACACCTACAAAGTGACGGCCCCTGCGCGCACGCGTTTGAAGAAGTTTGAAGGCCAGGATGTTTCGCTTGACTCCCTGAACCTGAATGCGCAGACCCACACCTACGGAGAGAAGTACGGAGAGCGCCACTTTGTGCCGGCTGCGGGCAAGGTATACGCCGTGAGCAAAGCCGGTGAGCACTGGCGACTGGGTGCTACCGAGGATCGCGGCCCCTGGATACAACGCAATAGCCAGGGCATATGGGTGCTTGACCTGAACCGACACACCCCCCGCTATGGCAAGGTCCTGTCCCGCCTTGCCGATCGCTACTACCCTCCTACCGCCGAGCAGCATGGCATCAACGTGGAGGCGATTGGCATGCGCGCAATCAGCGCCGTGTCGAGTTGGAAGGCGCGCTGTATCAACGAAGCATTGAATGTCGCCACGTACTACGCCGTGACCTGCAAACGCAACATTCTGCACTTCGCCCCCTCACGTGATCCGTTGAGCCGGTGCGGCTTGTTTTTTGGCGACATGTTCGGCGTCGGTACCCTCAGCCCCGACCAATTGGGGCGGATCGAGCGCCGGATTGACGAAGTGCTCAATGAGCTGATCAACCCCAGCCTGATCACACCCGACTCCATGCGCTTTGTCAGTGGCACCGACCGTTACAACCCTGCGGATGCTTGCGCGTTCATTCTGCCTGGCGAAGCAGAACGCAGGATTTACTTGATGGACCGCTTTTTCGACCCGCTGCTGGACGTCTATCAGAACCGTCTCAACGCGCCGTTCGACATTGCCGCCCATGCACGTGCGGCCACCCTGATCCACGAGATAACCCACATAACCTGCGACACTGAAGACCTGGCCTACCTGGACTCGATGCGACCGTTTCCTGACTTGATCAACGTCAACATCAAAGGCGCCACGCAGCTCAAGACCACGCTGACGGACTTGCGTGAAACCGCGCTGTCGACGCTGACGCCAGCCTCGACGCTGTTCAGGACGTGGGACGAATTCAGCCAGACGTGGGAAGATTTCGGCAAAAGCACTTCGAGTACTTCACTCAAGGACAAGGTGCTGAGTATCACCGGTACAAAAACGTTGCAGGATGCGCGGTCAGTGTTCATGAGTAACGTCGACAAGCGCATCGACACCATCCTGGCCAATGCAGACTCCATTACCTACCTGATCACCCACCTGGGCCGCACGTTGGATGCGGGAGCCTGAACAGGCTCCCGGCGCGGTCGATCAGTCTTTCTGATCACGCAGGACGTTGCCCGAAGCGCCGTCGATGCGGGCTTCATACACGACGCCGTCGGACTTGCGTCCCTTGACTTCCCAGTAGCCGTTGTCGTCGGCTTCGGCCGCATAGACTTCGACATAGCCGGCCTTGGTCTTGGCCACTTCGATGGCTTTTTCAATCGGGATCCAGCCGGCGCCCGGCTTGTCGGCCAGCGCAGCGCCTGCGCTCAGCAGGGCGGAGGTTGCACACAGCGCGATGAGGGTTTTCTTCAGCATATTGGTTACTCCATCGTGGGAAACACAGACTCAAGTCCTGAAATTTTTAGGTGCGCGCCAACGAGAATAAGTTCCAATTGATGTGCATTCGCCATGATGCTGTTCTCGCCGTCCGCTCGGGGAGGTTAGAATGTGGGAAATCAGGATGAGTCAATGAGCGAAAATTCCGTTTCAGAAGCAGAATATGACGCCATCACCGACGCCGCGGCGCAGTGGTGCATGCGCCTGCATGCGGCCGACTGCACCGGCGCCGAGCGCCAGGCTTTCCAGCGCTGGCATGACGCTCATCCACTGCACGCCTTTGAATACGCAGCCATGCTGGAGATCTGGGACGTTGCCGAGCACCTGCCCCGCCCTCAAACCCAGCCTGTCGTGGTGCGGTTCAAACCGCGTAGCCGATTGCGCACCTATGCAGTCGCCGCTGCGATTTGCCTGGTAGCCTTGCCGCTGGCAGCGTTCACCGGTTGGGAAGCCGGCTGGCTGCCCAACGCCTATGAACGCTTCGAAACAACCAATGACGCACGCGTAGTCACCCTGGGTGATGGCAGCCAGGTGGAAATGAACCTGGGCACGCAACTGGTCTACGCCAATTACAGGGATCAGCGTCAACTGACGCTGAACAGGGGCGAAGCGTTTTTCAAGGTCAGCCATGACAGCGCTCACCCGTTTATCGTGCGGGCCGGCGACGGCCGGGTGCGTGTGACGGGCACTCAGTTCAACGTGTGGAAATATGAAGACCAGGTACGGGTGATGCTGCTTGAGGGCTCGGTGCAGATTTCCAGCGACACGGTGCACGGCAGCGTGCCGCTGACCCCGGGAATGCAGGCCAGCTACCAGCATGGCGATGCAACACCCAAGCTCCGCGCGATCAACCCCGGCGACTCGGCGCTGGCCTGGCGCCAGGGTAAGCTGGTACTCGATAATCTGGCCCTGGCCGATGCGCTGCCCTTGATCAACCGCTACCTGAGCAAGCCGGTGATGCTGGCCGACACGCCCACCGGGGCGATTCGCATCGGCGGCATCTACAACATCAATGAGGTCAACAACCTCATCCCTTCCCTGCCCAAGGTGCTGCCGGTCTACCTGACCCAGAACCAGGACGGCAATCCCGTACTCAATTCCATTCCGCGTAAAGCACCCAAGGGCTGAGCCTTTTCGCCAGCCATCGCGGGCCCGCCTGCGCCTGATGTGTCCATTTTTGAAACACTTCCCCGCCTGCAACCGCCCGTCTTGAGCGGATTCATGGTTTTGCCCTGGGCAGTGTTTCATCCTTGAGACAGCTCACAGGCGGCACTGGATCTGCGTCATCACCTCAACGCTGTCTCATCTCTGAAACAGCATGGCCATCACTTTGCCCACAAAAAAAGCTAACCTTTTGAATATAAACGTCAAATAAAAAGCGGCACGCCTTCTGCTCTACGTCTGTCAGCGCTGTTTAGGGTCAGCGCTATGACTAAGGACTGCCACCGTGGACACACACAATCCTGGCTCACTGAGCCTCCTGCTGATCGGCTGCGCACTGAGTGCCGTCGTGAGCCTGCCAGTGCTGGCGGCGAATGATGGAGTGATCGTGATCGAGCGTCAGGTGCAACCTTATGCCATTGGCCGTGCACGCGGCACCGACCCCTACCCCATCACCGCCAATGCCAACCCGACCGGGCAAATCCGCGCCGTCACCAACGAACTCAGCGACCACGACATCGCTGGCATCAGCAGCGGTTCCAGCGTTACCCGCAGCGTCATGCCCAATGGCGACCTGAACGGGTTGAACGCCATCGGTGCCGGTAACAGCCTGGGTGCCGCCAGCGCGGCGGGCCAGGGCGGCGGCAGCGCTGGCATCTCGGGAACGGTCAACGGCGCAGTCTCACGCGGCCTCGCACCGCTGAACAACCTCGGCGGCATGATCGGCGGAGCGATGAAATGAATCATCTCTGGATGCTCCTGGCCATGATGAGCTGCTCGGCAGCCATGGCCGACACGACCGGCAACAACGCCAGCATCGATAACTCGGGCCAGCAATACAACGGCGCGGTCTCGATCAACCAGGCCGCCGGTGACCAGCAACAGCTGAGCAACAACCTCGCCATCGCCGTGGGCCATAACGCCCGGGCCACTGTCTCCGTCACACAGAAAATCAGCGGCGCCGCCGCCGACCGCTCCCTGAGTGCCAGCACTGCGATTCAGGGCAACGCTTTCAGCCATGGCAACGGTGCACTGAGCGTCAATCAGTCGGCCGGGGCCCAGAACCAGATGATCAATGCCGTGCGCGTCAGCCTGACCACTGGCCCGCAAAGCATCGACGACAGCGTCATGTCGCAACAGACCGTTGCGCTTGCAACAGACTCGGGATTGACCTCTACCACTGGCAGCCGCCAGGTCGTTACCAGCGACCAGGCCTTCACCGGCAGCCGTGGAGTGGTACAGGTCAACCAGAGCGCCGGGGTGGGGAACCGAGTGGCTAACACCCTGAATGTGCGACTCAACTGATGGAGCTGAGTCGCCTGCCGGACCGTATCAACACTTAAATCACTAATTAGAAGCAAGGAGATACACCATGAAAACCACCACAGCGCTCAAACCACTGGCTTTCGCTCTCGCTGCGCTCATGGCTGTTGCAGCCCAGGCAGGCGGCTACCACGCGCCTACCACTGCTGCCGCGACTACCGTTGACGGCCAGAGCAACAAGGGCAACACCGTACTCAACGACAAAACCGAAAACAACGCGTCGACCACTGACTCCTACAACCACATCAGCGGCGTGGCCAACGGCAACGTGCTGAGCGGTGACAACAACCAGGGCAAGAACGACGTGGCCATCGTTTCCGGCGATGCTGACTTCGTGTTCGCCAGCACCGGCACCGCGCAATCCAACAGCGGCAACCTGGCAATCAACGGCGGCTCGCAAAACAATGCTTCGCTCAACAGCAGCGGCAACAACGCTTCCGGCGTGATCCAGTTGAACGCAGCCACCGGCACCTCCAACCAGGGCAGCAACAGCGTTGCTATCGCCTCCGGCAATGGCGACAGCGGCGCAGCCGTTGTATCCGGCGTGCAGGATGTGTCGGGCAACCTGACCGTGAACCTGAGCAGCGGCCATGGCTGGGGTGCCAAATCGGTGGTCACCAACAACGCCAGCGTGAACAACTCGCTGAACTACAGCTCCGGCGTATCGAACTCCAACGTACTGTCGGGCAGCAACAACCAGGGTCAGAACAACGTAGCAATCACTCGCTTCTGATGCAGATCGGGCCTTGCCAACAAGGCCCCTTTCATTCCAGTGTCCAACAGGTCACCTGATCATGCGCCGCGTTGTCTTTCTCCTTTTGTTCACACTCACCGGCCCGACCTGGGCGGGGCAAATGGCAGTCGTCATGCCCAACGGTGCGGTGGTGTACAAAAAGGTCGAGAGCATCCGCGAGCGCAAGTTCGCCAACCTAGTGGAACAGAAAACCGATTTCAGCTGCGGCGCCGCCGCGCTGGCGACCATCCTGCGCCAAGCCTATTGGATGGACGTGGATGAAGACCACATCATCAAGGGCATGCTGGTCAACGCCGACCAGGACTTGGTACGCACCCAGGGCTTCTCGATGCTCGACATGAAGCGCTACCTGGAAAGCATCAACATGCGCGCCAAGGGCTATCGCATCGCCCCCGACGTGTTGATGACCGTAAAGGTGCCGGTCGTGGTCCTGCTGGAAATTCGCGGCTACAAGCATTTTGTGGTGTTGCAGCGTGCCGACAAGGAGTGGGTGTACATCGGCGATCCGGTGCTGGGCAACAAGCGCTACGCCAGGGACGACTTCGTCAAGGGCTGGAATGGCATCGTGTTCGCCGTGATCGGTGAAGGCTACGACAAGACCAACGCCCTGCTCACCCCGCGCGTGCCGCTGACCGCCAGGAACCAGTTCAACGCGTTCAGCCCGGTACGTGACAGCGAATTGATGGAATTCGGTTTTATCCAGAGCGACTTCTTCTAGAAGCGCAATAAGGGGCAGGACGCTCCAGGAGCACACGATGAACACTTTCCGTTGGTTGACGGTCATCTGCCTGGCCGCCTCTGCACCGGTGCATGCGTCCTCGGCGTTCAAGCCGATCGAGCTCAAGGATGCGGAAATGGCCGACCTGCGCGGGCGTTACGTGATGCCGGGGCGCATCATCAGCTTTGGCATCGTCATGAGCAGCACCTGGACCAATGCCGCCGGCGCCACCGTGACCGGCAGCGCGGCCATGCAGGTCAACGCGTCCACCGTCACCCCGCAATTTTATGTGCAGGTATCGGGCAACGATGGCACAGGCGTGAGCAGGCAACCTGAAGGCACCGGCACAGTCGTCGGTGGCGCGGGCCTGGGCACCGGCCAGGGCGTGGTGCAAAGCGTTCGCGCGGCCGGGGATGGCAACGCTGCCACCAACGGCGTGGACATCAACGTGAGCAAAAACGGCCTGGCCCCGGCCAACTACGCGCAGTCCGGACAGGCGCTGCTGGCTGGCCAGCCGATCACCGGTGGCACGGCGGCAGGCCAGGTCACGGTGAGCGCCAATAATGGCGGGCTGCAAATGGCTCTACAGGCCAGCAACAACCAGGGCAATGTCGTGCAGCAGATCGGCGCCGGCAACGTGCTGCAAGGCACCGTCATTCAAGGCAACGGCAACGCGGTCAGCAACCTGACCCAACTCAATGTGGTCATGGGCAACAACGGTTTCAACAACATCACGCAGAACCTCAATCTGGATCAACTCAAGGGCCTTCGCCCCTCCGGTTATTGAACTACGCTGAGCCTCGACACTTACGCATTAAAAGGGACGGCTTATTTCATGCATCGATCTGTATCGTTACGTGCCGTGGTTTGTTTGAGTGCGCTCCTGCCCGCCTCCGTGCTTTATGCCGCACCGGACGCTGATATCGAAACACTGAAGCAAGAACTGCTGGAGCTCAAGCAACGCTATGAAGTGCAGCAAAAAGCACTGGCCGTACTGGAACAACGTGTAAGGCAAGTAGAAGATCAACCCGCAACACCCGCCCCCAAACGCCTGGCCAAATCCCCTGCCGACTTCCAGAAAGGCGGCACCACCGTGGCCGGCCATACGCCCGGCGTAGGCGCGGCGGCGGCCTCCGGCGGCGCGGGCGGCGGCAGCTCCTACGGGCAGAACCTCAAGGACGACTCGGCCCCGGCGCAAAGTGTGAGCAACCTGTACAACGAAGCCAGTGGCTTTTTCGGCAACGGCAGGTTCAGCCTGGAAACCGGCATCACCTACGCGCGCTACGATGCACGCCAGTTGTCCCTCAACGGCTTTCTCGCGCTGGACTCGATCTTCCTCGGCAATATCAACCTGGACCGCATCAAGTCCGACAGCTGGACCCTGGACCTGACCGGGCGCTACAACCTGGACAACCGTTGGCAGTTCGACCTGAACGTGCCGGTGGTGTACCGCGAATCCACCTACCAGTCAGGCGGTGCGGGCGGCAGTTCTACCGCCATGTCGGAAGGCTCGGTAACGCGCGACCCGACCATCGGCGACGTCAATGCCGGCGTCTCGTACAAGTTCCTCGACGAAAGCGCGCACCTGCCCGATGCGGTCGTGTCGGTACGGGTCAAGGCGCCCACCGGGGCGGACCCGTACGGCATCAAGCTGATCCCGAAACCGGGCAACGACAACCTCGCCATTCCCGAGAGCCTGCCCACCGGCAACGGCGTGTGGTCGGTGACGCCGGGCATCTCGCTGGTCAAGACCTTCGACCCGGCGGTGCTGTTCGGTTCGCTGTCCTACACCCACAACTTCGAGGACTCGTTCAGCGACATCAGCCCCAACGTCAATCAGAAGGTGCCCGGCAAGATCCAACTGGGCGACAGCTTCCAGTTCGGCGTGGGCGTGGCATTCGCGCTGAACGAGAAGATGAGCATGTCGTTCTCGGTGTCCGACGTGATACAGCGCAAAAGCAAGGTCAAGCAAAGCGGGCAGGATTGGCAGTCGGTGGTGTCCAGCGATGCCAACGCGGGCTATTTCAACGTGGGCATGACGATTGCGGCGTCGGACAACCTGACCATCGTGCCGAACCTCGCGATCGGCATGACGGACGATGCGCCGGACTTTACGTTCAGCCTGAAGTTTCCGTATTACTTCTGAATGCCCAACGCGTCCTTGGGTGCGGACTTGTTGTGGCGAGCGGGCTGTCGTGGCGAGCGGGCTTGCCCCGCGTTGGGGTGCGCAGCGCCCCCCATCAAGCAAAACGCTGTGTACCTGATACGGCTCAGCGCCTGGTTTTGGGGCTGCTGCGCCGCCCAACGCAGGACAAGCCTGCTCGCCACAGGGAATCTGCGCTTAACTGAACGGCATTAGGGCTTGCCCTAATGCCGTTCAGTTAAGGAAATTTTGATCGTTCCCACGCGTGGGAACGATCAAGAGGGCTCTTGTGGGCTTATTGTGGCGAGCGGGCTTGCCCCGCGTTGGGGTGCGCAGCGCCCCCCATCAAGCAAAACGCGGTGTACCTGATACGGCTCAGCGCCTGGTTTTGGGGCTGCTGCGCAGCCCAACGCAGGACAAGCCTGCTCGCCACAGGGAATCTGCGCTTAACTGAACCGCATTAGGGCAAGCCCGTTCGCCACAACAACCCAATCACCCGCGACAAGCCCGCTAGCCTCAAGGTGTGGACGTGGAGTGGGCGCGTCCTAGCGGATCTGGTGCTTGTGCAATAACCGGTAGAACGTGGGCCGGGAGACGCCCAGCACGCGGGCCGCGATGCTCAGGTTGTCGCTGTGTCGATTGAGCACGTCGCACAACGCCTGGCGTTCGGCGCGGTGCTTGTAGTCTTCCAGTGTGGCCATGGGTGGCGACACGGCCCGCTTGCCCAGCAAGCCCAGGTCGGTGGCCTCGATCTGGCGCCCTTCGGCCAGTACCAGACCGCGGCGTACGCGGTTGGCCAGTTCACGCACGTTGCCCGGCCAGGGATGCTGCCCCATGGCAACCAGCGCGTCTTCGCTGAAACTGCGCGGGCGGCGGCCGGTTTCCTGGCTGTAGAAGCGTGAAAAGTGGTTGGCCAGCATCGCGACGTCACCGTGCCGCTCGCGCAGGGGCGCGGTGACCACTTGCAGCACATTCAGGCGGTAATACAGGTCTTCGCGAAAGGTGCCCTTGACCACCGCCGCTTCGAGGTCGACGTGGGTCGCCGCCAGTACCCGCACATCCACCGGTATCGGCTGACTGCCGCCGACGCGTTCGACCTGTTTTTCCTGGAGAAAGCGCAGCAGGTTCGCTTGCAGCTCCATCGGCAAGTCGCCGATTTCATCGAGAAACAGGGTGCCGCCATTCGCGGCTTCGATGCGGCCGATCTTGCGCTGATGGGCGCCGGTAAACGCGCCTTTTTCATGGCCGAACAGTTCGGACTGGATCAGGTGTTCGGGGATGGCACCGCAGTTGATCGCCACGAATGGCCTGGCATGGCGCTGGGACTGGCGGTGCAGGGTCTTGGCGACCAGCTCCTTGCCGGTGCCGCTGTCACCACGAATCAGCACCGGTGACTCGGTGGGCGCCAACTTTGACAGCAACTTGCGCAGCTCGCGGATCGCCCTGCTGTCGCCGAGTAATTCGTGTTCGGGCCCGTCCACCGGCGTGTTGCCCTTGCCGCGCAAGCGCGCCATGCCGAACGCACGGCCGAGAATGACCTGCACTCGCGACACATCGAACGGCAGGGTATGGAAGTCGAAAAACCACTCGCAGACAAAATCGCCGACGTTCTGCAGGCGCAGTACGTCCTGGTCGAGCACAGCAATCCATTCGGTGCCGCTGCGGCTGATCAGTTCCTTGACGGCCTCGGGGCGCTCCAGGTGATACGGCTGCAAACGCAACAAACCGATATCACAGGAGCGGTCCCCTACCGTTTCCAGTGCGCAACTGTCCACGTCCCAACCGGCGGCGCGCAAACCGGGCAGCAGGCCGTGACAATCGTCACAGGGGTCAACCACAAGCAAGCGTCGCGGGACGGGTGTAACAATCATGACTATTCCTTGGCGTCAAAATTGTTAAAGTTATTTATAAACAAGGATTTGGGACGCCTGACTGCCACACTATCAATTTATTGACGAGCACTATGTAACATTTCGCTATAAGTGCGGGCAAAAAGCCACCGTCTCCATCCGCAGATCAAGCCTTGAAAATTAATTGCATCAGTATGTGACCCGAACCCGGGCATCGTGCATCAGTACAAGTAACCCACCGCACGGTCAGCCCAACCGCCGGTGCTGACTTGAATGGGCATACAGAGAGAAGACCCACATGAACGCCCCGCTCCGCATCAACGAAGCTCTTTTGATCGCAGACCGTGCCTTCCAGCCCTTTCAGTGCGTGGCCTGGCATGATGGCGTTGGCGCCCTCAGCCTGAGCGTCATCGACCGCACCAACACCCGCATCGGCAGCAAGCAGCTGTCGTCAAGCGCTTACACCGACCCGGCACAATTGGAAGATCTGCTGTTGCAGGCCCGTGCCGAACTCGACGAGCACGGCTACCAGTTGCAGTCCTGGGCAATGCCCAAGTAAGGCATGACCCTGACGGGCGATCACTGCAAACAGTGATCGCCCGTTTGAGCTGGGCCTCTAAGAGCCTGCGCGCGGCGCGAGAATAAAGCGTTCGAACGCCTCCGCCGCACCATCATCCAGATTGCTGCCGGTGACGACAGTCGCCTGGTGCTTGACGGTTTCTTCCGCCTGGCCCATGGCAATCGACAACCCCGCCACGTGAAACATCGCCGGGTCATTGCCGCCGTCGCCAATGGCGGCGGTCTGCTCAAGCGGCACCCCAAGGTGCGCCGCCAGGGTCTTCAAGGCCTCGCCCTTGTTGGCCAGCATCGCCGTTACATCCAGGTAAACCGGTTGCGAACGTGATACCTGAGCCAGGCCCTCTACCTTGGGATGCAACTGCGCTTCCAGCTCCACCAGCAAGCCGGTGTTGTTGCTGGCCGCGACAATCTTGTCGACCCGATCCAGGTACGGCTCGAAACTCTCCACCACGATTGGGCCATAGCCCAGCCCTGCAGCCTCGCGCGGCTCCATAGGCCCCGGTGGATCACGCCGCAACCAGTCACCGTCGGCGAACACCCAGACTTCCACGTCCGGCTCGGCCGAGAACAGCGCCAGGGCAATCAGCGCCGCCTCCGCCGGCAGGTGGTGGGCAACCAGAATGCTGCCATCGGGGTTGATCAGCGTGCCACCGTTGAAGCCCGCCACCGGCACATCGATGCCGAAGGCCTCGATCAGATGATGCATGGCCTTGGGCGGCCGCCCGCTGGCCAGGCTGAAAAACACCCCGGCCTCGCGCAACGCCCGCACCGCATCGGCAGTGCGCTGGCTGAGGCGGTGGTCCGGATGCAACAAGGTGCCGTCCACGTCACTCAGGATAAAACGGATGGGATGGATCGCCGCGTCACTCATCCGAGGCTGTGCCAGGTGCGACCGTCGCGCGCCAGCAATGCATCGGAGGCGGCCGGGCCGTCCTCGCCCGCCTTGTAGGCCTGGATCCCGTCGTCCTGCTGCCACGCATCAAGAAACGGCTGCACCGCACGCCAGCCGTTTTCGATGTTGTCGGCCCGCTGGAACAAGGTCTGGTCGCCGGTCATGCAGTCGTAGATCAGGGTTTCGTACCCGGTCGACGGCTGCATCTCGAAGAAGTCCTTGTAGGCAAAGCCCAGCTGTATGTTGGCCATGTCCAGGGTCGGCCCGGGCTTTTTCGCCAGCAGGTCGAACCACATGCCTTCGTTGGGCTGGATCTGGATTTTCAGGTAGGTGGGCTCGAGTTCGTCCACATCGGTGTCGCGAAACTGCGCGTAGGGCGCAGGCTTGAAGCAGATCACGATTTCGGTGTCACGCACGCTCATGCGCTTGCCGGTACGCAGGTAGAACGGCACGCCCACCCAGCGCCAGTTGTCGATCATCACCTTGAGGGCAACAAACGTCTCGGTGCTGCTGTCGGGCGCCACGTTGGCTTCTTCACGGTAGCCGGGCAGTGACTTGCCGCCGATTTCGCCGGCGGTGTACTGCCCCCGCACCGAGTTGGCCCGCGCATCTTCCAGCGACCAGGGCCGCACGGCACCGATCACCTTGGCCTTTTCACCCCGCACCGCGTCGGCACCGAAGGCCGCCGGCGGCTCCATGGCGACCATCGCCAGCAACTGGAACAGGTGATTAGGCACCATGTCGCGCAGGGTGCCGGTTTTCTCGAAGAAATTACCCCGGGTTTCCACGCCAACGGTTTCGGCGGCGGTGATCTGCACGTGGTCGATGTAATGGTTGTTCCAGAACGCCTCGAACAGCACGTTGGAGAAACGGCTGATCAGGATGTTCTGCACCGTCTCCTTGCCCAGGTAATGGTCGATGCGATAGATCTGCTTCTCGCTCATCACCTTGAGCAGGCACGCGTTCAGCGCTTCGGCGGTCGCCAGGTCGGAGCCGAACGGCTTCTCGATGACCACGCGGCGGAAGCTCTCGTCGGTTTCCGTCAACAAACCGGCACTGCCCAGGCGCTGCACCACTTCACTGAAGAAGCGCGGCGCGGTGGCCAGGTAGAACACCGCGTTGCCGGTGCCGCTGTCGGCGATCTTCCTGCCGATGTCGGCGTAGGTGCTGTCGTCGAGAAAGTCGCCCTCGACATAGCTGATGCCCTTGGCCAACTGCGCCCACAGCTCGGGGTCGAGGGCATGCTCGGCATTGCCCTTGACCTTGCTCGCGGCTTCGGTGCGAATGAAATCTTCGAGCTTCTTGGCGAAATCGGCATCGCTGATGGCGTTGTGATCGACGCCGACAATCCGCAGGCCATCGCCCAACAAGCCATCACGGCTGAGGTTGTACAGCGCCGGCATCAGCAGGCGCTTGACCAGGTCGCCATGGGCGCCAAACAAAAACAGCGTGGTGGGTGGTGCGGGCTCGGCCTGTGGTTTTTTGCCGTTGGCGGTCATTTTTTGGAAGTCTCCACGTGACCGCCAAAGCCGAAGCGCATGGCAGAGAGCATTTTGTCACCGTAGGTGCTCTGCTGACGCGAGCGGAAGCGTGCGAACAGCGAGGTGGACAGCACCGGGACCGGCACGGCCTGCTCCATGGCGGCTTCGATGGTCCAGCGGCCTTCGCCACTGTCGGCGACGGAACCGGAGTAACCGTCGAGTTTCGGGTCGGTGGCCAGCGCGTCGGCGGTCAGGTCCAGCAACCACGACGACACCACGCTGCCGCGGCGCCAGACTTCGGCGATGTCAGCCACATTGAGGTCAAAGCGCTGGTCCTGGGGCAGATTGTCCGAGTTCTTGGTCTTGAGGATGTCAAAGCCTTCAGCGAACGCCTGCATCATCCCGTACTCGATGCCGTTGTGGATCATTTTGACGAAATGCCCGGCGCCCGCAGGTCCGGCGTGGATGTAGCCGTGCTCGGCACGCGGATCGGCGCTGGAGGAACGGTCCCTGGTTCGCGGGATGCTGCCAACGCCCGGGGCCAGGCTCTTGAAGATCGGGTCGAGGCGCTGCACGGTCTCGACGTCGCCGCCGATCATCATGCAGTAGCCGCGCTCCAGGCCCCAGACGCCGCCGGAGGTGCCGACGTCCACATAGTGCAGGCCCTTTTCCGCCAGGGCCTTGCCGCGGCGTACGTCGTCCTTGTAGTTGGTGTTGCCGCCGTCGATGATCACGTCACCGTCTTCCAGCAGCTCGCTCAACGCATTGATGGTGTCTTCGGTCGGGTCGCCTGCCGGCAACATGACCCACACGGCGCGAGGCTTCTGCAGCCCGGCCACCAGGGCTTTCAAGTCGGCGACGCCGGTGGCGCCCTCCTCGCTCAAGCCTTTGACGAATGCTTCGTTACGGTCATAAACAACGGTGGTATGCCCATTGAGCATCAGGCGCCGCGCAATGTTACCGCCCATGCGGCCTAGTCCAATAATCCCCAGTTGCATGTGCTGATGCTCCTAACTGCTAAAAAATGTGTGACATAGTTTATAGCGCAATGAGGCTAATGAGGGTTAGTCCAGAGCGGATAGCGGGAGTTTCATGCTAAAAAAGTTGCCATCGTTTCACCATCACTGCAGCAAAAGTCACACGACCGCCAAAAATAAAAAAGTTCCCTTGATGGAAAAAAGAATTCAGAATTGCTTCCGACTGATGCCGAGAACTCCCATTCTGCGTTCCGGCACCGCGATCTACCGGCTATTTGCGAGGCAAGCAATGAGCACAGCACAGATGTCCCGTCCTCCACAGACGCTTTACGTCAGCATCCGTCGCGATGAATTGCGCCAGTTGAAGGACGAACGCGATCAACTGCAGCAGGAAGTCCTGCGTCTGCGCTCGCACCTGCAAGGCCAGCTCGAACAGACCTCCGGCGCCCGCCCCGCGCTGTGCTGAACCGCTCTGTAAGATAATGCTTACAGAGCGCTGACAAAGTTTTCACACTCTCTCCCCGATACTCCCCGCCCGAAGGGCCACCCCATGCAAGGGCGGCCTCTGTTGGCGCGCGTTCCTGCGCGCCGGCTGAAAATAATTGGGTTGGAGCGTTGGATGGCGATGTTCAAGCGCAGCACTGCGTCTGCAAAAGGCTTTGATTGGGCCGGCTTCGGTTGGCTGTTTCTGTTCTTCTGGTACTTCTCGGGTATTACCCAACTGCTGATCCAGCTGACCGGCACTTCCGGTTTCAGCGGGTTTCGTCAGGCCTTCTTCATGAGTGCGCTGTGGCTGGCGCCGATGCTTTTATTCCCGCGCCGTACACGCTTGCTGGCGGCTTTGATCGGTGTGGTGCTGTGGGCATGTTCCATGGCCAGCCTGGGTTATTTCTTCATTTACCAGCAGGAATTTTCCCAGAGCGTCATCTTCATCATGTTCGAGTCGAACATCTCTGAAGCCGGCGAGTACGCGACCCAATATTTCGCCTGGTGGATCGTGCTGGCGTTTATCGCCCACACCGCCTTCGCCGTGTTCCTGTGGACCCGCCTGCGCCCGGTGTACATGCCGCGCGGGCAGTCGATGCTGGCCGCTGCTGCTATCGTACTGGCCGTGGTCGGTTACCCGCTGGTCAAGCAGATCGCCACCAGCGACACCATGGAACAGGCCATCGACCGTTTCGAAACCCGCATCGAGCCCGCCGTGCCGTGGCAGATGATCGTGGCTTACCGTCGCTACACCGAACAGCTGGACAACATGCAGGGCATGCTCACCAGCGCCAGCCAGATCCCGCCCCTGAAAAACCTCAAGGACAACAACGCCGGTCAGCCGTCGACCCTGGTGCTGGTCATCGGCGAGTCGACCAACCGCCAGCGCATGAGCCTCTACGGCTACCCGCGCAACACCACGCCGGAACTCGACAAGTTGCGTGATCAACTGGCGGTGTTCGACAACGTCATCACCCCGCGCCCCTACACCATCGAGGCGCTGCAACAGGTGCTGACGTTCGCCGACGAAGAGAACCCCGACCTGTACCTCAAGACTCCGTCGATTGTCAGCGTGATGAAACAGGCCGGTTACAAGACCTACTGGATCACCAACCAGCAGACCATGACCAAGCGCAACACCATGCTGACGACCTTTTCCGAACAGGCCGACGAGCAGGTGTACCTCAACAATAATCGCAACCAGAACGCCCGCCAGTACGACGGCGACGTGCTGGCGCCCTTCGCCAAGGCCCTGGCCGACGGCGCCGAGCGCAAGTTCATCGTGGTGCACCTGTTGGGCACACACATGAGCTACCAGTACCGCTACCCGCCCAGCTTCGACAAGTTCACCGACCGCCAGGGCGTGCCCAAGGGCGTCAGCGATGCGCAGTTGCCAACCTACAACAGCTACGACAACGCGGTGCTGTACAACGATTTCGTGGTGTCGAGCCTGATCAAGGACTACGCCAAAAGCGATCCCAACGGCTTTTTGCTGTACCTGTCGGACCACGGCGAAGACGTGTTCGACTCCGTCGGTCACAGCACCCTGGGCCGTAACGAAGCCAAGCCGACCGCGCCGATGTACACCATCCCGTTCATGGCCTACGCGTCGCCCAAATGGCGCGAAAGCCACGACTGGAGTTTTGCCGGCGACCTGCAACGCCCTTACAGCAGCTCGCAGTTGATTCACACCTGGGCCGATCTGGCCGGGTTGAGCTTCGACGAATGGGACCGCAGCCGAAGCCTGGTGAGTGACAGCTTCAAGCCGCGTCCGCTGATGATCGGCAATCCTTACGAGACCAAACAGAAGGGCTTGATCGACTTCAGCCTGATCAAGCCGAAGAAGATCGAACCGAACGAGGTAGTACTCAAGTAGCCCCCCCTGAAACAAGAAGATAATAATCATTCTTGTTTAAGCCTAAAGTTGCACGACTCCTTTCGTCTTTGAGCCAAGGCCTTTTTTATCGAAAAGGCTACAAAGAAAAAAGGAGTCTGCCACCATGCTTTCGCCCTTCACCCGCTCCATCACCCTCACCCTCGGCCTCTTCGGCGGCGTCTTCAGCCCCGAGCTTCTGGCTGAAACCGATCCCGAGCACACGCCTTCCACGGCACTCGAACTGGCCGCCACCAGCGTCACCGCCGAGGGCCTGGATACCCATACCGAACACACCGGGGCCTACACCACCGGCGCCATGAGCACCGCCACACGCCTGAACCTGTCCATCAAGGAGACCCCGCAATCGGTCTCGGTGGTCACCCGCCAGCAAATGGACGACTTCAACCTCAACACCCTGACCGAGGCCTTGCGCCAGACCACCGGCGTCGTGGTGCAGCACAACGACTCGGACAGGGCCTCGTATTCTGCCCGCGGCTACGGCATCAGCAACTTCCAGGTCGACGGAATGCTCAATACCTTCGGCTTCATGAAGTCCGACGCCGACACCATCATTTACGACCGTATCGAAGTGGTACGCGGTGCCACCGGCTTGACCACCGGCGCGGGCGACCCGTCGGCCACAGTCAATATGGTGCGCAAGCGGCCGACCGGCCAATGGCAGGCTAAAACCGGGCTCAGCGCCGGCAGCTATGACAACTACCACAGCTACGTGGACGTGGGCGGCCCGCTGGCGTTTGACGGCAGGCTGCGCGGGCGCGGCGTGCTGGCCTACCGCGACAGTCAATCGTACCGTGACAACTACACGCTTCAGCGCGTGGTGGGTTACGGCATTCTGGAAGGCGACCTGAGTGACGACACCGTGCTTGCGGTGGGCTATGACTATCAGGACAAGCAGGTGCAAGGCACCTCCTGGGGCACCGTGCCTTACTGGAACAGCCAGGGCGGCAAGGCCGGGCTGTCACGCTCCACCAACATGGCCGCGCACTGGAGCTCCTGGCCGCTGACCGACAAAACCCTGTTCACCACCCTCGATCACAAACTGGGCGGGGACTGGCGCCTGAAAGCCGCTTACACCCACCGACAAAGCGATACCGACGGCAAGGTGTATTACGGCGGCACCGGCTTCCCGAATGCGGACCGCAGCGGCATGGGCGCCTGGGCCAGTCGCATGGTCGGCACCTCCAGGATGGACGTGTTCGACTTCAACCTTTCCGGCGCCTATTCGTTACTGGGGCGTCAGCATGAATTGATGATGGGCTACGGCCAATCGCAGCAAAGAGACGCTTCGCCGCATCAGCGCAATGTACTGCCCGACGGCTACCGCACCATCGAAGACTGGAAGCACATGGGCGGCATCGGCAAGTTTGCCGATGTCACCACCGGTCTCAAGGGTGAACACAGCCGCAAGGAGCAGAAAGCGGGCTACCTGGCCACACGCCTGAGCCTGACTGACCGCACGCACGCGGTACTGGGCAGCCGCTATGGCAGTTGGGAAATCGAAAACTCCTGGCCCCAATACGATAATGACGACCAGTGGATCAAGTCCGATAAAAACCACCAGGTCCACAATGATATGTGGACGCCCTACGCCGGCCTGCTTTACGACCTGACCCCGGCCTACACCGTTTACGCGAGCTACACCGACATCTTCAAACCGCAGGACCGACGTGATGCCAGCAGAAAATACCTGGAGCCCGTGGTCGGCAGCAATTATGAGGTGGGCCTCAAGGGCAGCCTGCTCAATGAGCGCTTGAACCTTGCCACCGCCTATTTCTGGAGTACCCAGGACAACGTTGCGGAGCTGGACGACTCAGTGCCGCCGGACCCAAAGACGAGAGAGTCGTTCTACAAATCAGGCGGCAAGGGCAACAAGGTGCGCGGGTTTGAAGTGGAGCTGGCCGGTGAAGTGATGCCCGACTGGAATATCACGGCGGGCTACACCTACACCCACTCCGTGAACGGCAAAGACCAACGCAACAACGTCGAGCAACCGCTGAACCTGCTGCGGCTGTCGAGTGCATATCGGCTGCCGGGCGCGTGGCGCCAGTTGACGGTGGGCGGCGCCTTCAACTGGCAGAGCGAAACCTATGCCTGGAGCGACAGGCCGACCGGCGAGCGCGACGCCAAGGGCAACCCCATCACCACTCGGGCGAAGATCACTCAACAGGCTTACTCGCTGGTGAACCTGATGTCCCGCTACCAGTTCAACGAACATGTTTCGGCGTCGCTTAACGTCAATAATTTATTCGATAAAAAGTACTATGAGCGCGTCGGCTTTTATAACGGCGTGTACTGGGGCGACCCACGCTCGATCACGTTGGCGATGGACTGGAAACTCTGAGGTCCGCGTCTGCAACGTTAACAAAGTTGTTATCACTGACTGTTGCTTGCGTTAATTTCCACTTAATAAGATCGCCCCACAATCGCCCCATGAGTTCGCCCGTGGAGCGAACGAACAACGATCACTCTTAATGGAAATACTGCCATGAAACTTTCGACCTTGATGCTTGCCAGCCTGATGACCCTGACCTCAGCCGCCGCCTTTGCAGAAGGTGGCTCGGAGCGTTCGAAGCAGTTCTACAATGACTTCACCTTCATGCAGGAAAAGACCCACGGCACTAACGAACAAACTGCTTCCGCTGACGGCAAGACATTAAAAGCCGATACCGACGAACAGCAGCAGCCAAACAGTTAATTTAACGCTTCGTTAATCTGCACCACCCGTTACCACTGCGCTCCTTTGGCAAACGGTTTATTGGGCGCCATTTAATGGCGCCCTTTTTTTTGCGGTTATTTATTAAAGCGGTTTATTCCAGAACAGCATGCGGCCATTGGCCGGATCAAATACCGAATCATCGAACCCGAACTTTCGATAGGCCGACTGTGCCACTTCATTGCCTTCCAGCACTTCCAGGGTGATTTTGCAGCAGCCGCGCTGGCGCGCGATTTCCTCGACCTTTTGCAGCATCTTCTGGCTCAACCCCAGGCCGCGAAACGCTTCCATCACCGCCACATCGTGGACGTTGACCAACGGGCGACAGGCAAAGGTGGAAAAGCCTTCAAAACAATTGACCAGACCGGCAGGCTCGCCCCCCACAAACGCCAGCACGCTGAAAGCGTAGGGGCGCTTGGCCAGTTCGGCCGGCAGTTGCTGCACAAGGTCGGCGGGCAGGCTGTGCCCCCCGCCCATGGGGTGTTCGGCGTAATGGTTGAGCACCAGGGCAATCGCCTCGGCGTGCACCGGATTGGTGTAACTGGCTTGCAGCACCAGGATATCAGGGGTGTCCATCAGCGTCCTCGATCATGACAGCAAGGGAATCGGCTCCCTTTGAGGGCACCGATTGTAAGCGCGGAGTCAGCAGCGGATGAAGGCGATTCACTACAAAGGCATGTACGAAAAAGCGAAGCTTACGCAGCGAAAAGTCTGTCACAGACCAAAACGCTGCCATTGCATCTCCTGCAGTCGGCTCAGGGTCCGTCGAAATGGGAACGCCAGATAACCCTCCGTGTACAGGCTTTGCAGCGGCACGCTGGCCTCTATGAACAGCGGCACCTTGCGGTCATAGCACTCATCCACCAAAGCAATGAAGCGACGCACGCTATCATCGTGCACCGACAACTGCGGCAGTTCGCGATCCCCCGCTACCACGCGCGTGGCAGCGTCTTCAGTGCCTCGGGCGATGCGCCCCGGACGCTGTTGTGCACTGAGGTTGGGCACCTCACCCAGCAGAATCGCTTTGAAACGATCGCACAAGAGCATGAAGTCCATCGCGGCCAGGGGTTGCTCGCACAAGTCGGGATAGCGGCACCACAGCACCGTGTCACTGGCCTGCACCGTCATGATCGAACGATGCCCTACGCTGATCGCCCCGCCGCCAAGCGCTGGCCCGTCGCTCAATGTCTCGAACACCGCCGCCAGTGCATCGGCCTGATTGACCCAGTAGCGCTGCACATCCACGCCCGGGTGCAAACGATGATCCTCGCCGCCGTCCACGGCCACCACGCGCATATGCTGCTGAATCGCCGCGATGCCCGGCAGGAAACGCTCGCGGTTGAAGCCACCGGCATACAACTGGTCGGGTGGCTGATTGGAGGTGCACACCACCACCACGCCGTGCTCGAACATCACCTGGAACAGACGGCCGAGAATGATCGCATCGCCAATGTCGTTGACGAACAACTCATCGAAGCACAGCACCCGCACGGCCTGACTGAGCTCACGCGCCAGCGCCTGCAAGGGATCCTGGATGCCGGTGAGCTGGAACGAGCGCTGATGCACCCAGGCCATGAAGTGATGGAAGTGCTGACGCCGCGCAGGCACCCGCAGGCTTTGGTAAAACTGGTCCATCAGCCAGGTCTTGCCACGGCCCACCGGCCCCCAGAGGTAGACGCCGGTGATCGGTGCGCGGCCCTCGTGCAAGGCTTCATGGCAGGCGTGCAGCGCCTCGACCGCCCGGCGCTGGGCGTCGTCGGGGACGAAGCCCTGCTGCGCAATGGCGTGCTGGTAGGCCGCGAGGGGCGATTCGAACGTCATGGATACCTGCCCTGACCACACCACAATCAACTGTGGGAGGGGGCTTGCTCCCGATGGCGCCGGACCGGCCAAAAATCAATTGACTGGTACACCGCTATCGGGAGCAAGCCCCCTCCCACACTCGGAGTTCGCCTGCGCTATATCGATTTACGCCAGGCTCTTGCTGACCACCTCAAACACATCGCTGGACAGCTCACCGCATCCACGAATGCGCTCCAGCTCGGCCTTCATCAGCGCCTGGCGCGCAGCGTCGTATTTGCGCCAGCGCGTCAGCGGTGCCAGCTGACGCGAGGCGATCTGCGGGTTCAGCGTGTTCAACTCGATCACCAGGTCCGCCAGGAAGCGGTAGCCCGAGCCATCGGCGGCATGGAAGTTGACGAGGTTCTGCCCGGCAAACGCACCGATCAAGGCGCGTACCTTGTTCGGGTTCTTGATGGTGAACGCCGGATGCTGCATCAGCGCCTTGACCCGCGCCAGTCCGCCCGGCAGGGTGCTGCCGGCCTGCACGCTGAACCACTGGTCCATGACCAGCGGGTTGTCCTTGAAGTTCTCGGCGAACACCGCCAACGCCTGCGCCTTCTCCGCCTCGAAGGGCGAGTTCACCAGCACCGCGAGCGCGGTCAGGCGCTCGGTCATATTGTCGCTGGTGTCGAACTGATCGAGGGTGGCCGCCAGCACTTGCGGTGTGCCGCTGAGCATCAGGTACGACAGCGCGATGTTCTGCAGCGCGCGACGGGCAAAATGCTCGGCCGCCGCGACATACGGGGTCTGCTTGGACAACTCGCGATTGGCCTGATAACGCAACCACAGGCCTTCGAACAGGTTATCCGCCAGTTGCCTGCGCGCGAACTCGCGGGCGGCGTGGATCGCATCCACATCGGCGACTTCGCTGATTTCCGCCAGGTACGCTTCGCCGGGCAGCGACAGCATTTCGGCGACCATGGCCTGGTCCAGGCTTTCATCACTCAATACCGAGCGCAGCGCATTGATCAGGCGTTGATCCAGCTTCAGCGCCTGGCCGGCCTGGTGCTGGCCGATCAGTTCCTGCAAGACCTGCACCGACAGTTGCTGGCCGGCATCCCAGCGGTTGAAACCGTCGCTGTCGTGCTGCATGAGGAACATCAGTTGGTCGCGGCTGTACGGGAAGCTCAGTTTCACCGGCGCCGAGAACCCACGCAGCAGCGAAGGCAACGGCTGTTCAGCGATATCGACAAAGGTGAAGGTCTGCTCGGCTTCGGTCACCGAAATCACCCGCGACGTGGCGCCGGCAGTTGCTTCACCCGCCAGGCGCAATGGAATGCCGGCGCCCTTCCCGTCCAGCAGGCCCAGTTCCACCGGAATCACGAACGGCAGTTTTTCGACCTTGTCCGGCGTTGCCGGGCAGCTCTGGCGGAACGTCAGGCTGTAGGTATTGGCGGCCGCATCAAAGGCTTCGCTCACCGCCAGACGGGGCGTACCGGCCTGGCTGTACCAGCGCTTGAACTGGCTGAGGTCGGCGCCGTTGGCGTCTTCCATCGCCTTGATGAAGTCGTCGCAGGTCACCGCCTGGCCGTCGTGGCGTTCAAAGTACAGGTCGCTGCCTTTGCGGAAACCGTCGGCACCGAGCAGGGTGTGGATCATGCCGACCACTTCCGAACCCTTTTCGTACACGGTGAGGGTGTAGAAGTTGGAGATCTCGATAAAGCTGTCCGGACGCACCGCGTGGGCCATGGGGCCGGCGTCTTCGGCAAACTGGTGGGTTCGCAGATAGGCCACGTCCTGGATGCGCTTGACCGTGGCCGAGTTCATGTCAGCGGAGAAGCCCGAATCACGGAACACGGTGAAGCCTTCCTTGAGCGACAGCTGAAACCAGTCGCGGCAGGTGACGCGGTTACCCGACCAGTTGTGGAAATATTCGTGGGCGACGATCGCCTCGACGCGCTGGTGCGCGGCGTCGGTGGCGGTTTCGGCGCGGGCCAGCACGGCGCTGGAGTTGAAGATGTTGAGGCCCTTGTTCTCCATGGCGCCCATGTTGAAATCGTTGACCGCAACGATCATGAAGATGTCGAGATCGTACTCACGGCCGTAGGTTTCTTCGTCCCAGCGCATGGATTTTTTCAGGCTGGTCATGGCGTGCTGGCACTTGTCGATATTTTCCGGCTCGACGTAGATGCGCAGCGCCACTTCGCGCGCGGTCATGGTGGTGAAGCTGTCTTCGACACACCACAGGTCACCGGCCACCAGCGCGAACAGGTAGGCGGGTTTCTTGAACGGGTCTTCCCAGGTCGCCCAGTGCCGGCCGTCTTCGCCAGGGCCGCTGGCAATCGGGTTGCCGTTGGACAGCAGCACCGGGTAACGGTGTTGCTCGGCGATCACCGTGGTGGTGAAGGTGCTCATCACGTCCGGGCGGTCAAGGTAATAGGTGATCTTGCGAAAGCCTTCGGCCTCGCACTGGGTGCAGAACATGCTGCCGGACTTGTACAGGCCTTCCAGCGCGGTGTTGGTTTCCGGGTGGATCTTGACCGTGGTGTCGAGGGTGAAGGTCGCACTCGTTGGCTGCACGGTCAGGTGGCTGTCGGTCAACTGGTAGTCAGCGGCGGTCAGCGCCTGATCGGCCAGATTCACGTTCAACAGTTCCAGCAGTTGCCCATCCAGCACCAGCGGCGGCAGGCCGGCGCCGCGCTCGGGGTTGCGGCGCATCACCAACTGCGCGTGGACCAGGCTGTGGTCCTCGAACAACTCGAAGGTCAGGTGGGTCTCGTCGATCAGGTAGTCCGGCGCCTGATAGTCCTTCAGGTAAATCATCTTCGGTTGTTCGGTGCGCATGCTGGGAGTCCTTCTACTGATGCACGGCGAGCTGGTAGGCCGTGTATTTACGAATATTGATAACGCCGGTATCGAAGATCAGGTATTGGCCCTTGATCCCCAGCAGCGTGCCTTCGGCAATCGGGTTCTTGTCCAGGTTGAAGCTGACGATCTTGGTCGGGTACTGCTCGACCGGGTAACGAATAGTGAGCGGCTCAACGTCGGCAATGGTTTGGATGGCCTGCAGGCCAAAGCGTTCCTGCAACGTCACCAGACCTTCGGCGCAGTTGGCGAACAGCTCATCGCGCACTTGCTTGAGATCAACGGTCTGCGCATCGCCCTTGAGCAGGGCGCGCCAGTTGGTCTTGTCGGCCACCTGGCTGCGAAACAGGTCTTCGACGAAACCCGATTGCTGACGCGTCGCCACGCGCATGATCGGCAGCGCCTGACTGGCCCCCTGGTCGAGCCAGCGGGTCGGCAACTGGGTCGCGCGGGTGATGCCGACCTTGATCCCCGACGAATTGGCCAGGTACACCACATGATCGGTCATGCAGAAGGTTTCGCCCCACACCGGATCACGGCAGGTGCCGGCGTCGTAATGACAGCGCTCCGGGCTCATGATGCACAGGTCACACTGGGCCAGTTTGGTCATGCACGGGTAGCAGTAGCCCTGGCTGAAGCTGGTCTTGGTCTTGCGCCCGCAATGGCTGCAATGGATGGCGCCGAGAAACTCCAGGCGGATGTGGGTGCCGATCAGGGGGTTGACCGGCACCTCCGTGCTTCCCAGGCGAAACGCGTACTGAACGGTCGGCTCACCGAGTTGCGCCGACATTTTGCTGACTGCACCGCGACCAATTTCAATCAATGGATCGCATCCGACTTGAACAGAATATTGGGCACCGTCTCGGCCTTGGACGCGCACTCCTGCGGGCCCATGTAACCGGTGCGCTGGTCTTCCGGCAGGTTCTGGACCTCCCAGGCGATCATCGCCTGCAGCGACAGTTCGCGCTGCTCGGCAGTGAGCTTGCGGCCATCGGACCATTTGCCGATTTCCACGGCGAGCTTGAGGCTCTCGTAGATATCCGGGGTGATGTTTTCGATCATTTCAGCAAAAGAGGACATGGGACTCTTCCTTATCAAATAGACGCGTTGCGGCGGTTGTAGAGACCACCCAGCAAACCGGTGAGGCAACCGATGACCAGCCCGCCCACATGGGCCGCGTTGGCGATTTCGCCGAAGCCGATCATCGAGACCAGCCCCGACAGGCACAGCAGCAGCCATATCAGCATCATCGCCAGCACCCCACGGGGCAGGCGATACGCAGGGTTGGGCGAGAGCAGTTGAAAGATCCAGCAATGCCCGAGCAGGCCATACAGGACGCCGGACAAGCCACCGAACAGGCCGGGGCCGCCGTACGCGTATTGTGCATAGTTGGAAACCAGGCTGAACAACAGGGTCAGGCCCAGCAGGTTGATGCTGCCCTGGCGCGCTTCGATGCGCCGCCCCAGCTCCCAATACCACATGCCGTTCATGGCCAGGTGCAGGATGCCGAAGTGGATCAGCATCGGCGTGACCAGCCGCCACCACTGCCCCTCGGCCAGCATCTGGGCGAACGGGGTGAACTGGATGTACTCGCCCATGACCCGAAACGGCAGAAAGGTCAGCCAACCGACGGCTTGCAGGTTTTCACCGAGCAGGGTCACCGCGCCCACGATCAGACTCGCCAGCAGCACCAGCGCCGTGACCGGGCTGTGGCGCACTTGCTGCACAAAGCCTGGGCGCGCGGCCGGCGCCTGTTCGGGAATATCCAGTTGCCGGTCGGGGTCGCCGGCGGGAAAGCGCTGATACAGCACGCGCACGTCATCGCTGACGCCCTCGGGCACCCACAATACCTGCTCGCCTGCCTCTTCACTGACGTGATGGGGCACTTGCATGCGTTGCAGCAGCTTGACGAAACCGCCCAGGTCGACGCTCAGGGGCAAGCGCAATACAGCCACGGTACTCATTCAATAACCTCGGGACGCTCAACGTCGACCCATACGAATTTAGCCGGATCCAGTCGGGTTTCCTGGTCCAGACGGTATGCCACCAGCTTGCCGTACAGCACCGCGCTGTAATCCAGGCAGGCCAGGTTCGGGCGGATGGGTGCCGGATTGCCGCTGCGCCAGTAATGGCCGACGAACAGCAAGGGTTCATCGACGCCATAGCGCAGCAGTGAATTTTTTTCGCTCGAGGACAGCGGCGTGCGCGCCACCGGCTCGGGCAGTGCGTCGGGCTGGAAGACCACGTCGCCGTAGGTCTTGGGGTCGTCCTCCCAGAACTTGGTGCGAAAGAACGAGCGGGTCAGGCCGTCGCCGCCGGTCAGCGTCAAGCCGTGGGGCAGGCGCATGTCGGTACCGCGCAGCAGGCGGTCGAAGGCGTTGCAGGCAAAACTGCCGGGCACGGCGGCCGCCTGCAGAAAGGACCGGTCGATGCAGCCGTCGGGGAATCGGGCGCGCAGTGGCTGGATAAAACTTTCGTCCCAGCACGCATGCACCACGCGAAAACGCCCGGCGTCGACGAACAGCGGCATGTCGTAGAACCAGCCAAGGAAATCCTGCCAGTCACCCGGGTGCTGCTCGAACTGGGTCAGGGTTTCGTGGATCAGCCGCGCATGCCGGGGGTTGTGCTCGCGCACGAACTGCTTGCCACTGCCCGGCGGCGCCGCTGTGGTCCAGCCCAGCGCGTTGAACTCATGGTTGCCCATGATGCACAGCGCCTGACCGGCCACTGCCATGTCGTGGACGATATGCAGCGCCTCGCGAATGCGCGGGCCACGGTCGATAATATCGCCGAGGAACACTGCCATGCGCGACGGATGGCGCCAGGTGCCGCCCTGCTTGTGGTAACCCAGGCGTTCGAGCAAGTGCTCAAGGGTATGAGCGCAACCGTGCACGTCACCAATCAGGTCGTAGCTACGCGCGGGATCGAGCATCAGTCGCCTCCACCCCCCAAGCGGCTGCCCCAGCCCAGCTTGGTGCGGCACACTTCATAGTAGTTGTGGTCCAGCGGGTGAATCAGGCGCAACTTCTGCGCCTTCTTGCTCACGGTGATGGTGTCACCGGGCGCACAGGTGAAATGGTTCTGCCCGTCGCAGGAGACTTGCGGGTAGATCTGCATGTCTTTGGACACCACGATTTTCAGCTCGCTGTTGCCGTCGACCACAATCGGCCGGCTGGACAACATATGGGGGTACATCGGCACGATCACAATGGCATCGAGCTTGGGATGCATGATCGGGCCACCGGCCGACAGCGCGTAGGCGGTGGAGCCGGTCGGCGTGGCGACGATCAGGCCGTCGGCCTTCTGGCTGCACACGAACTGACCGTCGATATACAGCTCGAACTCGATCATCCGCGTGGATTTGCCAGGGTGCAGCACCACGTCGTTGAGCGCATCGCCCTGGCCGATGGCCTCGCCGTGGCGGCGCACTTCGGCCTGCAGCAGGAAGCGGTTTTCCACCAGGTAATGGCCGTCGAGCACCTTGGCCACTTCGACTTCCAGCTCATCGGGGCGGATATCGGTCAGAAACCCCAGGCTGCCGCGGTTGATCCCCAGCACTGGCACGTTATGCCGCGCCAGAGCGCGTGCGGCGCCCAGCAGGCTGCCATCGCCGCCGACCACAATCACCATGTCACACACTTCGCCGAGCATCTTGCGCGAGGACGTCTGCAGGCCGTGGCCGGGGAGAATCTCGGCGATGGTGTCTTCGAGGATCACGTGCAGGTGGCGTTCGAGCAGGAATTTTTTCAGCCGGCGGACGGTGTCCAGCACCTGGGTACTGCCCAGGCGACCGATAATGCCGATATTGCGAAATTGCTCCATGGGGCTCCTGCGGGTTCCGGGTGCGGCGAAAAACCACGATTATGGGTGAAAGGCCGCGTCAGGCAAAACCCTTTGTCAGCGCAAAGCCTTGATGACAATGGTTCTCACGCAGCTGCGTCACACTTAAAAGGCTATGCTCGGAGCATGACTGTGTTCCCCGACCTGCACACCTTGCCCCGCCAATTGCGTCACCCCGAGGTGCGCGACCTCGCGTGGGTGATCCTGGCGCCGCCGATGCTGGCGCAGACGCCATGGCCGCAACGCCACCCGCTGGCCGGCAGCGACTGGGTGCAGGCCCCCTGCCGGCTGGAACACTGGCTGCGTCAGTTGGACGAGGACAGCAGCGCCCTGCAGCACTGGCTCAGCCTGGCACGCACGCGGCGCCTGGGCCTGTATTACGAGCGCCTCTGGCAATTCGCCGTGCAGCACGCACCGGGCGTTCAGTTGCTGGCCGCCAACCTGCCGATCCGCCGGGCCGGGCATACGCTGGGCGAGCTGGACATGCTGCTGCGCGACCGCGATGGCGTGCACCACCTGGAACTGGCGATCAAGCTGTACCTCGGGCCGCAAGCCGGTAATGGCCAGGCCACCGAGCAATGGCTGGGCCCGGGCTGCCATGACCGGCTCGACCGTAAGCTGGCGCACCTGGCCGAGCATCAACTGCCGATCTCCGCCCGCCCGGAAAGCCGCGAGGTGCTGGCCGCGCTGGATGTTCAACAGTTCGACGCGCACCTGTGGCTCGGGGGTTACCTGTTGTATCCGTGGCCGGGCCCGGCCGAACCGCCGCTGGGCGCGCATCCGCAGCATTTACGCGGCAGTTGGTTGCATCAGCGTGACTGGCAGGACTTTGTCGCCACGCGCCCGCCGGGCCGCTGGCAACCCCTGCCGCGCCACGCCTGGCTGGCCCCGGCGCATTACCCGGCTGATGAGGTGTGGAGCGAGGCCCAGATGCACACGTGGCTGACAGCGCTGGACCCGATGGCGCCGGCGCAACTGCTGGTGCGGCTGGTGCAGCAGGGCGAAGACTGGGAGGAAGCCGAGCGCCTGTTCCTGGTCGCCGACCTGTGGCCGAATGTGCCGGGCAACCCCTGAGGGTCAAACCGGCTGCGACTTGACCTTCAGGTGCCGGGCGTACCAGGGCCGCCTCGGCACGCGCTTGAACAGCCCTTGCAACCCGTCGTCTTCGGCGCTGAAGGTAATGCGCAGCGCCAGCTTCATGGTTTCCGGGTCCATTTCCATCGACTTGCCCATCTGCAACCCCGGCGTGGTGCTGCAGCCATGGGTGTCCGGCCCCAGCCACGGATCGCCCACTTCCACCCAGCGGCCCGGGGCAAACCAGGCCACGCCATTGACTTGCATGCGGCTGACTTCGCCCGGATTGAAACGCGCATGGGCGCGGAACCAGTCTTCGATGCGGTCATCGATCCAGCCGTGAAAATGCCAGAACACGGGGTTCACATGGGATGAAAACGGATCGCCGAGAAAATCGTTTTGCGCCACATACCAGCGCGCCGCGAAGTCCGAAGGGTCGCGGGCGAACGGCACCGGCGCGCCATTGGAGGGGTCGCGCGGCACCGACGCCCAGCGCATGTGCAGCCAGTCGTGCAGGCCCAGCTCCATTTCCGAGCCCAACTGGCCGAGGGTCAACCGCGCCAGATAGCGCGGGTCGCGGTATTGGGATTCCCACACCTGGAAGTTGCTGTGGTAGGTCTCGGCGGCCTTGATGTCGCTGACCCACTGGGTGTAGTCGCTGTCGTCCGGCGCCGACCAGGTGGGCGGCAGGGAGAAGCCATCGTGGTTGTCGAAGTAACGCAAAAAGCCCAGGCGATCGCGCTCCAGCGCCGGCTGGGGGGCGGGAAATTGCGGCCATGACGGCAGGTCCTGCATCGAGCGCGCGGTGCCGAGCATGTGGCGGTGCATGAAGAAGAAATCGATGCCCGAGCCGTTGCGGTCCTTGCGCTTGCCACGGGCGTCACGCTCCTGCCCGCGTGGGCCGGGTTGCCAGCCGATGCCGCGCAGGGCGTCGCGCTTTTCTTCGGAGAGCTTGTGCCACTGGTCGCGGGTGGCGTGCCAGAGCTGGTGAAACAGGCGGTGTTCGGGCGCGATCAGCCAAGCCAGCAAGGTCGGGTTGAGGCCGATGCGCTGGCGGGCTTCGGGAAACAGCTGTTTGTGGGCGATGAAGCGGTTGTCGCGCTCGGTCAGTGCCAGGGGGCGGTCGAGGTCGAGAATTTGCCCGCTGAGGGTGCTGCTGCCAGCGTTAGCGAAATCGGCCCACACCTCGTCGAGGGTCATTTTGAATTCATAGGCAGGCGCGCCACCGGCCGAGTCACGGTCGATCAGCCGCCAGTAGAGCAACGTGCCTTCGCCCGTCAGGTCGCCCAGTACGCGGTAACGCGGTTCGCCCTCGGCACGCAGGTTTTCGGCGGTGTCCAGGTAGCCGCGCAGGCCACGGCCACGCGGCGCGATATCCAGCAGCAGCTCCAGGCCGTGCAGCGGCAAGCCCTTGAGCCCGGCGTCATGGCCTGTCAGGCGCAGGCTCCACACACCGCGCAAGGTATTGGCCAGGTGTTGCCCGGTGGTATCGGCCAACGCCACCGTGGCTTCGCCGGGGGTGATGGGAAATTCTTCTTCCCGCGTCAGCTCGCGATGGGCGTAAAAGGCCGCCGGCACAGCCGCGCCGGTCAGCGCCAGGCCTGCGATGAACCCACGTCGAGAGATCGTCATTGTCTACCTTAGGAAACGGCTTAATCAGAGCTAGAACGTTTGCAGCCCGGCGAAATTTACCGCCCCGCCCTGCCCGCCTAAATTTCCTCTGTCATGGCTCGTCCTTCCCAGATAGCAAAGGCCTCAACTGACTGAGATGGCAATGACAAAACCACGTTCGAAAAAGGCGCTGTATCTCGGCTTGCCGCTGGCCCTGGCCATTGGCGCCGGGGCCGGGTTTCTGGTCTGGGATCACTGGTTCAAGGGCAATGCCGGCTACCCGCTGGAGGTGATCAGGCAGGCCAATGAAATGCAGGACCGCCTGTTGTCGTTCGACAGCCACATCACCGTGCCCATGGATTTCGGCACCGCCGGCAATGAGGCCGACAAGGATGGCAGCGGCCAGTTCGACCTGGCCAAGGCAGCGCGCGGACGCCTCTCCGGCGCAGCGCTGACGATTTTCGGCTGGCCGGAAATCTGGAACGGCGACAATGCACCGCACAGGCCCACCGACGGTTTTGTCGAAGAAGCCCGCCACGAGCAGGAGGTGCGCTACACGATCATCACCGGCATGGTGCGCGACTTTCCCAACCAGGTCGGCATCGCCTACACCCCGGATGACTTCCGGCGGCTGCATGGCGAAGGCAAATTCGCGATCTTCATCAGCATGCTCAACGCCTACCCGCTGGGAGATGACCTGAACCAGCTGGACCTGTGGGCCGCGCGCGGCATGCGCATGTTCGGCTTCAGCTACATCGGCAACAATTCATGGTCGGACTCGTCGCGCCCGTTGCCGTTCTTCAATGACTCCACCGATGCCCTGGGCGGGCTGTCGCAGATCGGCCAGCAAGCGGTGCAGCGCCTGAACGACCTGGGCGTGATCATCGATGTGTCACAGATGTCGACCCAGGCGCTGGAGCAGGTCGCGCAATTGAGCCGCACGCCGATGGTGGCCTCGCACTCGGCGCCGCGCGCGTCGGTGGACATCCCGCGTAACCTCAGCGACAAAGAGCTGCAACTGATCAAACAAAGCGGCGGTGTGGTGCAGGTGGTGGGCTTCCCCGCCTACCTGCGTCCGCTGAGCCAGCCCACCCAGGACAAACTCAACACCCTGCGCGCGCGCTTCGACCTGCCGCCCCTGCCCAACCTGGCCATGGCGCTGATGCCGGGCGACGCCATCATCGCCGCCTGGCCCGAGCAGAAATTCGGTCAGTACGCCCAGGGGCTGTACGGCATCCTCGAAGAAGAACCCAAGGCCAGCCTCAAGGACTGGGGCGATGCCGTTGATTACACCGTGCGCAAGATCGGCATCGATCACGTGGGCATTGCTTCGGACTTCAACGACGGCGGCGGTATCGAGGGTTGGAACAACGTCGGCGAGGTCCGCAACGTCACCGCCGAGCTGATCCAGCGCGGCTACTCCGAAGCCGATATCGCCAAGCTGTGGGGAGGTAACTTCCTGCGGGTGTGGGACCAGGTGCAAAAAGCCGCCAAGCCGTTGGCCAACCGTTAATCAACCACGAAGCAAGCCCATGACCGACCGCCGCACCTTTCTCAAGCAGGCTGGCCTGCTCGCTGCCAGCCTGCCCCTGGGCGCTTCGCTGATGCCGTCGGCGCTGGCCGCCACGGCAAACGATCCCTGGACGGGATTGAAGCAGTTGTTCGACCAGGACCCGAGCTACCTGCATTTCTCCAACTTTCTGGTGACCTCGCACCCCAGGCCGGTGCGCGACGCCATCGAGCGCTATCGCCTGCAGATCGACCGCAACCCCGGCCTGGCGATGGACTGGGACCTGCAGGAAACCTGGAAGCGTGAAGGCCAGGTACGCGACTGGGCCGGCCGCTATTTGAAGGCCACACCGGCACAGATCGCCCTTACCGGCAGCACCTCCGAAGGCCTGGCGATGATCTATGGCGGCATCAAGGTGCGGCCGGACCAGGAAATCCTCACCACCGTCCATGAGCATTACGCCACCCAGAGCGTGCTGGATTTTCGCACGCTCAAGGAAGGCACACAGGTGCGCCGCATCGAGCTGTTCGAGCGCGCCAGTCAGGTGTCGGTGGATGAAGTGCTTGGCAATATCCAGCGCGCCATCCGCCCCAACACCCGCGTGCTGGGCATGACCTGGGTGCAGTCCGGCAGCGGCGTGAAGCTGCCCATCGGCGAAATCGGCACGCTGCTGAACGAGCACAACCGCAACCGCGACGACCAGGACCGGATACTTTACGTGGTCGACGGGGTGCATGGTTTGGGCGTGGAAAACCTCGACTTTCCCGACATGCACTGCGATTTCTTCATCGCCGGCACCCACAAGTGGATGTTCGGCCCGCGCGGCACCGGCGTGGTCTGCGCACGCGACAGCGAGAACAAATACGTCACGCCCATGGTGGCGACCTTCTCCGAAGACACCAATTTCGCCACCCGCATGACCCCCGGCGGTTATCACGCCTTCGAGCATCGCTGGGCGGCGGATGAAGCCTTCAAGCTGCACCTGCAACTGGGCAAGGCGCAGGTGCAGGCGCGTATTCATGAACTCAACACCGAGCTGAAAACCCGCCTGCTCGCCCATCCGCAGATCGAGCTGGTGACACCGCGCAGCGCGGCACTGTCGGCCGGTTTCACCTTCTTCCGGGTCAAGGACCAGGACAGCGACGCGGTGGCGGCCTACCTGATGAAAAACCGTGTGGTGGTCGATGCGGTGGAGCGTGATGCCGGCCCGGTGGTGCGCACGTCTCCCGGCCTGCTCAACTCCACCGATGAAATCCAGCGTTTCATGCGCCTGCTGAGTCAGCGGGTGTGATGCCCTTTTCCCTTTGAACGAGATGCCCACATGACTCCATTCCGACTCAACCCCCTGACGGCCCTGGCGTTGACTGCCGTGTGCGGCGCGCTGTTGCCCAGCCTGGCCTGGGCCGATACGCCGCAACCGGGCAAAGTGTTCAAGGACTGCAAGGACTGCCCGGAAATGGTGGTGCTGCCGGCCGGCACCTTCACCATGGGCACCCCGGACGATGAAGTCGGCCGCGAGCCCGACGAGGGCCCGATGCATGAGGTGACCTTTGCCAAGCCTTTCGCCATGAGCCGCTTTCAGGTGACCGCCGGCGAATGGGACAGCTACCTGCGCCAGAGCGGTGTGAAGATCGCCGACGGCGACACCCGCCCCGGCCGCGAATGCATCGCCAGCAAGCCGCGCTACCCCCAGGGCCCGCGTCAGCCGGCGGTGTGCATGGACATGGACGACATCAGGCAGTACGTGAGCTGGCTGTCGAAAAAAACCGGCCAGCGTTACCACCTGGTCAGCGAGTCGCAACGCGAATACGCCGCCCGCGCCGGCTCCACCGGACCGTTCCCCTTCCCGTTCGACGAAGGCAAGGGCTACAGCATCGCCCGGCACGCCAACACCTATGGCCCGGCGGATGGCTACAGCTATTCGTCGCCGGTGGGCAGCTACCCGCCGAACGCGTTTGGCATGTATGACATGCATGGCAATGTGTATGAGCGGGTTGCCGATTGCGAACATCCCAACTACATCGGCGCGCCCACCGATGGCAGCGCGTGGGTGGAGCCGAACTGTGAGGGGTATCAGATTCGGGGTAATGACTGGGGCGAGGCGCCAGTGTTTTCGCGGTCGGGGAATCGGAACAATATTTACCCGCAGACGCGTGGGGATTGGGTTGGGTTCAGGGTTGTGCGGGAGCTTTGATCAGGGTTGGTTGGGCGCTTTTTTGGGGGGCATATCCGTTTTTTTGGTGATGGCTGGTATGGGTTCCGCCCTTACGGCGGGTCACTTTTGGAAAAGAGCCCCAAAAGTAACCAAAAGGGCTCTTGCCCCACCACTCGGCACCTCGCTCAGGCTCGGTGTGCCCGCACTCCGGCTTGAATCCGTGGGCCGCCGCAATGGGCCATCCCTGGCCCAGTGCGGCTAACCCGGCGTCCTGCCGGGTTACCCACGGATTCAAGCCTGCGTGCGGCCAGCGTGGTTGACGGGGCGCTTGAGATCAAGATCAAAAGCCAAAGCAGAGCCAGAGCCAGAGCCAGAGCCAGAGCCAGAGCCAGAGCCAGAGCAGATCAAAGGCAGTGTGATATCCGACAGACAAATGGAGATCAACTGTGGGAGGGGGCTTGCTCCCGATAGCAGTGGGTCAGCTACCAATAAGCTGACTGACACTCAGCCATCGGGAGCAAGCCCCCTCCCACAGTTTGTACAGCATACGGCAGACAACCCCGGTCGGCTCTAAGGCCGCCGCGCTCTTGATCTTGATCTGAGGCGCCCCGTCAAACACGCTGGCCGAACGCAGGCTTTGGAGCGTGGGTAACCCGGCAGGACGCCGGGTTAGCCGCGCTGGGCCAAGGATGGCCCATCGCGGCGGCCCACGCTCCAAAGCCTGCGTGAGGGCATGCCGAGCCTAGGCGAGGCACCGAGTGTTGGGGCGAGGACCTTTTGGTTACTTTTGGGTCCTTCCAAAAGTGACCCGCCGTAAGGGCGGAACCCATATCAGCCGTTACCCCCACCAACGGATATGTACACAAAACCAACCCAACCCTCACTGCCTGGCATGCCGAACCTGCACCTCCGGCATCGCCGAAGAATGATGATTAAGAATCTTCCACTCCCCCTCAACCTGCTCATAAACAAAGGTATACCGCGCCTGCACCTGCCGCTTGCTCCCACCGGCCTCAGTCAACGTAAAGGTATAAACCCCACTGTCCATCGCCACATTGCTGCCCAGTTGGCGGATCTCGCGGTAGTTGATCTGCCCCACCGGCTTGAGCGCCAGGAAGTGATCGAAGTAATCCCTGATCTGATCCGGCGTGGTACGCACCTGATTGGACACGGTCGGCTGCAACACCGCATCCGGCGCGTACAACTTGACCACCGATTTGGCATCGCCGGTCTGCAACGCACTGTTCCAGCGGTCGAACAGCCCGGCAATCTCACGGTCCTTCACATTGACAGGCGCCTGGGCCACGTCCAGGTACACATAAGGGGCCGTGACGGCAGCCTGGGCAAGCGGTGCGCTCAAGGCAAACAACAGGGCGAGGGCGGCGGTTCTGGATTTCATTGCGATGCTCCGGTGGTGTTCGTTGAGCCCACTTTGCCAAGCCGCCCTCCTCCCGCCATCGGCCAACCGGGGGCATTTGCCTATGCCATATGGCAGATAGCGCCCAGGGTGCCCGTCGAGGTCTAATAGCCGCCTCGCGCCCCTGAGCATTCAACATGCACAACACGCCTCACGACCCTGCCAGCGCGCTGGCCATGCGCGCGCACTTCAGGCAGTCGCAAAGCCGCACCGCGCGCCTGCGCCTGCTGGTCGACACCGGGCAGGAACTGGCCCAACTGGCCCCTGCCGCGATGCGCGAGCGCGTGCTGGCACGGGCCTGCGCGTTTCTGGCGATGGACCACGGGCTGCTGCAGGAATGGGACGCCAGGGGCGTCGCCCACTCCACTGCCCGCCAGGGCAACCCGGCCCACCTCGCCCGTCTGGCGACCCTCGCCGACCGCGGCCGGCGCACGCCGTACTGGCAGGAACTGCCGGGCGAGGCGCTGCCCAGCGTGCTGCATGTGCCGCTGCGCGGCAGCGACGGCGGCACCTTTGGCGTGCTGGTGCTGGGCAACAGCGTGAGCCTGCGCGCGCCGGACCATGAAGACGCCGAATCCCTGCAATTGCTCGCCACGCTGCTGGCCGCGCACTTGGAAAACGACCGCCTGCTGACCACCCTCAAGGCCCGCGACAAACACCTCTCCGAGCTGGTCAACCGGCTGCTGCACGCCCAGGAGGATGAACGCAAACGCGTGGCCTACGACCTGCACGACGGCCTGGCGCAGACTCTCGCCGGCTTGCATCAGCGCCTGCAAGGGTTCGCCGGCCGCTGCCCGCCGTTGCCCGACGCCCTGGCCACCGACCTGCAGGCCATCCTGACCCTGGCCCAGCACTCGGTCGGTGAAGGCCGGCAACTGATCGCCGGCCTGCGCCCCGTAGTGCTCGACGATTTCGGCCTGTTCAAGGCCCTCGACAAGGAAGCCGACCGTCTGCGCGATGCCGGTGCGCGCGTGGTCTGGCAGGCGCACTGCGACACGCGCCTGCCCAGCCAGGTGGAGATCGCCCTGTTCCGCATCGGCCAGGAGGCGATCAACAATGTGCTCAAGCACGCGCAGGCCAGCCAGGTGCAACTGGCCCTGGAGCTGCGCGACGGCGAAGCCGCTCTGCGGGTCGACGACAACGGCCGGGGCTTTGCCGTCGGGCAGCCGCGCGATGACGCGCAGCACCTGGGTCTGGCCACCATGCAAGAGCGCGCCAGCCTGCTCGGCGGGCGCTTCAGTTGCGTCAGTACGGTCGACGGCGGAACCCGATTGCAGGCCAGCGTGCCTGCCCACTTCAATGGAACCTGCCCATGAGCGATGTACTGCGTCTGGTCCTCGCGGACGACCATGAAGTCACCCGCACCGGCTTTGTCGCCCTGCTGGCCGGCCACCCGCAGTTCGAGGTGGTCGGGCAGGCGCGCGATGGTCAGCAGGCCGTGGATCTGTGCGAGCAACTGCTGCCGGACATCGTCATCCTCGATATCCGCATGCCGATGCTCAACGGCCTCGGTGCGGCGCGCCTGCTGCAACAGCGCCTGCCGGCACTGAAAGTGGTGATGTTCACCATGGACGACAGCCCCGACCACCTGGAAGCGGCGATCAATGTCGGCGCCGTCGGCTACCTGCTCAAGGACGCCAGCCGTGACGAGGTGATCGCCGCCCTGCAGCAAGTGGCCGCCGGCGGCGAAGCGCTCAACAGCCTGGTCAGCACCCGCCTGCTGCGGCGCATGGCCGAGCGCAACGCCGGCGGCGCAGCCCCCACGGAACACCTCACACCCCGGGAGCGCCAGGTGCTGGGCCTGGTCGCCACGGGCATGAGCAACCGCGAAATCGGCGCGCAGCTGGGGATTACCACCGGCACCGCCAAGGCCCATGTCGAGCGGGTGATCGGCAAGCTGGGCGCCGCCGACCGCACCCAGGCGGCGGTGCGCGGCATCGCCCTGGGCCTGGTGACCCAGGCATGAGGCGCTTGCAGGCGCAGCGCTGGGCCGACCTGCCGTTGCGCGGCAAGGCGCTGCTGGTGATTTCGCTGCCATTGGTGGTGTTGCTGCTGTCGCTGGTGCTGATCTACATCACCGAGCGCCAAACGGCCCACGCCGAAGAGGACGTGCGTCGGGTGCTGCGCGTGCAGCGCGATATCCAGGCCGTGCACACCCTGCTGGCCGAAGCGGCGGGCAGCGTGCGCGGTTACCTGTTGACCCGCCGCGAGGACTTCCTGCCCAGCTACCGCACGGCCGGCCCGCAGATCGAATCGGCGCTGCACAGGCTCGACAGCAACGTGCGCGACCCACGGGTGCGCGAAGAGCTCAACGCAATCAAGCCGCTGATCGCGCACAAGGTCGACGGCCTGGAAGCCATGCTCAAAGACCGCGAGGCCACAGCGGAGTCGATCAGCGCCATTCTGATCAGCAACAAGCACATCCTCGATGCATTGCGCCAACACATCAGCACCATGCTCCGGCTGGAAGATTCGTTGCTGGCCGAGCGCAGCAAGGCCGCGGCCGAAACCCGCGAGCGCCTGCTGCTGTCGACCTGGCTGGCGGCGGTCTGCGGCTTGTTCGGCGCCATCGTCGCGGTGCTGTTTCTGTCCAAGGGCATCGTCGCCCGGGTGCAGAACGTGCAACGCAACGCACAGCGCCTGGCGCTGGGTCACCCGCTGCTGCCGCAACCGCCGGAACACGACGAAATCGGCCAGTTGGGCACGCGCCTGGTGGAGGCCGGCCTGCTGCTGTCCGAGCGCGAGCGTGCGCTGCGCGACAACGAAGAGCGCTTGCGGCTGATCATCGACGGGGTCAAGGACTACGGGATCTTCGCCCTCGACACGGCGGGCCACGTCACCAGTTGGAACAACGGCGCCGAGCGCATCAAGGGCTACACCGAACAGGAAATCATCGGCCAGCATTTCTCGCTGTTCTACCTGCCCGAGGAATGCCCGCAGCACCCGGCCATGGCGTTGCGCGAAGCCACGCGCAACGGCGACTACAGCGAAGAAGGCTGGCGCTGCCGCCAGGACGGCACGCACTTCTGGGCCAGCGTGGTGATCACCGCGCAGTACGACAGCACCGGCGCCCTGCGCGGCTTCTCGAAGATCACGCGCGACATCACTGACCGCCGCGCGGCGGAAATCGCCCTGCGCACCGCCCGCGAAGAGGCCGAACGCGCCAGTCGCGCCAAAAGTGAGTTTCTGTCACGCATGAGTCACGAGCTGCGCACCCCGCTCAACTCGATCCTGGGCTTTGCGCAACTGCTGGAGATGGACGCGCCGGCCGCGCACACAGCCAACGTCGGCCACATCCTGCGCGCCGGGCAACACCTGTTGACGCTGATCAATGAAGTGCTGGACATCGCCAAGATCGAAGCCGGGCGCCTGCCGCTGAACCTCGAGCCATTGCCGTTGGCCGGGGTGCTGCAGGAGTGCCTGACACTGGTGTCGCCGATGGCGGCGGACGCAGGCATCCAGTTGCAGCCACTGCCGGCGCTCGCCCCCGACCTGGGCATCGTCGCCGACCGCCAACGTCTCACCCAGGTGCTGCTCAACCTGCTGTCCAATGCGATCAAGTACAACCTGCGCCCCGGCCAGGTGAGCATCGAGGTGAACCTGCACGGCCAACGCATCGGCGTGTCGGTGTGCGACACCGGCAAGGGCATTGCGGCCGAGCACCTTGGGCAACTGTTCAAGCCGTTCGAGCGCCTGGGCGCCGACCCGACCGTCGAAGGCAGCGGGCTGGGCCTGGCGCTGAGCAAGAGCCTGCTGGAGAAGATGGGCGGCACCCTGCAGGTGCACAGCCAACCCGGCATCGGTTCGCGTTTTACCCTGGAGCTGCCGCTGGTAAGGGTGCAGGAAGCGCAACGTCCCGACGCCGCCATCAGCGACGCCCCGTCGGCCCGCCCTGCCCCCGGCACGCAGGCGATTCACGGCAAGGTGCTGTGTATCGAAGACAACCTTGCGAGCCTGGCGCTGATCGAAACCCTGCTGCAGCGCAGGCCGGGCATCAAGCTGCTGTCGAGCATGCAGGGCCAGCTCGGGCTGGACCTGGCCGCGCAGCATGCGCCCCAACTGATTCTGCTGGACGTATCGCTGCCCGACATCGACGGCCTGCAGGTGCTGCAACGCCTGCGCCGCGCGCGGCTGACCCGCGACACGCCGGTGCTGATGCTCACCGCCGATGCCAGCGACCTCACCCGCACGGCCTTGCAGCACGCCGGCGCGACCGCCGTGCTGAACAAGCCGATCAACGTGCCTGCGTTTCTCGCCCACCTCGACCAGTATTTTCCGGAGCCCGCGTGAACCTCGACCTGCGCATTCTGATTATCGACGACCAACGCCCCAACCTTGACCTGGTGGAGCAACTGCTGGCGCGCGAAGGCTTGACCAATGTGCTGAGCAGCACCGAGCCGCTGCGCACCCTGGAGCTGTTCAACAGCTTCGAGCCGGACTTGGTGATTCTCGACCTGCATATGCCGCAGTTCGACGGCTTTGCGGTGCTCGAACAGCTTAACCGGCGCATCCCCCACGGCGAGTACCTGCCGGTCCTGGTACTCACCGCCGACGCCACCCGCGACACGCGCCTGCGCGCCCTGGCCCTCGGCGCGCGGGATTTCATCAGCAAACCGCTGGACGCGCTGGAAACCATGCTGCGGGTGTGGAACCTGCTGGAAACCCGCGCGCTCTACAAAACCCTGCGCACCCTGGTGCCGGCCGAGCAGATTGCGTTGTTGCAACGTTGCTGAAGCCGGGCGCCGGGTCACTCGATAAAGCGCTCCAGCGCGAACGGCGCCAGCGCGGCAGGCAGCGTGCCCTCCACCACCCATTGCGCAATCGCCTCGCCAAACAGCGGGGCGAACTTGAAGCCGTGCCCGCACAGCCCTGCGGCGATCAGCAAACCGCCAATGCGCGGGTCGGCGCCGACGATGGGGTTACCGTCCGGCGTGCTGTCGAAGAATGACACGCGGTGCCCGACAGGTTGCGCATCCAGCAGACGCTTGAGGCGTTGCGTGGCGCGGTCGCGGTGGGCCAACACGCTCGCATCGCTCAGGCTGCGCTCGAATGCGTCCGGGTCGATGGGTTGGCTTTCACTGGCGATCAATGAGCCGATGAAGTAGCGGCCCGGCGTGTCGGGGCGCAGGTAGAACCCGGCGTCGCGGTCGCAGTAGCCAGGCATGGGCGGATGCGCGCCGGGCGTCTGAACGATACCGACGGTTTGCCGGGTGGCGTGGATCGGCAGTGGCGCCTGGCAGTCGGCGGCCAGCCGCGCAGCCCAGGGCCCGGCGGCGTTGACCACGCGGGCGCTGGCGATAAAACCGCGATCGGTGTGCACGCCAATCACCCGCCCACCGTCGCAGACGATGCGCTGCACGGCCCGCCCCTCTTCGATGACCGCACCGAGGTCGCGCGCGCCCGCAGCAAAGCTCTGCGCGGTCTGTCGCGGGTCGCAATAGCCGGCGTCGGGCTCGTACACCGCACCGGCCAGCGCGTCGCTGTGCAGGTCGGTAATCAGGTCACGTGCGGCCGCCGGTGAAAGCCATGCCAGGCCGTGCAGGCGCGCCACATTGGCCTGGGTCGCGGCCTGCTCGCGCGGCGCAATGCCGGTGAGAAAACCGGTGCGCCGATAGCCGCAGGCGCCCGGATAGCGTTGCGCCCAATCGCGATACGCCTGCACCCCGCGTGCCGCCAACCGGCTCAGGGCGGGGTCGGCGTAATACTCACGCACGATCCCCGGCGACGCGCCGGACGCGCCGCTGGCGATAGCGCCTTTGTCGAGCAGCCGCACCGACACACCGGCCCGCGCCAGGTGCCAGGCCGCGCTGGTGCCGGTGGTGCCGCCGCCGATGACGATGACGTCGGCGGACTCATGCATGGGCGCGAGCGCCGTCGAGCACCACGCTGGCAGGCAGGCAGGGTGCGAGGCTGGCGGGCGACAACGGTTTGAAACGCGGGCGTGGCGCACTGGTCTCGCGAGGCGTCGAGGCGCTGTACAACCCCTGCAGGCTCGGCAGCCCGTCATGCCCCAGCCGCTGCCACAGGTAGGCGGCCACACGCGGCATGGTCGGTGCCGCCAGGTAGGCCAGGCCCTTGAGCCACAGGTAAGCCTGGGCGCTGTCGGTCACGTCGCGTTCAGGGCACTGCATCCACTGGTGCAATACATCCCAGGCGTCACGCACCGAGACCGCGTCCAGGCGAAACGCGAGGGCCAGGCGTTCGACGGCCGCGTCCAGGCTCGCGCGCCCCTCGGGCTCGATAGCCTGCCGCTGCTGATCGAGGTGGGCCAGCGCCAGGTCGATACGGCTGTCGAGTGCGCCCGCGAGTTCCACGTTGACCACCTCGATGAATGCTTCGATGGCGAAGTTGGTTTCGCCGTTTTCCGGGCTTTCGCGGCTGAGGAAATAACGCACGCCGTCGCTGCTGGCCGGGGTGTGGTCGACGATGTCGGCCGCCCACACCACGTGCAGGCGGCTGGTGGAGAATTTCGCGCCTTGCAGGTTGTAGAAGTAGTTGGTGAGCACGTAGTCGAACGACCGGTGATCCTGCAACGCATCCATCACCGCCGCACTGCCGGCCAGCAGCAACACCGCGTTGTCGATACCGAAGCTGACCAGCGTGGTCACAGCACTGCTGCGCAGCATCGCGTGGCCGTGCTCAGGGGTTTGCTCCAGCGCGCGGTCGGCGCAGGTCAGCGCGTATTCCCAGCCGGACTCGAACAGCACCCGTGGGTTGCCGAAGCGGTCCGCGCTCCAGGCCACGCCCCAGTCACCCGGCGCGGTGAGGCGCACACGGCCGTTTTCACGCTGCAAAAAGCGCGCAATCACCTCGATGATCGACGCCGGCGCGCCGCTGGCACTCATGCGGTGCAGCAACTGCTCGGGGTCGGCGACCTTGAGGAACAGGCTCTCGACCTCGACCCATTGCAGCGGGCTGTCACCCATGCGCGGCTGCGGGTTGAGCATGCTTTCCGGGCGGAACAGCGCGCCACAGGCTTCACAAAAGTAGCCGCCGGCGCCGGCCTGGCAATACGGGCACTGGCCCACCAGCCAGGCGCCGGCCATGTAGCGCCGGGTGCCAGGGCAGTACAGCACGCGCTCGCTCACGTTTTCGGTGACGCCCAGCGCCACCAGCCGCTCCACCGTGCGCTGGGCATTGGCGGCATGCTGGCGAGCATACGGGCCCTGCACCAGGTCGAGGAAGTCATCGACGTGCACGTCGAGGGCGCGCAGGTCATTGGCGATCCGGGCGTGGTAGTCGCGCACCACGGCTTCGGGCGCGCGCTGTTCCTGCAGGCCCTTCCACAACACGTAGGAGTCAAAGCCGTCCACCGCCGACACCACGTCGACGTGGTGACCCTGGCTGCGCAGGTAGCGCGCGAGCATGTCCATGCGCAGGTAGGGCCCGGCGATGTGGCCCAGGTGCAGGCGGCCGTTGGGCGTTGGCGGAATCGGCATCAGGAAGAAGGTTTGCGCAGGAGTGGCGGTCATCGGTTCAGTCCATCAAGGCAGCGGAAGGTGTGGCAGCGGCGGTGTCGGGCCAGTGCGCCACGAGCAGGTCAAGGGCTTCGCGGGCAATGCCGGGGGCCAGGCGAAACCCCGCACCGCTGCCGGCACCGGCAAATACCAGGTGTTGCTCGGGGTGGTAGCTGACCTGCGACTCGCCGCTGGGGCTGTAGCTGTCGCAGAACACCCGGCCACCGCGGCAACGCGCCACCAGGTCGGGCAGGTAGTGCGCCAGGGTGCGGGTGGCGACCTGCACGTCGTGGGCGTTGATTTCCAGCGCGTGTTTGCGTGGCGCCACGTCCCACTCGTCGCAACGAAAGCTGAACAGCCACTGGTTACGCGCCGGCAACGGCATCAGGTAAGCGTCCGATTGCGGCAGGAACAGCGCAGCGGCATCCGCCGGTGGCCGGCCGTCGATATGCAGGGCCACCACCTTCTTCACGCGCAGGCCATGCTCGGCCGCAATCGCGGCAAAGGGCGACTCGCTGACCCACGGCCCGGTGGCCATCAGGGTGCGTTGCGCCTGCACGCGGGAGCCGTCGCTGAGGCGGATGCCGGTGCGGGTGATGGCCTCTACGCCGACCCCTTCGAGGCAATGCACATTCGCACTGCCCAGGCTGTGGCTGATCAGCAGGCGCGCCACCAGCGGCGGCTCGTAGCTTTCCGCCGTGCCGCCGCTGGACAGGCATTCGTCGGCGCCCAGGTTCAGCGCGGCGCCCAGACGTTCGCCGAGGGCCTGCAGCGACACATCGGCCGGCAGCACGGGCGCCTCGACCACGGCGCGCTGGATATCGGCAGTGAACCCGTGATGGGCCAGCCAGTACACCGGCGCCTGGGTGGTGCGAAGGCCCAGCCGGTCACGCAACGCGCGATACAGCCCGGCGCTCTCCCCGGCCAGGCGCCGCTCACGCTCGGACTTGCCGGTGGCCAGCAGCACGCCCGCCGAATGCGCGGTGGCGCCGTCGCCGATGCGGTAGCGGTCAATCAGCAGGATTCGCCAGTGCGGGTAACGCTGCACGGCGTGGTGCAGGGCCCAGGCGCCGATAATGCCGCCGCCGACAATCACCAGGTCGAAATCAACTTGCCGACTCATGCCCACCACACCGAAAACACCTGGGCCTGGGTGGTGCTGTTATTGCGCACAAAATGCGGGCGCCACGGCTCGAAATACACGCTGCCGCCATTTTTTACCGCGTGCCAGGTGCCGTCGTAATACACCTCCAGATCGGCGCCGCTGATAAACCAGATTTCATTCACCGCGTGTTTGTCTTCTTCGGTACCGCAGCCGGGCTCGATGGTGAAGCGCGAGGACTGGATCGGCGCGTTGGTCAGCCGGCCGGAAAAGTGGTGCAGGTACAGGTGCACGCCTTGCAGCGCAACGGGCTCCTCGGTTTCGCGAATCACCGGGGCGTTGCCGTTGGGGGGAAGTGTGATGGGTTCCATGGCGGGACTCCTGGGTCTAGTGGGCGACGGCGGCGAGGCGATCGAAACACCCATCGCTGACGTCCTCGAAGGCAGCGCTGGCGCCCCACTGGACGCATGCTTCAGGCTCGTCCAGGTCGTAGAGGGGCTGGCCGCTGACGCTGTTGATGATGTGCGCGCAACGCCAGGGGATCAGGCCCAGGTTCGGGTCGGCGATGCCTTTCTGGCTGCGCGCGGCGTTTTGCACATAGAGCGCCGAACCCTGCGGGCCGTCCCATTGCACCGAGTAGTCGGGGTTGAACACGTACTCGCCGTTGCGCCGGGCGATGCGCGGTTCGAGCGCTTCCAGGCACGCCGGCATCTGGTAGGCGTAGCCGGTGCACAGCACGGCGACGTCGGCGTTCAGTTCCTCACGGGCCTGGCTGTGCCCGTGCAGCAGCGCCAGGCTCCAGTGCTGCGCGCGGGGCTGCACGGCGGTGAGCTCGCGACCTGGCAGCAGGCGGACCTGACAGGGGTGATGCAGCACATGCTTGAGTTCGTACAGGCGCCGATAGATCGACTGCAACAGCGATTGCGAGATGCCGTCGCTGGCCAGCTTTTGCTCGGCCAGCAGCGGTTGGCGCACGGCCTCGGGCTGCGCGAAGAAATGGTCGCTGTACTGCGGGGTGTACAGCTCGTTGGTAAACGGTGACTCGTCCAGCGGCGCGAAATTCCAGCGCCGCGACACCCAGGTCACGCTGGCCGGCAGTGCGCTGGTGTCGGACAGCAGGTGCTGGATGATCTCGGCGCCGGTCTGGCCACCGCCGATCACCACCACGCGTTTGTCCTTGAGCGAACGCTTGCGGGTCATGTACTGCGAGGCATGAAACAGCGTGTCGCCCAGGTGCGCCTGCGCAAACGCCGGCACCGACGGTTGTTGCCCGGTGCCCAGCACCAGGTTGCGCGCGGGCTGCATCCAGGTATCGCCCTTGAGCATGAACAGGCCGTTTTCGAAGGTCACCGAACGCACGTCGCGGTTGAACTGCAGGTTGGGCAACTGGCTGCACGCCCAGCGGTAGTACTGGTTGAATTCGCGGCGCAGCACTTGATCGAAATTGGCGTTGATGAAGCTCAGCAGTTGCTTTTTCTTCGACAGGTAGGCAAGGAAGGAGAGCGGGTTGGAGGGGTCGACCAGGCTGACCAGGTCCTTGAGGTAATGCACCTGCAACCTGGCTTCGGGCACCATCATGCCGGGATGCCACTGGAACTCGCTGCTGCGCTCGAAGAAGGCCGAGCTGATGCCCGCATGGGGTCGGGCCAGTGCCGCCAGGCTCAGGTTGGCCGGACCGATGCCGATTCCCGCCATGTCTACCACTGCGGCTGCAGAGAGCACACTCATGATCACTATCCCTATTGATGATGTTTTCAGATGCAGCAACGCCTCGCGATGATCACGAAGGCGTGCCGGGCGTTGGCTGTTACGGGTGATGCCGTTACAAGTGGTGGTGCATCAACTTTCCACGGTCTGCACGAGCGGGGCCTTGAGCATCAGCAGACACAGCAGCATGGCCAGCAGCGACAGGCCGATCGCGACGCCGACCGCGACCTCGATGGCGTCGTCCAGCGGCTGCACCGAGGTGAGCAAGGCGCCGAAGATCGCCACACCAAAGGCCGAGCCGCTTTGCCGGCTGGCGTTCAGGGTGCCGGCGGCGACGCCGGCCTTGGCACGGTCGACCACGCTCATCAATACGGCGGTGGCGGCCGGGGTGATGATCCCCGCGCCGAAACCGACTGCCGGATAGCACAGCGCGATGCGCCAGTACGGCGCGTCACCGGCCAGGGCGAACAGGCCGATAAAGCCCAGGGTGTACAAGCCGAAACCTGCCACCAGCACGGCACGTGGGCCGTAGGCACGGGTCAGGCGACCGCAGGTGAAACTGCCGAGGGTGACCATGGCGGTCAGGGGTAAAAAGGCCAGCCCGGTTTCCAAAGGTGACCAGCCGCGATGGGTCTGGAAATACAGGCTCAACAGGAAGAACAGCCCGTAGAACACCAGGGCCGAGGCCATCGACAGGAAGGTCGCGCCGGAAAAGGTCGGATTGCGGAAATACTGCAGCGGCAGCATCGGGTCCTTGTGACGGCTTTCGGTGACCAGGAACACACACCAGGCGATGCACGCGACGAACACGCCCGCATAGACCCATTCGGAATTCCAGCCCAGCCTGGCGCCCTCGATCAACACGGCCACCGAGGAGCCCAGCGCGATAATCGCCGCGATTTGCCCGGTAACGTCCAGGTGTCGGTTGGGCGCCAGTGGCGCAGCGTGCGGGATGCGCGAGGTGAGCCATACGCCGATCAAGGCAATCGGTACGTTGATCAGGAAGATGCTGCGCCAGCCGAACAGTTCGATCAGCACCCCGCCCACCAAAGGCCCGGCGGCCATGGCGATGCCGCCGCAGCCAGCCCACACGCCAATGGCGCTGGCGCGCTGATGGGACTGCGGGTAGGCGCTGTTGATCAGCATCAACGAGCACGGCACCAGCAGCGCTGCGCCCAGCCCCTGCAGCACACGGGCGCCGACCAGCTCCGGCAGGTCGGTGGCCAGGCCGCACAGCGCAGATGCCAGGGCGAACAGGCCAAGGCCCAGGGCGTAGATTTTTTTCGCGCCGAAGCGGTCGCCGAGCAGGCCGCCGGTGAGCAGCAGGCTGGCGAATGTGAGGGTGTAGGCGTTGATCACCCATTGCAGCCCGGTGATGTCCGAACCGAAGGTGGTGGAGATGGACTCCAGCGCCACGTTGACGATCGAGGTGTCGAGGATGACGACCACATAACTGAGGCTGGTGGCGATCAGTACCTGTCGTTGATAGCGCGTGCTGAGTTCCATGGCTGCGTGTGTCCCTGGTGACATAATTGCGGCGTGACTATAAGCAGCTTTGTCCGATAAACGCTTCGAGGCGTGTCGAAGTGTTGGTGTTTGTGTCATCCTCGGCCCTGATATCACCCGGCACAGCGCGGAGTTCAAGGGAATGACCCAACCTAAAATTTCATCCATCGCCTACCTGATCGCCGAACCGGTGCGCGCCGTGATCCTGATCACCCTCGCCGACGGCAGTGCGCTGTCGGCCAGTGCCCTGGCCGATGCGGCCGGCGTGACGCCGCAGACTGCCAGCTCGCACCTGGCCAAATTGCTCGACGGCGGCCTGCTCACCGTTGAAACCAAGGGCCGCAATCGCTTCTATCAGTTGGCTGGGCCCGACGTTTCCCATGTCCTGGAAAGCCTGGCCGCGGTGTCCCCGCAAACCAGTTCGTGGCGCAGCCTGCCCAACCGCGCGGCCCATGACCTGCGCTTCGCACGTTGCTGTTATGACCATTTGGCCGGTCAGGTCGGTGTGGCCGTGACCCAGGGCATGCTGGAGCGCGGCTATATCCTGGAGCGCAACGAGCGCGAATACGTGCTGAGCCTGCGCGGCATCGAATGGCTGCAATCGCTGAACCCGGAAAGCGGCGAACCGTGCTTTCAGGACCACGTGCAGGCCCGGCGTTGCCTGGACTGGACCGAGCGCGAGCACCATATTGCCGGCCCGCTCGGCAGCCATCTGCTGGATACCTTTACCCAACTGGGCTGGCTGCGTCGGCAGGCGGGCACCCGCGCCGTGTTTGTCACCGTGGCCGGCTGGCGTGCGTTCAAGACCCACCTGGGGATTGAGCACCTGCGCCATCTCGAAGCGCCGCTGCGCGTCCTGACCACGGCCTGATCCTCAAGCGGGTTGCGCGCTGAACAACCCCTCGATGTCCACGATACGCCGCTCCTGCGCCGCCCCGCTCTGCTGCCAGGCCGGGATCGCGTTGATGCGCGCGTACCAGGCCGCCACATGGGGATACTCAAGGAACGGCGCCTGGGTGCGCGGGATATGGCTCAGCGGCGCCGCCAGGTCGATATCGGCCAGGGTCAGAGCGTCGCCGACCATGAATGCACGGGTGCGCAGATGCTCGTCGAGCACCGCCGTGTAGCGATGGATCGCGTGCAGTGCCTCGGCCACCAGGGTAGGGTTTTCGGCATGGCCCTTGAGGCGTTCCATAAAGCGCTGCTCGATCAGCACCGTGGGCCCGCGACGAAAATGTTCGGCGGCCCAGAACATCCACTTGAGGGTTTCGTACTTCGCCTTGCCCTCGGGCAGCAGTGCAGAACCGCTCTGCTCGGCCAGATAGATCATGATGGCCGAGGCCTCGAACAGCACCACATCGCCGTCAACGAAGGTCGGGATGCTGCCGTTGGGGTTAAGGGCCAGGTATTCCGGTGTGCGGTTCTGGCCGCTGAACAGGTCGAGGAAGACGAATTCAACGTCCAGCCCCAGGTAAGCGGCGGTGGTCAGCACCCGCCGGGTGTTGCTTGAGCCTCGGTCGCCATACACTTTCATGCCACTGCCTCACTTGCCTGTTCGTCGCTGAAGGCCGGGTGCTCGCTGAGCATCAGTGCCACCTCGGCAGCCTGGCGCACCGACTGGTACACCGAGTTGACCATCGGCGCCGCCAGGTAGGACGCCACGCCCAGCAGCCAGATGTTGTCCGGCCGGTCGGCACCCGGCAGGCTGACCTGCAATTGCGCAGAGACCGCCGGAGGGATGCAGGGCGCACCAGATGACACCTGCAACTCAAGGCCATCAGGCGTGGCATGGAACTGTTGTTTGTGAAAACCACTGGCACACACCACGGCGTCGACCGCGTGGCTGTTGCCATGGTCATCATGGGCGAGCCAACGGCCCTGCCACTCAAGCCGGGTGGGCACATGCGCGGCCAGTTGCAGGCGGCCTTCGTCGATCCACTGCGACAGGGTGACGGCGGTTTGCAGGGGCACCGCGAACAGATAGCGCCCCACCGCTTCCCAGCAGTTTTGCAGCGCGGCCGTACGCACCGCCGCAGGGGCGGCGCGCAGTTTCAGGTCCGCCAGGTCCATGCAGTGCACCAGCAGGTTTTGCCAATCGGTCGCGCCACAGCTGGCCAGGGCGATTTCAGCGCGCAGGCGTTGAGCCGCATCGCGACTGCGATCAATCTGTTCGCGCAGCGGGCGCCCATTGATGGCCTTGGCCGCCTTTGCGAGCAGGCGCAGCAGATGCCAGTACAGCCTGGGGCTTTCCAGGTCGAGCCGGGCAAATCGCGCCTCATCCAGCGCAACCGCGCTGCGCCGTGGCGTGGCCGTGCGCACGCCGGGCAAGCGCCCTGAGGGTGAAGCCATCAACACGCGATGCCCCGCGCCGCACAGCAGCAGTGCGCTGTCGACAGCAGACAGACGGCTGCCGAGCACCAGCACCCGCGACGGTTTATGCAAGTGCTGCAACCAGGCGCCGGTGGGGTACGGCGTGGTGAAAATACCCGGCGCGCCCACATGCGCTGCGACCTGCGGCGGCACACAGGGCGCCGCGCTGCCGGTGCACACCAGCACCGCCGAGGCGTAAAGCTCGGCGCCATTGTCCAGCTGCAATTGATAGCGACCAGGCGCAACCGGCTTGATACGCCGCACCGTCGCGCGCACCACCCGATGCTCGATGCCCTGAGCCTCGGCGAGGTCGCGATACTCCGAGTAGCGTTGCTTGAGGTAGCCCGACACCCAGGCCCTGGGCACGAAACCGTCCTCACTGGCGGCAATGCCCTGAGCGTTCAGGTAACGCTGGAAGTCCTGCGGGTCATCGTCGAGCACCGACATCGTCTGCACCGAGGTGTTGCACAACAGCCCCTGCTCGGCAGCGGTAAAGGCGATCGAGTCGGCGAGTCCCTGGGGATCGATCAGGTCGATACGCCGCGCCTTCCCCGTGCGCACCAGCGCAATAAAGGCCGCAACGCCGGTGACCGAGCCGCCGATAATGGCGACCGCACGACTGAAGCTCACAACGCCCGCGCCAGCAAGCGCACGCCGTACCAGCCCCAGTACACACGGTGGTAGGTGATCAGGCCATTTTCGATTTCCATCATTTCCATCAAATCGACCTGCTCGCCCTTGGGCGTCTTGCGCGGGTATTCCCAGGTCAGGTTGCGCCCGTTGATGAAGGCCTTGTCGCTGCGATACCACTCGGCGAGGTCGCTGGGGAACTTGCGTTTGCTGTCTTCCATGAAGCGCTGGATGGTGGCGCGTCCTTCCAGCACGCCGCTGCCGTGATCGGGGTAGATGGCCAGCACCAGCGGCGTTTCAAATACTGCGTTTTCGGCATAGAGCGCGGCGGTGGCGGCCAGGTCGCCGGCACAGACGGTGGAGTGCCAGGATTCGTAGATATCCAGCAGGCCAGGGTCGATGGACGAAGTCATGGCGGTTTCCTTGGGTGGCAGCGCTGGGCTGAGAGAGCCTGTGACTATAGGGAATTGGTGAGGGGGGATGCTTCGGGCTGGGTCGAAGTGTGGTGGTTGGGTGGCTGGCTGGGTGGCTGGCTGGTGGGGTACATATCCGTTGCTGCGGTTATGGCGGGTATGGGTTCCGCCCTTACGGCGGGTCACTTTTTGAAGAGCGCAAAAAGTAACCAAAAACGCTTTGCCCCAACACTCGGCACCTCGCCTGGGCTCGGTGTGCCCTCACGCAGGCTTTGGAGCGTGGGCCGCCGCGATGGGCCATCCTTGGCCCAGCGCGGCTAACCCGGCGTCCTGCCGGGTTACCCACG
>NZ_CAKLBR010000027.1:0-69127 GCF_920984685.1 Pseudomonas sp. Leaf59 | reverse complement strand
CCTCTGGCTAACACTTCCCCTTGCCGGGTGTGTAGAGGACTTTCACCTCCAAGTCACCAGCGTGGCCACCACAGCCAAACTGGTTGCGCTTCGCGCAACGCGCCATGCCTGGCGCACCAAAAAAAAGAACGGCAACCGCCGTTCTGACAGGGGCTCGGCGTTTAACCGAGCCTGCGGGTCATCGATAAATCGACCCCATACGTTTGACAGGTTCCTGCGTGTGCTTGAGGTCTTCGCGCAACCCGGTGATCAGGTTGCAAATGGCGCGGCTGCTGTCGAGCTTGTCGGCATTGATGCCTTTGACTTCCAGATCCACTCGGTCACGATCACGCTCGTCATACACTTTGATCGTCAGCGACGCGTCTTCGGCTTTGATGCATTCACACCGCTTGGGCAGAAAACTTCCTTCAATAATGCTGCGTAGTTCCAGTTCCGAAAGCATGGCTAACCTCTCCTTTTATGAGACTGCCAACTGATTGTTATGTGTCTGGCGGGCAGGTCCCCGCCGCGTCCTGCCAACCCTGGAAGACGCTTTCACTTAATGAGCGTACTCGGCAAAACTGACGCGCGTTGTAACTTTTCCTCATAAGCTGAGGCGTCGTTTACATAACTGAATCTGGAACTATCGCAGTGCCCTGAATTATCGCCGAACGACTTCGATTAAACGTTTAACCCGGCAAACTCGGTTAAACAGGTTAAACTTGCAGAAATATATAGCAAACTTTTAACCCTGAGGTCGTCCCGCAGACAATGATCAAAACTCCCGCACAACTTGCCGTGATGCGCGAAGCCGGGCGCCTGCTGGCCGAGGTGTTTACCCTGCTCGACGGCTTCGTCGCCGCCGGCCGCTCCACCCTGGAACTGGACGCCGCCGTCGAAGCCTTCATCCGTAACGACCTGCAGGCGCGCCCGGCCAGCCTTGGGCAATACGATTATCCCTTCTCCATCAATACATCGATCAACGAGGTGGTATGCCACGGCATGCCCAATGCCAGGGACGTGCTCAAGGACGGCGACATCATCAATATCGATATCACCCTGGAAAAAGGCGGCTTTATTGCCGACTCCAGCAAGATGTACATGATCGGTAACGTGGCGCCCAAGGCACGGCGGCTGGTGGACAAGACCTTCGAGGCGATGTGGGAAGGTATTCGCCAGGTCAAACCCGGCGCACACCTGGGCGATATCGGCCACGCGATCCAGAGCCATGCGCAAGCCAACGGCTACAGCGTGGTGCGTGAATACTGCGGCCACGGCATCGGCCGCGACATGCACGAAGAACCGCAGATCCTGCATGTCGGCCGCCCCGGCACCGGCCTGCAATTGCGTGAAGGCATGGTGTTCACCATCGAGCCGATGCTCAACCAGGGCAGCGCCAAGGTACGCAACCTCAAGGATGGCTGGACGGTCGTGACCCAGGACAACAGCCTGTCGGCGCAGTGGGAACACACCGTCGCGGTGACGGCGCAGGGGTTCGAGGTGCTGACCTTGCAGGCCCTGCCCTGACCCCTGCGTTCACCTCAGGCCACCTGTTTGATGCCGGCCTTGGCTTCCAGCTCACGCACCAGGGGCAGCACGCGCTGGCCGAAGTACTCGACTTCTTCCTGAAAGTGCAGAAACCCGGCCAGTATCAGGTCCACACCCACCGCCTTGAGCGCCACGATGCGCTCGGCGATTTGCTGTGGCGTGCCGATCAGGTTGGTCTTGAAGCCGTCGTTGTACTGCACCAGGTCGGCAAAGCTGGACTTGGCCCAGTTGCCCTCGCCTTCCGGTGAGGCCCTGCCCGCCTGTTTGGCCGCATCGCCAAAGGCGTTGACTGCCTCCGGGTCGGCCTTGTCGATGATTTCCGCAAGTACCGCACGGGCTTCTTCTTCGGTGTCGCGGGCAATGATAAAAGCGTTCACACCCACCTTGACCGAATGGTTGTTGGCCGCGGCCTTGGTGCGAATATCGTTGACCTGGGCCTGGATGCCTTCGGGCGTGTTGCCGTTGGTGAAGTACCAGTCCGACACCCGCGCCGCCATGTCCCGCGCGGCCCTTGAGCTGCCGCCCTGGAACACCTCAGGCTGGCCCAGTGGCTTGGGCTTGAGGGTGTAGTTGTCGAAGCGATAGAAGTCGCCTCTGAAAGTGAAATTGTCCTGCGACCAGATGCCTTTGAGCGCACGAATGAATTCTTCCGAGCGGCGATAGCGTTCGTCGTGCTCCAGCCAGTGCTCGCCGATGGCCTGGAACTCGCCCTTGAACCAGCCGCTGACGATATTCACCGCGATGCGGCCGTTGGTGAGCTGGTCGATGGTCGCCAATTGCTTGGCCGCCAGCGCCGGCTGCCAGGGGCCCGGCAGGATCGCGGCAATCACCTTGAGTTTGGTGGTCGCGGCCAGCAGGGCGTGACTGAATGCCACCGATTCGTGCTGGTTGTCGGCGCCATAACCCGCCGTGAAGCGGATCTGGGTCAGGCCATATTCGAAGCCGGCGGCTTCGGCCAGTTGCGCCAGTTTGCGGTTGTAGTCGATGCCCCAGTGGGTGCGCTGTTCGATCTTGCTCACCACCAGCCCACCGCTGACGTTAGGCACCCAATAGGCAAATTTCACGGCTTGCTGACTCATCTTGAGGTTCCTCGCACACAGGGATGTATCAAGCCTTGAGCAGCAAGCGTGCCAGGCCTCGGTAAAGGCCCGGCGCACAAGGGTTGCGCCCGCAAAACGGGCACCGGGCATAGCCACCGGACACTGTCACCGATTGCGCCGGTTTGTCGATCCACTGTTGCTGGCGCAACAGTCAATGGCACCTGCCCCCCGTAAACACGGGCTGTCGCACCCGGCACGGAGTGTGCAATCCCCCTCGCACATGATCACTGCCCAGGAGCCGTCCCCCATGACCGAACACCACGTCATCAACCCGTTGTCCATCGGCGTCGACTACCCGACACTGGCCGCCCGTTTCCGGCCGATCTTTGAGCGTATCGCCGAGGGCGCGCTTGAGCGCGAACACACGCGCACCCTGCCCCATGAACCGATCCAGTGGCTCAAGCAGGCCGGTTTCGGCGCAGTGCGCGTGCCGGTGGAATATGGCGGCGGCGGCGCTTCGTTGCCGCAGTTGTTTGAACTGCTGATCGAGCTGGCGGCTGCCGACTCCAACGTGCCCCAGGCCCTGCGCGGGCATTTTGCGTTTGCCGAAGACCGCCTGAACGCACCACCGAGCGCCGGGCGCGACCTGTGGTTCAAACGGTTTGTCGACGGCGATATCGTCGGCTGCGCCTGGACCGAAATCGGCACGGTGGCGATTGGCGACGTGGCCACCCAGGTCAGCCCCGACGGCGAGCAGTGGACACTCAATGGTGAGAAGTTCTACAGCACCGGCAGTATTTTCTCTGACTGGATCGACGTGTATGCGCGGCGCAGCGATACAGGCGGCGACGTGATCGCCGCCACCCGCACCCGCCAGCCCGGCGTGGTGCAAAGCGATGACTGGGACGGTTTCGGCCAGCGCACCACCGGCAGCGGCACCACGCGGTTTACCGATGCGGTGGTGCAAGCGCAGGACGTGATCGACTTTGCCACCCGCTTCAAATACCAGACCGCGTTCTACCAGTTAGTCCTGTTGGCAACCCTGGCCGGCATCGGCCGAGCGGCGCTCAATGATGTGGCCCGGCAGGTGCGTGACCGCAAACGCATCTATAGCCATGGCAATGCCGCGCATGTCAGCCAGGACGCGCAGGTGCAACAGGTGGTGGGTGAAGTCGCCGCGCTCGTGTATGCCGCCGAGGCCAGCGCGCTGAAAGCGGCGGTGCCGGCGCAACGCGCCTACCTGGCACGGTTCGGCGGGGACGATGCCGCAGAGCGTGACGCCAATGTGGCCGCCGAGATTGAATCGGCGACGGCGCAAGTGGTGGTCTCGGAACTGATCCAGCGCGCCACCAGCCAATTGTTCAATGCGCTGGGCGCCTCGGATGTGCGTCAGGGCAAGGCGCTGGACCGGCACTGGCGCAACGCACGCACGGTGTCGTCACACAACCCGGTGATCTATAAGGCGCGGATTGTCGGCGATTGGGTGATCAACGGCAGCGAACCGCCGTTCGTGTGGCAGATCGGTAATGGCCCGAAACAAGCCTGAAACCCTACAGGATCGAATGCTGGAAGCTCGACCTGGAACCTCTGTGGCGAGCGCGCTTGTCGCGGCGAACGGGCCTGTCGTGGCAAGCGGGCCTGTCGTGGCGAGCGGGCTTGCCCCGCGTTGGGGTGCGAAGCGCCCCCAATCAAGCAAAACGCGGTGTACCTGATACGGCTCAGCGCCTGGCTTTGGGGCTGCTACGCAGCCCAACGCAGGACAAGCCTGCTCGCCACAGGGAATCTGTGCTTAACTGAACGGCATTAGGGCTTGCCCCGCGTTGGGCTGCGAAGCGCTCCCAATCAAGCAAAACGCGGTGTACCTGATACGGCTCAGCGTCTGGTTTTGGGGCTGCTGCGCAGCCCAACGCAGGACAAGCCTGCTCGCCACAGGGAATCTGCGTTTAACTGAACGGCATTAGGGCAAGCCCGCTCGCCATTGGAGTGTGGTTGCCTGGGCCTACTCACTCCCACACTTGAAGGGTGTGCCGATTAGAACGCGAGTTTGTAGCCGACGGCCATCAACATGATCGCCAGGCACGGGCGCAATACGCCGTCCGGGATCCTGCCGGTCATGTGGCTGCCCAGGTAAATGCCCGGCAGCGAGCCCATCAGCAAAAAGCCCAGCAGGTGCCAGTCCATGTTGCCCATGCTCGCATGGCCAAGACCTGCGACCAGCGTCAGGGGCACGGCATGGGCGATTTCGGTGCCGACCAGACGGCGCGTGGCGAGGAACGGATAAAGAATAAACAGCGCCACCGTGCCGAGGGCGCCTGCGCCAATGGACGTGAGCGCGACCATGGTGCCGAGAATCGCGCCGGTGACCACCGTCAGCCCGTTCAGGTTGCGCGGGCTCATGTGGTAATCATCGCCGGCATGGCGCTGGGCGAAGGCCAACAGGCGTTGCTTGAACAGGATCGCCAGGGCCGTGAGCAGCAGCACCACGCCCAGGGCCTGCTTGATCACCGCGTTCATCGCAGTGGGGTCGGTGTGCAGGCTGGCGAGGAACCACAGGGTCAGCAACACCGCCGGCACGCTGCCCAGGGTGAGCCAGCCGGTGATGGTCCAGTCGATGTTTTTGTTCCGGCTGTGCACCAGCACGCCACCGGACTTGGTGATGGCCGCGTATAACAGGTCGGTGCCCACGGCGGTGGCCGGGTTGATGCCAAACCACAACAGGATCGGCGTCATCAGCGAGCCCCCGCCGACGCCGGTCATGCCCACGATAAACCCCACGATCAGGCCGGCAACCACAAAACCAATATTTCCCACATCCATTAACGCTACCTGCGGCCTTATAAATTTCTGGCGGCAGGATAGCGATTTTTCTTATAACCACTTATATCAATGTGATCTGACTTTATGCCTTTTGCGCCAGTCGGCGACACGCGTACGCCTCGGTCCGGTAAGGAAAGGCCACCGTATCGCGACCTTTCAGGGCTGGATGGGTGTCGATCAGCGTGCGCAATTGTGCGCTGACCCGGGCTTTGTCCGGTGCAGGCAACGCAGCGATGAAACTCACGGACAGGAAGCGATCGATGATCACCTCCTGGGGGCTGCCGACATGACGGTAGGGAAAACACGTCATGTCGAGTGAGGAAAAATACTCACCGGTGAAGGCCTCGCGCCAATGCCCGCTGTGAAAGCGCGGTGTATCGCCCTCATACGGCGTGATGATTTCGGTGATCGCCGCCACCCAATCCACCGATTCATCGCGCACATTCCACACCAGCCCCAGGCATCCGTCGGGTTTGAGCACGCGGTGAATCTCCGCCAGCGCAGCCTGGGTGGAGAACCAGTGAAAGGCCTGGGCGCAGACCACCGCATCGGCACTTGCCGTGGCCAGCGGGATGCTTTCGGCGGTGCCGTTGACCAGCCGCACATCCGGTAGCAGCCTGGCTAACTGCGCGCCCATCTGCGCCACCGGCTCCACCGCGATCAACGCAGGTGCCAGGGTGCTGACCAGGCGGGTGAACTTGCCCGTGCCGGCGCCCAGGTCGATCACTGTCGACTGCGCATTGATGCGCAAGGTATCGGCGAGCCAGCCGGTGAGCTGGCGTGGATAGTTCGGCCGGCCCTGTGCGTAGGTCGCGGCCTGAGTCGAGAAACCTTGTTGAGCGGACGTGTGAACACCAGTCATGGCAATCTCTCTTCGGGTAAAGCGGGGCCACAGTGTGCGCCTCCTCGCTTTTATTTTCTAATGCGTGCATCCAATCGCCGCGCGCCTGGGTAGTACCTGCAGCAACCCTGCTGTTCTACTCAATGGAGAAACACCATGAACGCAAAAGCCCTGCTCTGCCTGACCGGTTTGCTGGCCTCAAGCCCTGCGGCATTCGCCCAGACCAACCTGCCCGACAGCATCAAGGTGCCGGCTGGACACACAGTGTCGATGGAGACCACCGGCGTCGGCGAAATCACCTACGAATGCCGCGACAAGGCCAGCGCTGCCGGTGAAACCGAATGGACCTTCGTCGGCCCCAAGGCCGTGCTGAATGACCGCAGCGGCAAACCGGTCGGCACCTATTTCGGCCCGCCTGCGACCTGGCAGGCCAAGGATGGCTCGAAAATCACCGGCACGCAGTTGGCCGTGGCGCCGTCGAGCCCCGGCAACCTGCCGTATCAACTGGTCAAGGCCAACCCGGCCGAGGGCAAGGGCGCCATGAGCGGCGTCAGTTACATCCAGCGGGTGGCACTCAAAGGTGGCGTTGCGCCGAGCAGCGCGTGCACCGCTGCCAATAAAGGCCAGCAGGAAGTGGTGAAATACCAGGCGGACTATCTCTTCTGGTCAGCCAGCTGAGTAAATTCAGCTACGCTGCCGGAGGAATATCACCGTTTCCTTCTGCAGGAGCGAGGTTGGTCGCGCCTGCAGAAGGTTTGTGCTGGGGACATCATTTGTTTGATTACGACGCCTGCCTGCTGGCTTGTGCCCGTGGCGATCAACAGGCCTTGCGCCGCTTGTATGAGCAGGAAAGCAGCCGCTTGCTCGGCGTGGCGTTGCGCATCGTGCGCGACAAGGCGCTGGCCGAAGATACCGTGCATGACGCGTTTATCAGGATCTGGCACGGCGCTGCAGGTTTTGACCCCGGCAGAGGTTCGGCACGCGGCTGGGTGTACAGCGTGACCCGCCACCAGGCGCTGAACGTGGTGCGCAGGACCGCCCGCGACGTACCACTGAGCGAAGAGCACGAGCCACTGGCAGAACCGGCTGAAACCTTTGAATTCCCCGCACGTTCCGGGCAGATCCACACCTGCCTGGAGCGGCTCGACCCGGCCCGTCGCCGTTGCATCCTGCATGCCTATGTCGACGGCTATTCCCACAGCGAAATCGCGCAGGCACTCGGCACTCCGCTGGGCACCGTCAAAGCGTGGATCAAACGCAGCCTCGCCGCCTTGCGGGAGTGCATGACATGAACACTGAAGAACTGGCTGGCGAATACGTCTTGGGCACTCTGCCTCTGGCGCAGCGCGCCGAGGTCGAACAACGACTCGGGCATGACGCCGACCTGCGCGCGGCGGTGGATGCCTGGGAGCAACGCCTGTTGCCGCTGACGGCGCTGGCGGCGCCGGTGGCGCCATCGCAGCACCTGTGGCGACGCATTCAGCAGACGCTCGCCGTGCCCGCCCCGCGCGTGCCGTGGTGGAACCTGCTGGCCGTTTGGCGTGGCCTTGCCGCTGCAGGATTGGCGGCGAGCATGGTGCTGGCAACGCTGTTGCTGGTCCGTGCGCCCCTCGCCGAGCCGAGTTTTGTGGTGGTGCTGGTGGCGCCGCAAAGCCAGGCGCCCGGCTGGGTGATCCAGGCAAGCAGCAATCAGCAGATCCAGTTGATTCCTTTGGGGGTGATGCAAGTGCCCGCCGACAAGGCATTGCAGTTCTGGACCAAGGGCGACGGCTGGCAGGGCCCGGTGTCCCTGGGGCTGGTCAAGCCCGGGCAAACGCTGTCGGTGCCGCTGGACCGGTTGCCGCCGCTTGCGCCAAACCAGTTGTTCGAACTGACCCTGGAAGACCCGCGCGGCTCGCCCACCGGCAAACCGACCGGGCCGATCCAGGCCATCGGCCGCGCGGTCAAGGTGCTGTGATCAACCGACAGTGGGCAACCACACGCGAAAACGCGCGCCGCCCAACGGTGACGCCTCGGCGATCAGGCTGCCGCCCTGGGCTTCCAGGGCGCGCCGGCTGATCGCCAGGCCCAGGCCAAAGCCGCCGGTGGCACGGTCGCGGCTGCGGTCCAGGCGGTAGAACGGCTCGAAGATGCGTTCACGCTGGTCCCGGGGAATGCCGATGCCATCGTCATCCACGCAGATTTCACAGCCCTCGGCGTCCACCCTGACGCTCACCTGGATACGCGCGTCGCAGTAACGCGTGGCGTTGCGCAGCAGGTTCTGCAGCGCCCGCGCGGTGAGGCGCGGGTCGAGGCTGAAGCGCTCCACTGCGCAGTCGAGCGATACGTCGATCACAATCGCGGGGTTTGCCAGCTCATCGTCGATGCTGCCCAGCACGCTGTCGATAAACTCGTCGAGCATCACCTCCACGCGCTCCGGCAATTGCGCCGGATTCTGCAGGCGGCTGTAGGACAGCAGTTCCAGCACCAACTCGTCCAGCTCACGAATATGCGCGACCAGCCCCTGCAGGCGCTCGCGCCCGGCCTGGGGCATGTCTTCGGACAATGCCAGCGCCAGGCCGAAATCCAGCCGGGTCAAGGGCGTGCGCAACTCGTGGGAGACGGCGTTGAGCAAGTCGCGCTGCTGGTTGAGCAGCCGTTCGATGTCACCGGCCATGGTGTCGAACACCGCAGCCAGACCGCCGATGTTGGAACTGGGCGGGATGTGCGTGCGTTCAGACAGGTTGCCCATGCCCAACTGCGCAGCGGTGTTTTTCAGACGCTCCAGGTCACGCCAGTGCGGACGCAGCCACACCAGCAGGCAGGCCAGCAGCGCACCGCCCACCAGCACGTTCATCGACCAGTACAACAGGTTGATGTCCAGCGGGTCGTCGGGGATGGTCAGCTTGACCACGAACTGGTCGTTGATCGGCGAACTGATTTCCCCCATCCAGCCCCATTCGCCCAGGCGGACCACCGGTTTGCCCTGCTCCAGCAGCTTCTCTTCGGCCGGCGTGAAGCTGGCGTCCTTACGCAGCAATAGATGTACTTTCTGCGGGGCAAAGTCGCGGTCCAATTGTTCGGTCACCTGCGACCAGCGCTCCACCGGTGCACGCAGGTACTGTTTGACGATCAGCTTTTGCTGGCCGCGCGACTGCTCGATGTTGTAATCCAGGTAGCGATGCTCGAACAACTGCACCGTCAGTTTGGGAATCAGATAGATCGCCGCACTGTAGGTGACGATGGTGATGAGGTAGAGGCGCAGCAGGACACGAAACATGGCTCAGCATTCCCACTCGGAGCGGCTGAACAGGTAGCCCTTGCCCCACACAGTCTTGATCTTGCGGGCTTCGCCGGCATGATCGTCGAACTTGCGGCGCAGCTTGGAGATGGCCACGTCCACCGAACGGTCGGTGCCGTTGAATTCGATGCCGCGCAGGCGCTGCAGGATCTGGTCGCGGCTGAGCACTTCGCCGGCATGGCGCGCCAGCACCACCAGCAGGTTGTATTCACCGCTGGACAACTCCACCGGCTGCTCGCGCCAGGTGACGGTGCGCTCCGACAGGTCGATGCACAGGTTGCCCATGATGATCTGGTCGTTGGCCGCCTGCGGTTCGGATAAACTGCTGCGCCGTAACAGGGTGCGCACCCGCGCCAGCAACACGCGCGGCTCGCAGGGTTTGGTCACGTAGTCGTCGGCGCCCATCTCCAGGCCCAGCACCTGGTCGTGGCTGTCGTCGCGGGCGGTGAGCATCAGGATCGGCAGGCCCGCAGAGTCGGCGCGCAGCAGGCGGCATACCTGCAGGCCGTCGAGGCCGGGCAGCATCAGGTCGAGAATCACCAGGTCCGGCGGGTTCAGGCGCGCCCGTTCACGCACCTGATCGCCACGGCTGAGCACACTGACTTGATAGCCGTTGCGTTCCAGATAGCTGGCAATCAGCTCGGAGAGCGCGGCGTCGTCTTCCACCAGCAGAATGTTCGGCATCAAGATGTTTCCAAATAGTACGGCTTTGCAGGATTGTGCAAGGATATACGCCCTCGGCCCACAGTGGGCTGCACCTTACATTTCTTCACACACCACCTACACAGCTTTACAGCACCACGGCGCCGGTGACCTTAGGATGCGCCAGTCAATATTGGGATAAGAGCATGTCGAAGAATCTGTTTGCGCCATTCTGCCTGTTGGCACTCACACTGGCGCTGAGCGCCTGTGAAAAGTCCACGGCCAAGGCGCCGCAAATGCCCCTGGCCAAAGTGCGCATCGAAACCCTGCAGGCCAAGCCACTGTCCATCACCAACGAACTGAGCGGGCGCATCGCCGCGCCGCGCATTGCCGAGGTGCGCGCCCGGGTGGCCGGTGTGGTGCTGCAGCGTGTGTTCAAGGAAGGCCATGACGTGAAACAGGGCGATGTGCTGTTTCGCATCGACCCGGCACCGTTCAAGGCCGACCTCGACAGCGCCCAGGCCAACCTGAGCAAGGCTGAGGCCAACGCCTTCCAGGCGCGCTTGCAAGCGCAGCGCTATAGCCAACTGGTGGAAGGCAACGCGATCAGCGGCCAGGACTACGACAATGCCCGCGCCGCCGTGCGCCAGACCAGCGCCGAGGTTGCCGCGCAGAAAGCCGCCGTCGACCGCGCCCGCCTGAACCTGGGCTATGCCACCGTCACCGCACCGATTTCCGGACGCATCGGCCGTGCGCTGGTCACCGAAGGTGCGCTGGTCGGCCAGAACGAAGCCACGCCGCTGGCGACCATCCAGCAACTGGACCCGATTCACGCCGACCTCACCCAGTCCACCCGCGAGCTCAACGACCTGCGCCGCGCCTTCCGCGCCGGCAGCCTCAAGCAGGTCGGCCAGGACCAGGCCAGGGCCACCTTGATTCTGGACGACGGCAGCCTGTACCCGCTGCCGGGCAAATTGCTGTTCGCCGAGATCAGCGTCGACCCCGGCACCGGGCAAATCATCCTGCGCAGCGAGTTCCCCAACCCGGACCTCGACCTGCTGCCCGGCAGCTTTGTGCGGGTGCGCCTGGAACAGGCCGTCGACCGGCAAGGCATCAGCGTGCCGCAACGCGCCATCACCCGCGACAGCGCCGGTATCCCGATGGTGCTGCTGCTGGACGCCGAGCAGAAAGTCAGCCAGCAGCCGGTGGAGCTGGGCTCGGTAATCGGTGATCGCTGGATCGTCAGCAGCGGCCTCAAGCCGGGCGACCGTATCGTCGTCGAAGGCCTGCAACACGCGCGTCCCGGTGACACCGTTGAAGTCGACGCCAGCCCGCTCGTGAAGGAATAACCCGCCATGCCGCAGTTCTTTATCGACCGCCCGGTGTTCGCCTGGGTGGTGGCCCTGTTTATCCTGCTGGCCGGTGCGCTGGCCATCCCGCAGTTGCCGGTGGCGCAGTACCCTGACGTCGCGCCGCCGAAAGTCGAAATCTACGCGGTGTACCCGGGCGCCTCGGCCCAGACCCTGGACCAGAGCGTGGTCAGCCTGATCGAGCAGGAGCTCAACGGCACCGACCACCTGCTGTATTTCGAATCCCAGAGCAGCCTGGGCTCGGCCACCATTACCGCCACCTTTCAGCCGGGCACCAACCCCGAGATGGCCCAGGTGGATGTGCAAAACCGCCTCAAAGCGGTAGAGCCGCGCCTGCCCCAGGCCGTTACCCAGCAAGGCCTGCAGGTGCAGAAAGTCTCCGCCGGCTTCCTGCTGCTGGTGACCCTGACCTCCAATGACGGCAAGCTCGATGACACCGCGCTCAGCGATTACCTGGCGCGCAACGTGATGAACGAGCTCAAGCGCCTGGACGGCGTGGGCAAGGCGCAGCTGTATGGCTCGGAACGGGCGATGCGCATCTGGATCGACCCGCAGAAACTGATCGGCTTCAACCTCACGCCGGCCGACGTCAACGCCGCGATTGCCGCGCAGAACGCCCAGGTTGCCCCCGGCAGCATCGGCGACCTGCCGGGCACCAACACCCAGGAAATCACCGCAGCGATTCTGGTCAAGGGCCAGCTGTCGACGCCGCAGGAATTCGCCGACATCGTGCTCAAGGCCAACCCGGACGGTTCCACCGTACGTGTCGGCGATGTGGCGCGGGTGGAAGTCGGCAGCCAGGAATACCAGTTCTCCACGCGCCTGAACGGCAAGCCGTCCACCGCCGTGAGTGTGCAACTGTCGCCGGGCGCCAACTCGTTGAACACCGCGACCCTGGTGCGCGCCAAGATGGACGAGCTGTCGCGCTATTTCCCGGCCAATGTGGAATACAAGATCCCGTACGACACCTCGCCGTTCGTCAAGGTCTCGATCACCAAAGTGGTCTACACCCTGCTCGAAGCCATGGCGCTGGTGTTTGCGGTGATGTTTCTGTTCCTGCAGAACGTGCGCTACACGCTGATCCCCACCCTGGTGGTACCGATTGCCTTGATGGGCACCTTCGCCACCATGCTGGTGCTGGGCTTCTCGATCAACGTGCTGACCATGTTCGGCATGGTGCTGGCGATTGGCATCCTGGTGGACGATGCGATTGTGGTGGTGGAGAACGTCGAGCGCATCATGGTCAGCGAAGGCCTGTCGCCCAAGGACGCGACGAAAAAAGCCATGGGCCAGATCACCGGCGCCATCATCGGCATCACCCTGGTGCTGGTGGCGGTGTTCCTGCCGATGGCCTTCATGAAAGGCTCGGTGGGGGTGATCTACCAGCAGTTCTCGCTGTCGATGGCCACCTCGATCCTGTTCTCGGCGTTCCTGGCGCTGACCTTGACCCCGGCCCTCTGCGCCACCTTGCTCAAACCGATCGCCAAGGGCGAGCACCATGCCAAGGGCGGTTTCTTCGGCTGGTTCAACAAACGTTTTGAACAACTCACCGACCGCTACGAAGGCTGGGTGACCTATGCGCTCAAGCGCAGCGGGCGTTACCTGCTGATCTATCTGGTGTTGCTGGTGGGCCTGGGCTGGATGTTCACGCGCCTGCCCTCCTCGTTCCTGCCGGTGGAGGACCAGGGCTACACCATCACCGACATCCAACTGCCGCCGGGCGCAAGCAAGAACCGCACGGTGCAGGTGGCCGAGCAGATCGAAGCACACAACGCCACCGAGACCGGCGTGGGCGATACCACCATGATCATGGGCTTCAGTTTCTCCGGCTCAGGGCAAAACGCGGCGTTGGCGTTTACCACGCTCAAGGATTGGTCGGACCGCGGCGCCGATGCCTCCGCGGCATCGATTGCCAATCGCGCCAACGCGGCCTTTGGCGGCCTCAAGGACGCGATTGCCTTCGCAGTGCTGCCGCCGCCGGTTGACGGCCTGGGCACCTCCAGCGGCTTCGAGTTTCGTCTGCAGGACCGTGGCGGCGTCGGCCACGCAGCGTTGATGGCGGCGCGGACCGACCTGCTCAATGCGGCGGCAAAAAGCCCGATCCTGGCCAACGTGCGTGAAAGCGCCCTGGCCGAGGCGCCGCAGGTGCAGCTCGAAGTGGACCGCAAGCAGGCCAATGCGCTGGGGGTATCGTTTGCCGATGTGGGCAATGTGTTGTCCTCGGCGATCGGTTCGGCGTATGTCAACGACTTCCCCAACCAGGGCCGCATGCAGCGGGTGGTGGTGCAGGCCGAAGGCGATCAGCGCAGCCAGGTGGCGGACTTGATGAAAATCAACGTGCGCAACAAGGACGGCAAGATGGTGCCGTTGTCGGCGTTTGTCGAAGCCCGGTGGACCCAGGGCCCGGCGCAGTTGACCCGCTACAACGGTTACCCCGCTATCGCGATCACCGGCGAAGCCGCACCGGGGCACAGCACCGGCGAGGCGATGGCGGAAATCCAGCGCCTGGTCAGCCAGTTGCCCGCCGGCCTGGGCCAGGAATGGACCGGCCTGTCGTTGCAGGAGCGCTTGTCCGGCTCCCAGGCGCCGATCCTGCTGGGCCTGTCGCTGCTGATCGTGTTCCTGTGCCTGGCAGCCTTGTATGAAAGCTGGTCGATCCCGACATCGGTGCTGCTGGTGGTGCCGCTGGGCGTGCTCGGCGCAGTGCTGGCGGTGACCTTGCGCGGCATGCCCAACGATGTGTTCTTCAAGGTTGGCCTGATCACCATCATCGGCCTGTCGGCGAAGAACGCGATTCTGATCATCGAATTCGCCAAGGACCTGTATGACCAGGGCGAAGACCTGATCAGCGCGACGCTCAAGGCCGCGCGGCTGAGGTTGCGGCCGATCATCATGACTTCGCTGGCGTTCATCCTCGGCGTGGTGCCGCTGGCAATCGCCACCGGCGCCAGTTCGGCGAGCCAGCAGGCGATTGGCACGGGGGTGATTGGCGGGATGATCACGGCGACACTGGCGGTGGTGTTTGTGCCGGTGTTTTTTGTGGTGGTGATGAAGCTGGTACGCAAGCGGCACACGCCCGACTGATCGACACCCCGGTGTTCGCTGTCGAGTTCATGATCAAGTGCAACCGAATAGGCTATGGTGCTCTCAACTACCCTGTTGTGAGCACCCATGGCCTTCCTTGCCCGCACCCACCCTCGCCTTTCCTGCGCCGCCGTCCTCGGCGTTGCCGTCGGCATCCTGGCTCCGGCCGATACGCTGATCGGCAAAATCCTGATCGGCTGGAACGCCGGCGTCTGGACCTATCTGCTGCTGATGCTGTGGCTGACCAGCCGCTCGCGCGCCGACGACGTAAAACGCATCGCCGAGATCGAAGACGAGAACGCCGGGCTGGTGCTGTTCGTGGTGTGCATCGCCGCGATTGCCAGCCTGGCGACCATCACCCTGAATCTGGTGGGCATCAAGGACCTGGACAGCACCGCGCGCCTGCTGCACTACGGTTTCACCGGGATGACGGTGATCGGTTCGTGGCTACTGATCGGGGTGATCTTCAGCGTGCATTACGCCCGCCTCTTTTACACCTGGGAGGGCGACGAGCCCGCGCTGCGCTTTGCCGAAGGGTTGCGTACGCCCAATTACTGGGACTTTCTGTATTTCTCGTTCACCATCGGCGTGGCGGTGCAGACCTCGGATGTGGGCGTGGCCACGCGCAGCCTGCGCAAGGTGGTGCTGGGGCAATCGCTGATCGGCTTTCTGTTCAATACGGCGATTCTGGGTTTTTCGATCAATATTGCTGCAGGGTTGTTCGGTTAAAACGCAAAAAGGGGAAGCCTGAGCTTCCCCTTTTCGCATGCGTGAGTCCCTTAGAAAGCGTACTGCACGCCTACCGTGGCGCCCCACGGCTGATCGTAGGCCTTGCCTTTCATGTGCGTGGCTTCAGCATGCACGCTCAGGCTTGGCGACAACGACACCGCCATGCCGCCCGCGACCTCGTAACTGCCGCCCGACAGGTTGTTTTTAAAGGCCTGGTCGTTGATATAGACCTTGTTGTCCGGGCTGAAATCACGTGCCACCGCCGCACGCAGGTACGGCTGCAGGACGCCGCCGCTGTCGAGCTGGATATTTTTACCGGCGGTCATGCCCACCTTGCCGATGGCCGACGTGGCACGATCGCTCTTCGCCTTCAGACCGTTGTCCATGGTGTAGTTGGAACCGCCAACAGCGGCGACGGACAACTGCGCGAAGGGTTCAAGATACAAACCGTCGTCATCGAGCTTGATGTTCTTGCCGACTTCAACCGAAGCACTTACCGCGTCCTGCGAGTATTTGCCTTTGGCGCGCTGACCGTCACTCATGTTGACCTGGCTCTGGCCGTTCAGTCGGTTGACCTTGGCCGTCAGGTCCACATACACCCCGCTCTCGTCATCACGAAAAATACCGTAGAGACCGGCGTAGTAGCTGTTGACCATACCGCTGCTGCCGCGACTCAGGCCCAGGTTTGAGTTGCTGTAACCACCCATCACACCCAGTGTCCACAGCTCATCCATCGCCCAGTCTGCACCCAGGCTCAGGCCTGCCTGATTCTGGGAGTAGCCGACGCCGTTGCTGTTGGCCGCTACGTCAATCTTGTTACCGTAACCGCGCATCCACAGGCCCTGGCTTTTGCCTTCACCGAAGCGGACTTCACCCATGCGTGTGCGCAGGATGCTTTCCTCGCCACGCAGTACGACCGGTGCCGCGTTGGCAAGCGCCAATACGGCCTTGGCGCTGGTACTGGTGCCCCGCTTCTCGGTGTCCAGGAACCAGTCGGTGCCTTCCTGCTTGAGCCCGTATTCGAACGCACCGACGTCGACGGTATCGCCTACCAGGCCGAACCTGGCACCACCACTTTCGGTGTGCACGACCTTGATTGCGTTGCCGGTAGCCAATTCCGAGCCACTGGCGCCCACCAGCAGTTGGTGATTACCTTCGGCGTTGCCGTTGACATTCAACAGGTCGGTATCGCCGGTGTTGAAGTTGGTGTGCATCTTGAAGGTGCCGTTACCGGTCAGGCTGTTGGTGTTCAACTGGACGTATTGCGCGGGGTCGCCAAACACTACATTACCGCCCCCCATTTTCAGCGCGTTGACCTGGCTGTCACCCACCAGCACCCACTGGGCATTGCTGTTGACATCCAGTTGCTTGACGTTGAACAGCTGGCCGGTCAGCGACGCGTTGTTATTGAGTTGCACAGTGCCCGTACTGCCCGCGCCAATGCGCACATCACCGAACAGGCTGCTGTTGTCGACGTTCATGTTCGCGGTGGAGTTATTGGCTACCTGAAGCAGGTCGCCATTGCCGCTGAGCAGGTTCGAACCGTTAAGCACTTGAATATCGGCATGGGTGCCATTGCCAACGGGCGGGTTCACCAGGATGGCCGCGCCGGTCTTGCCCTGGACCACGGAATTATCGAGGATCAACGAGTTGGTGCGGGTCAGTGTGGCGTCGGTGCGCATGTTGACGCCATTGACGCCGCCGATGATACGGCTGTTGTTGCGCGCCGCAGCGTCGGCGTTGAGCAGCACCAAACCGACACCCGTCGCGGCCGTGGCTTCGACACGCGCATTATCCAGGTTCACCACGCCGTAGCCGGCAGACGAAATACCACGGGTCGAGCCGGTGACGCTGCTGTCTTTCACCGTGGCCCTTGAACCGTCTACTCCCCCTGTCGTCCGGGTGACGGACACACCCCAACCGGTAGAGTTTGTAACCGTACTGTTATTGGTCACCAGCAGGCTGCTGTTGCCGGTAACCAGAATGGCCTGGTTTATCATGGAACGGGCAGTCACTTGTGAGCCATCGATGACCACAGTCGACTGCTGCCTTGCATCAATATCCAACGTCCTGCTACCTGCCTCTGCCGTCAGGCCTGCACCGCTCATCACAATCTGATTGGTGATGGCGCCGTGGGCAATCAAGCTTGAGGCTGGGTTCAGCGAATAATCATCAACACGCGTCGTGCTCGATATCGAGGTATTTGGGAGTGTAACTATGGTTCGCGCGTGAGCATTGGGCGCTGCCAAAAGCAATAACGCAATGGCTGGGGCCGTCAACGCAACGCTCAGGGGGGTGGGTTTGAAGTTAAAGACTGCCGACATATAGTGAACCTCTAGTTCCTGCACGAAACGATAGGGCGGGTTCTAAACCATTTGAGACCCAGCCAATCAAGCGGCGCCATGATTGATCAGTGCAAGCCCGAAATCTGTAGGACATTTCCGAACAATTCAGTTGAATACGCAGCCAGATACGTAGGCGCAATTGCAGCGGTACCGTTGCACAATAAATAATAATAAATGGGGAAAACACCAAAGAGGGTGACGACCCTCTTTGGCATCTACGCTTGAACTTCAATTACGTGGGCACTGCCCCCCCGGCACAGTAGTTGGCGCTACTGGTGGCAGGCCTGAACCCTCGAACACGATAAGTTGCGGGAAGCGAGGACACTGTCGAGCCAAGGTACAGCGTGCTGGTAGTGACCGTTGCAGAACCACTGGTCAACAACGACCTATTGGCGTTAATTGGATTAAACAGAAGCGTAGAGTTTGCAGGGAACGTCACATCGAAACCATTACGGGCCGCCACATCATCCGGCACCGAGAAAGTTCGAACTTCAGTAACCACCGCAGCCCCCGAACTGGTGTTGTTTTGATAACCGGCGAACGTCACACTGACGAACTGCCCTGCCGTCAAATATTCCGAACCGGGAATATGCACGACGAGGTTGCCACTGTTAATGGGTCGCAGGCTGTCGCAGTTGAGCGTTCCGGTGTTGTTAAGCACCCTCGGTGCGCTCATTTGCAGAATCACGGAGTCTACCCTGACCAGTGTAGGGGGCGACGTCTGCGGGTTTGCACTGGCAAGCGAGGTGAGGGTGTAAGACGCCGGCTGGGTAGGACCGCCCAACGTCCTGATATCGGCGAAGGGAATCTGGAATTCGATGGCCCCAGACGGAGGAATGGCCGTGACGGTCTGCGGATACAGCCGACCACCGTAATTCAACGTCACCGTGAAAGGCAACGAATCCTGGGGGAGCACCGCCGCCGTCCACAATGGCACCAGCGCTCTGGCAGGCAGATTCACGTCGGCCGCCTCCAGGTGATCGGGTGGCCCGAATGTACCACCGGCACGTATCGCCTGAACCACGACTGGCGGCAGGTTGGTGTTGACGTCCCCTGGCGGCGTGGGGTCTGGCCCCACCACCGACAGGTCCAGATCGAATGGAGTGCTTAACGGCGCGGTCGGATAGATGCTGGTCCCGCGTCTTACCTGGTAGGATGCCGTCACTGGCACCCGGCTCTTGCCCGCCGCTCGAGGCCCGTACAGCGTATCCATGTTGGCGGGCGTGAATGTAACCGGAATCGCAAAGGGCGTGTTGCCCACCGGTACGGTTATGGGAATTGACCCAAACGACGAGGAGAGCGTGACGACCAGTTGGTCTGTCGGACGCACAACGTTCAGGTAGGCCGGAATCAGCACCCTGACACCGTTCGCATCAGCCACGTCTTTGATGTTAATTAAACCGTCACCCGGGGCGGCGAGTTCGACCTGCGGTGTCAGGAAGTCTGAAGGTGCGGGAGCCTCAACCAAGTCTTCAAGGTCAAGGCTGTAGGATATTTCAGAGGGATTGCCGGCAACGTCGGATATGACGTAGCGAACTGTGTAATTCCCTTTCTTTTCAGCCTCAACCACCCACAGCGGCAGTGGGATAGACGGTGGCAAGGCCGGATCCAGGCGATATTTCGTGTCGGTGCCTGGGGCAGGCGTGAACACGTAGGGTCTGTCCGAAGAGCCAAAAAACATTTCAACGGTATCGTCCGGAGACAGCCCGTCCAGCGCGCTGTATGGAATCGGAAGGTTTACCGTCTGGTTTGGCTGGCTGGCGATAAACGCGCGATCCAGCGGTCCGGTCATACCCGCAGGCGGCTGTGGTGCGGGAGGCTTGACGCGGGGGCCGTCGTAAGGAGACGTCTCATCAACGACCAGGAGTTGCGCGACCGAATAGTTATCCACTCCCGAGTCCGCGACGAACACCCTGTACCTGATCAAATACAAGCCGGGGCCACGATAGGACTGTGGTATCGGCAACGGCACAGGGTCAGGCTGATTGCTCAGAGAAAGTTGAAATCTGCTGCTGTTGCTAGCGAAATAGGCATCTTCAGCAGTTGAGTCCAGGCCGCTCAGATCAAGATAGGGAGCAATCTCTACGGTGACGATATCGGGCTGGAGCGAGTCGGTACTGGCACCGATCCACAGGGGAATATTGTAGTTAGTCCGTTGCTTCTTTGAGCCCGTGCGTGAAAGCAAGCCGGTATAACCAGGCACCTGATCTTCAAGCGCTGCGATGTCAAATCGCTGAGGCGTGTAATCGGTAGGTAATTTGGGTACAAAGTTGTCAATGATTTCTCTGTTTGTAGATTCCATTATCTTGCTCCGGACAGTAAGCCACTGAACATCAGGACACGCCTCGTTAATTGAATGAACCTGATGGGTTCATCAACCACGAATTTTTTAAAGCCTGCAAACAACACCACAACAACTCACCTGATTACGGAAGGCGAAAACAACTTCGTTCAACCGCACACAACTCCGCGAGGCGTGCAGTAACAACCGGTGGAGTAAGTCAAATCAACTCGCACCAACCCGGGCGCGGACGCGCCCACTTTCACTCCGTCACGCCATACCTCATAACTGCCGGTAGCGGATTTGAAATTACGCAAGGGGTACAACGCCGTGTCGTAGGCGTCCACGACGATCGTTGTTCCTGCGGCAGCGTATTCAGGTTCCCAACGCAATGACCGCTCGAATACAACATTCGAATTCTGGGTGCTCCAGTTATTCTCGTTAAACCCTTGCCACTTGAACCTTATCGTGTCGCCCACCCGCAGGCCGGTGTGCGCGGCGATAAACCAGCGCACCCCATTGGCCAACATCGACCACGCCACCCCATTCACCGGTTGGGTTTGCGAGCGACAGGTCAAATAACCATTGGTTAACGTGTGTTGCACCACCGGTGCAGGCAACGGTACGAACCTCACATTCACCGTGGTCACCGGGGAACGTTGCTCGTTAACACCGTTGCTGGTGATGTAATGCACCGCGTGCGCGGTCACGGTGGTGCTATCGAGCACGGCAGCCGGCACATCGGAAAAATTCACCCAGCTACCGGCTACATCGCCCGCCCTTACCGAATAAGTGGCCACCGGACCGTCGCCATTCCAGAACAGCTGCAGTGTGTCCCCTGGTCGCGGCGTATCAAACAGACGCACGCGCACACGAATGGGGTAGCCCCTGTCGTCGTTGACCAGCAGATTGGTGCCGGTGCGCCCCACCACCTCCACCGGCGCCAGCGTCGGGTTGAGCAACGCGGGCGCATTGGCGTGATCCTGCCCGGCAATCGTCAGGTTGACATTGACCGCGAGGGGCGCTGACGGTGTCGGCGAAAGATTGAGGCCGATCACCTCGTAACGCACTTGCACAGTTTCTGCCGCCAACGCAGGTTTGGGTCCTCTTAGAACGGGCCACGGAATTTCAACCTCGAAAGGCAGCCGGGACACCCCTTGCGCGTTCGTTGGCCGATCATCCCAGTACACGATCACTTGATGCCCGGCGGCTGCCGACCATCCGGGATAGTCGATACGAACGAACACGCCCGCACGCGCGTCATCACGCTTGATCAACCGATCGTCATAGGCAGGAGGACGAATGCTTGGCGCCGGCAAGCCAATCCCCATCACAAAAGGCAGGCCCGCACTCATCTCGCTGAAATTGCCGGCCTCGTCGAAAATTCGAAAGAACGCATAAGCCTGGCCATTATTCAGATCTCGAAAAGCATCAGCATTCAGCGTGGCCGTGCGCGGGACAGTGCCGAAATTCACTGGCGAGCCTCCGTCTGCCTGCGCCACCGGAGGGGTGCTCGAATTGGATAAATAGATCTCGACCCGATCCCCGGGCGCCTCGATGTTATAAGCCGGAAGCTTGAAGACCGTGGGTTGATGGTCGAGCACATATTGCTCATCAAGCACCGGCACGGGAGGCACCTGAAACTCCAGCCTGTCGGTTGGGCGCAGCAGTGTCGGGCGCTCCAGGTCAATGGTGATCGTCACTTTGGGATTGCTGAACGTCTGCCCGCTGCCGTTGCGAACGCTGTAATAAAGGTGAGCGACCCGAGTGCGGCTGCGCAGGTTGAGCAGGCTGATTTCACGTTCGTAAAACGCGGGCATGTCCGGCGGTGGCGCGCCCACGTAAAACCGGTCGAGAAGCCTGACGCCATCATCGCTCTCCCACCAGACCTCGCAGGTATGCATGGGATCATCCACCGCGTCCGGAATGGGTTGCCAGGCGGGGATTTGCAGCTTCAGCGGAGCCAGCAACAAGTTTTGCGCAACCACGCCTCTGCCGTCTGCGGTATTGACGCCCGGTACCGTTAGCGGGTCCAGGCCAGTTGAGGTGACGGCGATCCTCGCGGTCAGCCCGGAACGACGCGAATAGGGCTTTACGATAATGGTCATGTTCCAGGCCTCGGGATTAGTTTCGCCACCGCATGTCAGGGGAAGAGCACTTCCTGGCTGCTGTAGGAAAAATTAAACGCTGAAAGCCCGTACCCGGATACTGTCATAACTAACAGGTGGCCCCATCCATTCGTCGGTTTTTTCCAGCTCGGCGCAGCGAGCATTTCCAAATAGTCCTTGACGGAACCCGGCAGCCTGGCATTTTATGAAACCGGTTTCATCGTTCGCATGCCCACGCGGGAACCGCACACTCCAATAAGAAAGGCCGCTATCGTGACTTCCTTTTCCTCCGCCCAGCGCAGCCGCGTGACCATGCTTGACGTGGCCCAGCGCGCAGGCGTCTCCAAAGCCAGCGTGTCACGCTTTATCGGCGACGACCGCGCCCTGCTCTCCGATGCCATTGCCCTGCGCATCGAACAGGCCATCAGCGAACTCGGCTACCGCCCCAACCAGATGGCACGTGGATTGAAGCGTGGCCGCACGCGCCTGATCGGCATGCTGGTGGCCGATATCCGCAACCCCTATTCGATTGCCGTGATGCATGGCGTCGAGACTGCCTGCCGCCAGCATGGCTACAGCCTGGTGGTGTGCAACACCGACCGTTGCGACGAGCAGGAGCGTCAGCACCTCGCCGCGCTGCGCTCGTACAACATCGAAGGGTTGATCGTGAATACCCTCGGCCATCACCTTGATCAATTGCTGGAACTGCAACAGGAAATGCCGTTGGTGCTGGTTGACCGCAAGGTTGAGCCGCTGCATAGCGACCTGGTAGGGCTGGATAACGCCGCAGCCGTGCGCATCGCCGTCGAGCATCTGCAACAGCAGGGTTATCTCAATGTGTTGCTGGTGAGCGAAGCCGCCGACGGCACCAGTTCCCGCTTGGAACGCCAGACCAGTTTCAAGGCCGAAATCGCCGCCCGCCCTGGTTTGACCGGCGCGGTATTGGAGCTGGATAGTGCGCTGGAAAAGCACTTGCACACCTTTCTTGCCAACCCTGGCCCCAAGGCGCTGTTCTGCGCCAACGGCATTGCCGCGCTGGCCTGTACGCGCGCGCTCAAGGCCCTGGGTTGCACGTTGTTTGAGGAAGTCGGCCTGATCGCTCTGGATGACCTGGACTGGTATCCACTGGTGGGCAACGGCATTACTGCCCTCGCCCAGCCGACCGAAGCGATTGGCGCCAGCGCCTTCGATTGCCTGCTCAAACGCCTGCGCGGTGATGACGCGCCGACGCGCACGCTGGATTTTTTGCCGCAACTGATTATCCGAGGCTCCACCCAATTACCTGTGGGAGCTGGCTTGCCTGCGATGACGGTTTATCAGACGAAGCAGTAGTCGACTGACCCACCGCTACCGCAGGCAAGCCAGCTCCCACATTTGTTTGCGTATAAAAATGAAACCGGTTTCAGAGGTACACAACAATGCATAACTACCCCGTTTCCATCAGCCTTTCCAGCTACGGCGCCGATCTGGTTCGCCAGCAGGGCCAATTGAGTTTCGTCCAACTACTGGCGTCTGCCGGCGCGCAACGCATCGAGTGGCGCGAAGAATTGCTGACCACCGAGCAACCCGCCCAGCTGGCCCGGGCCGCTGCCAGTCATGGCCTCGAAGCGGTATTTTCTTCACCGCTGGAGCTGTGGGTGGCCGGCCGCGCCCAGCCGAATGCGGAACTCGCCGCCACCCTGGACCGTGCCCAGGCCTTTGGCGCGCGCTGGCTGAAAGTCTCCCTCGGCTACTTCACCGACACCAACGACCTGCAAAGCCTGCACGCCCTGCTCAACCGGCACGCGGTGCAGTTGCTGGTGGAAAACGACCAGACCCTGCATGGCGGGCGGATCGAACCGATGCAGCGTTTTTTCAGCGAGGTCGAGCGCCTTGGCCTGCCAGTGAAGATGACCTTCGATATCGGCAACTGGCACTGGCAGGACCAGTCGTCCCTCACGGCCGCGCGCCTGCTGGGCAGGCACGTGGATTACCTGCATTGCAAGGCCGTGGCCCGGCGTGCGGACGGCAAGCTGGTCGCACTGCCGCCCAGTGCCACCGACCTGCACCTGTGGGAACAATTACTCAAACACATGAACCAAGGTATTACCCGGGCGGTGGAGTTTCCGTTGCAGGGCGACGATTTGGTCGAGGTCACTGCCCGCCAGGTCGCCGCCCTCGCCTGCCTTGGCCAACCTCGCGCGGAGAGTGCCCATGCCTGAGATCGATATCCTTTCGTTCGGCGAAACCATGGCGATGCTGGTCGCCGAGCAAACCGGTGATCTGGCCCAGGTCATGCAATTTCACAAACGCATTGCCGGGGCCGACAGCAACGTCGCCATCGGTTTGTCGCGCCTGGGTTTCAAGGTCGCCTGGCTGAGCCGGGTGGGCAACGACTCCCTCGGCCGCTTTGTGGTCGACACCTTGCAAAACGAAGGGCTGGACTGTCGGCATGTGGCGGTCGACCCGCTGCACCCTACGGGCTTTCAGTTCAAGTCCCGCGAAGAGACGGGCAACGATCCTCAGGTGGAGTATTTCCGCAAGGGCTCGGCGGCCAGCCATTTGTCCGTCGACTCGCTGAACCCGGCGCTGCTGCAGGCGCGCCATCTGCATGCCACCGGGATCCCGCCGGCGTTGTCCGACGCTACGCGCGCGCTGTCCTTCGAGTTGATGACGCAGATGCGCAAGGCCGGACGCAGTGTGTCGTTCGACCCCAACCTGCGCCCGGCATTGTGGGCCAGTCAGCAACAGATGATCCGCGAAATCAACGCCCTCGCCGCCCTCGCCCACTGGGTACTGCCGGGCCTGAACGAAGGGCGCCTGCTCACCGGGCTGGATGACCCGGCCGATATCGCCGCGTTCTACCTGGACCAGGGCGCCGAAGCCGTGGCCATCAAGCTCGGCGCGGACGGCGCCTATTTCCGCACCCAGATGGACCAGGGATTTATCGCCGCCGTGCCGGTGGACAAAGTGGTCGACACCGTCGGTGCCGGCGACGGCTTCGCGGTCGGCATGATCAGCGCCCTGCTGGAAAACCTGAGCTTCCCCGAAGCGGTGCAGCGCGGCAACTGGATCGGCAGCCGCGCCGTGCAAAGTCGCGGCGACATGGAGGGCCTGCCGACCCGTGCTGAATTGACCACCCGATCCGTCGCATAACCCATTCCCTGTTGCCACAACTACAACAAGCTCAGGAGCAACCTTATGGAAACCGTGAAACTCGCCACCCGCCGCTGGTGGTACATCATGCCCATCGTGTTCATCACCTACAGCCTGGCCTACCTGGACCGCGCCAACTACGGCTTCGCCGCCGCCTCAGGCATGGCCGAAGACCTGATGATCACGCCGGGCATGTCATCGCTGCTCGGTGCGCTGTTTTTCCTTGGCTATTTCTTCTTCCAGGTGCCGGGGGCGATCTACGCGCAGAAACGCAGCGTCAAAAAACTGATTTTCGTCAGCCTGATCCTCTGGGGCGGCCTCGCCACCCTCACCGGCGTGGTGTCCAACGCCTACATGCTGATCGTGATTCGCTTCATGCTCGGCGTGGTCGAAGCCGCAGTGATGCCGGCGATGCTGGTGTACCTGTGCCATTGGTTCACCCGTGCCGAACGTTCGCGGGCCAACACCTTCCTGATCCTCGGCAACCCGGTGACCATGCTGTGGATGTCGGTGGTATCCGGCTACCTGGTGCAGCATTTCAGCTGGCGCTGGATGTTCATCATCGAAGGCCTGCCGGCGGTGCTGTGGGCGTTTATCTGGTGGAAACTCGCCGACGAGCGCCCCAAGGACGCCAAATGGCTCAGCGACAGCGAAAAACACAGCCTGGAAAGCGCCCTCGCCGCCGAACAGGTGGGCATCAAGGCCGTAAAAAACTACGCCGAAGCGTTTCGCTCGCCCAAGGTAATCATTCTCGCGCTGCAGTTTTTCTGCTGGAGCATCGGCGTGTACGGCTTTGTGTTGTGGTTGCCGTCGATCCTCAAGAAAGGTCTGCAAATGGACATGGTCGAGGCCGGCTGGCTGTCAGCGCTGCCATACCTGGCGGCGGTGATCGCCATGCTCGTGGTGTCGTGGGGCTCGGACAAACTGCAAAAGCGCAAACGCTTCGTGTGGCCGCCGCTGCTGATTGCCTCCATCGCCTTCTATGCCTCCTACGCGCTGGGCGCCGAACACTTCTGGTGGTCCTACACCCTGCTGGTGATTGCCGGGGCCTGTATGTATGCGCCCTATGGGCCGTTTTTTGCCATCGTGCCGGAAATTCTCCCGGCCAACGTCGCCGGCGGCGCCATGGCACTGATCAACAGCATGGGCGCCCTCGGCTCGTTCGGCGGCTCGTACCTGGTGGGCTACCTCAACAGCAGCACCGGTTCGCCGGGCACTTCCTACCTGCTGATGAGCGGTGCGTTGATGCTGTCAGTGGTGCTGACCATTTTCCTCAAGCCCGGCGCCAGCGACCGCGCGTCCTCACCTACTCTGGAGCTGAAGGTAAAGACCTCATGAAAAAATCCGTCGTGCTGTACAAAAAACTCTCCGCGCCGCTGATGGCGCGCCTGCACGAACACGCAGACGTGACCCTGATCGATGCCCTTGACGAAGCCGGCCTGGCCAAACTGCGCGACGCCCTGCCCGGCGCCCACGGCCTGCTCGGCGCGAGCCTGCGCCTGGACGCCGAACTGCTCGACCTGGCGCCCAAACTCGAGGCCGTGGCCAGCGTCTCGGTGGGCGTCGATAACTACGACATCGACTACCTCACCCGACGCCGCATCCTGCTCAGCAATACCCCGGACGTACTCACCGAAACCACCGCCGACAACGGTTTTGCGCTGATCCTCGCCACCGCCCGCCGGGTGGTGGAACTGGCCGACATGGTGCGCGCCGGTCAATGGCACAAAAACATCGGCCCCGCGCATTTTGGCAGCGACGTGCACGGCAAGACCCTGGGCATCGTCGGCATGGGCCGCATCGGCGAAGCCCTGGCCCAACGCGGGCATTTCGGCTTTGGCATGCCGGTGATCTACCACAGTCATTCGCCAAAACCTGCGGTGGACGCGCGTTTTGCTGCGCAGTACCGCAGCCTGGACGACCTGCTGCAACAGGCTGACTTTGTGTGCCTCACGTTGCCGCTGACAGCGCAGACGGAAAAGCTGATCGGCGCACGCGAGTTTGCGCTGATGGGGCCGGAGACGATCTTTATCAATATCTCGCGGGGCAAGGTGGTGGACGAGGCGGCGCTGGTGGATGCGTTGCAACAGCGCACGATTCGTGCGGCGGGACTGGATGTGTTTGAACGTGAGCCGCTGGAGCATGCTTCGCCGTTGCTGCGGTTGAATAATGTGGTGGCGACGCCGCATATTGGTTCGGCGACTCATGAAACGCGGGAGGCAATGGCCAGGTGTGCGGTTGATAATCTGCTGGCGGCGTTGGGCGGGGAGCGGCCTTTGAATTTGGTGAATCCGGGGGCTTATGTGGGTTGAGCCCTTTTTTTGGGGTTTTATGGGGTACATATTCGTTATTTGGGTAATGGCTGATTATGGTTCCGCCCTTACGGCGGGTCACTTTGGAAAAGAGCCCCAAAGTAACCAAAGGGCTCTTGCCCCACCACTCGGCACCTCGCTAATGCTCGGTGTGCCCGCACGCAGGCTTGAATCCGTGGGCCGCCGCGATGGGCCATCCCTGGCCCAGCGCGGCTAACCCGGCGTCCTGCCGGGTTACCCACGGATTCAAGCCTGCGTGCGGCCAGCGTGGTTGACGGGGCGCTTGAGATCAAAAGCCAAAGCAAAGCAGATCAAAAGCCAGAGCAGAGCAGTGTGATATCCATTCAGACAAATGGAGATCCAAATGTGGGAGGGGGCTTGCTCCCGATAGCAGTGGGTCAGCTACACATAAGCTGACTGACCCACCCTCATCGGGAGCAAGCCCCCTCCCACATGTTGTACAGCGTACGGCAGACAATCCCGGTCGGCTCTAAGGCCGCCGCGCTGCAGGCTTTGGAGCGTGGGTAAGCCGGCAGGACGCCGGGCCGGCTTCCGGTCCTTCCAAAAGTGACCCGCCGTAAGGGCGGAACCGCCAGCCGCCATCACCTAAATAACGGATATGCCCCGCCCGTAAACCCAGCCAAAAAGCTCACCGCAAAGCCCTGCGCAACACCTTCCCCACCGTAGTCTTGGGCAACTCCGTACTGCGAAACTCCACATACCTGGGCACCTTGTACCCCGTCAAATACTCCCGACAGTGCGCAAGAATCTGCGCCTGGCTCAAGCTGGGATCCTTGCGCACCACAATAATCTTCACCCTCTCCCCGGTCACCCCATCCTCCACCCCGATGGCCGCCACTTCAGCCACGCCGGGATGCATCGCCACCACGTCTTCGATCTCGTTGGGGTACACATTGAAACCCGAGACCAGAATCATGTCCTTCTTGCGATCCACCAGACGGATATACCCGCGCTCATCCATCACCCCGATATCGCCGGTCGACAACCACCCCTGCGCGTCCAATACCTCCGCCGTTTCTTTGGGCCGCTTCCAGTAACCCTGCATCACCTGCGGGCCGCGCACTTGCAGTTCGCCCTGCTCGCCAATTTCGGCAATCTCGCCGTCTGCCCGCACGAACCGCACCCAGGTCGACGGCAGCGGCACGCCGATGCTGCCGGTGAATTCCATCTCGCGCATGCGCGAAATATCGATGGGGCTGATGCTCACCACCGGCGAGCATTCGGTGAGGCCGTAGCCCTCGATGATCGGCAGCCCGGTGACGTCCTTCCAGCGCTTGGCCACCGCGGTGTGGGTGGCCATGCCGCCGGCGATCACCAGGCGCAGGGCGGAAAAATCCCGCGCGCAGAAGTCCTTGTTCTCCAGCAAACCGTTGAACAGCGTGTTCACCCCGGCGATCCCGTTGAAGCGTTCCTTGCGCAGGATCATCTGCACACGCTTCACGTCCCGTGGGTTGGCGATCAGGATATTGCGCCCGCCCAGGCACATGAACATCAGGCAGTTCACCGTCAGGGAAAAGATGTGGTACAGCGGTAGCAGCGTCACGTTGCTCTGCTGTTGCGCCGGGTCCAACTGGTCGCCGACCCAGGCCTTGGCCTGCAACAGGTTGGCGATGATATTGCGGTGGCTGAGCATTACACCCTTGGCGTCGCCCGTGGTGCCGCCGGTGTACTGCAGAAAGGCCAGGTCATCGCGTTGCATCGGCACCGGCAGGTGATTGAGCGCCCGCCCCTGTTTCAGCACCTGGTTGAAACGCACCGAACCACTTAGGTTGAACACCGGCACCTGCTGCTGCACACGGCGCAGGATGAAGTTCATCGCCGCGCCCTTGAAGGTGCCGAGCAGATCACCGATGGCTGCCACCACCACGCGTTTGACACTGCTGCCCTGCATGACTTTTTCCAGGGTGTGGGCGAAATTTTCGAAGATCACCACGGTCTCGGCGCCGCTGTCCTTGAGCAGGTGCCTGAGCTCATGGGAGGTGTACAACGGGTTGACGTTGACCACCACCGCACCGGCCAGGATCGTGCCCAGCAGGCAGATCGGATATTGCAAACAATTGGGCATCATCAGCGCCACGCGGTCGCCCTTTTTCACGCCCTGGCCCTGCAGCCAGGCGGCAAACGCAATGCCCTGAGCCTGCCAGTCGGCGTACGTCATCTCGGTGCCGATGCTGACGTACGCCACGCGCTCGCGAAACTTCTCCAGGTGTTCGAGGAACACTTCGCGCAACGATGGGTAGGCCTCGATATCGGCCTCAATGTCTGCCGGAACCCCAGGCAGGTATGCGTTCAACCAGATGCGTTCGGTCTGTTCCAGGCTGATAGCGTTCATGGCAGTTTCCCTGTTGTTGTTATGGGTGGCGCTATTTTTCGACGATGGCGGTGATGCCCAGGCCGCCCGCTGCGCAGATCGAGATCAGGCCGCGCCCGCCGCCGCGTTCATGGATGGCCTTGGCCAGCGCGGCGAGTTGCCGGCCTCCGGTGGCGGCAAAGGGGTGACCGCAGCCCAGCGAGCCGCCGTTGACGTTCATCTTCGCGCGGTCGATAGCGCCCAACGGCGCCTCCAGGCCCAATCGTTCGCGGCAATAGTCGGGGTCTTCCCAGGCTTTGAGCGTGCACAGCACCTGGGCGGCGAATGCTTCGTGGATCTCGAAGAAATCGAAATCGGCAAAGCCCAGCCCTTCACGCTTGAGCATGCGCGGTACGGCGTAGGCCGGGGCCATCAGCAGGCCTTCGCTGCCGTCGACGAAATTCACCGCCGCCGTCTCGCCAGTGCGCAGGTAAGCCAGCACCGGCCAGCCATGGGCGGCGGCCCAGGCTTCGCTGGCCAGCAGCACCACCGAGGCGCCATCGGTGAGCGGCGTGGCGTTGCCGGCGGTGAGGGTGCCATGCTCGCGGTCATAGGCCGGCGCCAGGCCGGCGAGTTTTTCCAGGCTGGTATCGGTGCGCAGGTTGTTGTCACGGGTCAGGCCGCGATGGGGACTGATCAGGTCATCGAAAAAGCCACGCGTGTAGGCGGCATCGAGACGCTGATGGCTGGTGAGGGTCAATTCGTCCTGGGCCAGGCGCTTGATCTGCCAGCGCCTGGCCATTTCTTCGCAATGCTCACCCATGGACAGGCCGGTGCGCGGCTCGCCATTGCGCGGCAGCAGTGGCTTGAACAGCATCGCCGGGCGCGCCTTGAGCAGCGCCTTGAGCTTATCGCCCAGGCCTTTGCCGCGATTGGCCGCCAGCAATACGTGGCGCAGGGATTCATTGATGCCGATGGGCGCATCGGACGTGGTGTCGGCGCCACCGGCAATGCCCACCTCGATCTGGCCGAGGGCGATTTTGTTCGCCACCAGCAACGCCGCTTCAAGCCCCGTGCCGCAGGCCTGCTGTACATCGTAGGCGGGCGTTTGAGGGGACAGCGTGGTCGACAGCAGCGACTCGCGCGCCAGGTTGAAGTCTCGCGAATGTTTGATCACCGCGCCTGCGGCAAACTCGCCCAATCGCTGGCCGTGCAGGTTGTAGCGATCCACCAGGCCTTGCAGCGCAGCCACCAGCAAATCCTGGTTGCTCTCGAAGGCATACACCGTGTTGGAACGGGCGAACGGGATGCGGTTGCCGCCGATGATCGCCACGCGGCGAGTCGGCGCCGGGTTGAAGCTGTAGTCACTCATGCCAGGTTCTCTTTCCAGATAAACAGCCCGCGCATGTGCGGCTTGTCGCCCGCGACGTTGCGCACTTCGAATGCCCGGCGCGGGCCGCTCAGCGGATGGCTCCACAGCGCGACCTGGCCGGGCAGGAAGATCGGCAATTTGAAGTCGCAATGGGCCTCGGCTACGGCCAGGCCGCCCGGAGGTTGCCCGGCGGCCAGCGCCCGGCCCAGGGTCCACATGCCGTGGGCGATGGCGCGGCGAAAACCAAAGATTTTTGCGCCAATCAGCGAGGTATGAATCGGATTGAAGTCCCCCGACACCCTGGCGAAGCGACGTCCCAGGTCGGCGGGCAACACCCAGCGCTGGGTGCGCAACAGGCCTTCTTCCGGCAAGGGCAGCGCGTCGTCCCACAGCTCGCCGACGGGATTTTCCACCTCGCGGCGCAAGTAAAGGCTGTCGCTTTCCCACACCAGAGCGCCTGCGCCGTAAGCGCGAGTGGCGATGCTCAGCGCCTGCCCCTTGGGGTGGGCCACCCAGCGTTCGCAATACACCTCCAGGCGCAGGGCCTGGCCTTCGTGCAAACGCTGATGCTGACGGATGCGGTTGGCCAGGTGCACCATGCCGCTGGCCGGATACGGAAAACTCGGCCGGGTCAGCAACATCAGGTGCAAGGGAAACGCCAGCACGTGGGGATAGGACAGCGGCACGCCCTGCTCGCGCCGGAAACCACAGGCACGGCCATAGGCGGCGATGCCGGCAGGCGACAGCTCCACGGCCGAACGCACCAGGCGCTGAGTGGGCAACGGCGGTGCACCGTCGAGCGTGGGCTTGCGCAAGGCGCGCACCCCATCCAGCAGCAGCCGGCTGCGCGACAGTGGCGGGTCGATGATCTGCGTCACGTAGTCCATGGCTCAGGCTCCCAACAGGCTTTGGCCGCACACCCGCACCACCTGGCCATTGACCCCGCCCGAGGCCGGATGGGCCAGCCAGGCGATGGTCTCGGCCACGTCGATGGGCTGACCGCCCTGGGACAGCGAATTCATGCGCCGCCCCGCTTCGCGGATCATCAGCGGAATTTTCGCGGTCATCCGGGTTTCGATAAACCCGGGCGCCACCGCATTCACTGTCACTTGCTGCGCCGCCGCCTGGGGTGCCAGCGCGTTCACCAAGCCGATCACACCGGCCTTGGAGGTGGCGTAATTGCTCTGCCCCAGGTTGCCGGCGATGCCGGAAATCGACGACACGCAGACGATGCGCCCGCCCGGGTTCAGGCCCTGCTGGTCGAGCAACGCCTGGCTCAATTGCAACGGCGCTTGCAGGTTGACCGCCAGCACACTGCGCCAGGCGTCTTCGCTCATTTTGGCGATGGTCTTGTCGCGGGTGATCCCGGCGTTGTGCACCACCACATCAAAGGCGCCGTGCTGGCTGATGTGGTCGTGCAACAGGGCGGCGGCATCCGCGGCGGTGATGTCCAGCGCCAGGGCCGCGCCGCCCACGCTGCTCGCCGCCTGTTGCAAGGCATCCCGGGCCTGGGGCACATCCACGCACACCACATGGGCGCCGTCCCGGGCCAGTACCTGGGCGATGGCCAGGCCGATGCCCCGGCTGGCGCCGGTCACCAACGCACGGCGACCGGCGAAGGGCGCGTCCCAGTCGACCGCGACCTGGCCGTCCACCGGTTTCTCCAGGCGCACCACTTGCCCCGAGACATACGCGGAGCGGCGCGACAGGAAAAAACGCAGGCTGCTGTCGAGCGCGTCTTCGGCGCCCGGCGCCACGTAGAGCAACTGCACGGTAATGGCCCGACGCAGCTCCTTCGCCAGCGAGCGCACCAGGCCCTCGAGGGCGCGTTGGGCGATGGACTGCGGCGGCGCCTGGCAGTGTTCCGGCGCGGTGCCGAGCACCACCACCCGTGACTGCGGGCCAAGGCGCCGGGCATTGGCGTGGAAGAACGTGTAGAGCGTGTCGAGCTGCTGCACGTCGACCACGCCGGTGGCATCGAACACCGCGCCCTGCACCTTCACTGTGGACGGCGCCTTCAGCGTCGCCGGGATGGCAGCGACGGTGTCGGTGGCCGTGAAAAGGCGCTGCACAGGCTCAACCAGACGCCCGGCCCCGGCGACGATCACCGGATTGACCAACGCGGCCTGACCGCTGCGATGGCGCTGCAGAGGCACGGGTTGCGGCAGGCCGGCGGCCTGGGCCACGCGTCGCCCCCAGGGGGAATTGACGAACGAAAGGTAGCGGTCACTCATAAATACATTCCTTGCACACTATTCGAAAACGCCACAGGCCTGTGTGGCGAGCGGGCTTGCCCTGCGTTGGGCTGCGCAGCAGCCCCAAAGCCAGGCGCTGAGCCGTATCAGGTACACCGCGTTTTGCTCGATGGGGGCGCTTCGCACCCCAACGCGGGGCAAGCCCGCTCGCCACAGAGGCTCCGGCCTGATGTTGCAGCGCGCCCTAATGCCGTTCAGCTAAGCGCAGATTCCCTGTGGCGAGCAGGCTTGTCCTGCGTTGGGCTGCGCAGCAGCCCCAAAGCCAGGCGCTGAGCCGTATCAGGTACACCGCGTTTTGCTCGATGGGGGGCGCTTCGCACCCCAACGCGGGGCAAGCCCGCTCGCCACAATAAGCCCACACATTTTCCTTGACTGAACGGCATTAGGGCTTGCCCCGCGTTGGGCTGCGAAGCAGCCCCCGTAAGACGAATGCGTGGTATCAGGCACTCCGCGTGGGCTGGTTTTGGGGCTGCTTCGCACCCCAACGCGGGGTAAGCCCGCTCGCCACTTTGGCCGGTTCCAGCGCTTGCTTGCGCTGCTGCAGTGCCTCCAGCAAACCGAAGTCCTGCGCGAAGTCGTCCACCTGGATGGCGTGGTCAGCGTATTCCACATAGCGCCCGAGCAGGCTGTCTTCGTCGTCGCTGATCAGGTCCAGCGCCCGCGCCTTGACGCGCCAGGCGGTAAAGGCCGTGGCAGAAATCGGCATCGGTTCGAGCAGGCCCTGTTTGATCGCAGGCTTGAGCCGCGCTTCGATCAACTCCAGTTGAGGCAACAACCGGAAGCCCAATTCGCCATAAGCCAGCTTGTCGATTTCCGGCCGGGGAATATAGGAATCAGCGAGCAAACGGTCGCGGGTTTCGCAGGGCGTCTGCACCAGGTCGGCGACCTCGGCCAGCAGGCGATCGGACGGTTTGCGCTGGGGAATGCCCAACGGAAAACTCAAGCCACGCAGCACCGCCGCCGCCGCTTTGGACGGGTAGTTATCGAGCACTTCGGCCAACGCTTCGTGGGCCCGCAGCAGTGCATCACGGGCCGACCAGTGCACCAACGGCAGGTCCGCCTGGGGCCGGCCGTCGTCTTCAAAGCGCTTGAGCACGCAGGACAGGATGTACAACTGCGACAGCACATCGCCCAGGCGCCCGGTGATGCTTTCCTTGCGCTTGAGGGCACCGCCGAGTACGCCCATGGACACGTCCGACACCAGCGCCAGCACCACCGACAGACGATTGGCCTGGCGGTAGTAGCACGCCAACGCTGGTTCGGTGCGGGCCGGAGCGGCAATCAGGCGGCCGCCGGTCAGCCCATGCACCGCCGCGCGCACGGTGTTGGCCAGCACAAAGCTGATATGGCCGAACATCGCGCTGTCGAACGCTTCCAGCGCCTTGCGCCGGTCGGGGTTGCGCGCCGCTTCCATCTCGCGAAACACATAGGGATGGCAACGAATCAGGCCCTGACCATAGATGATCAGGCAGCGGGTCATGATGTTCGCGCCTTCCACCGTGATGGCGATGGGGCTTTGCTGGTAGGCACGGGCCAGGAAGTTGTTGGGCCCCATGCAGATGCCCTTGCCCGCGACGATGTCCATGCCGTCGTTGACGATCATCCGCGCACGTTCGGTGACGTGGTACTTGGCGATGGCCGAAATCACCGAAGGCTTCTCCCCGGCATCCAGCGACGCCACCGACACCTTGCGCACCGCATCGCAGGCATACAGATGCCCGGCCATGCGCGCCAGCGGTGCCTGCACCCCTTCGAACTTGCCGATGGGCAGGCCGAACTGCTTGCGCATTGCCGCGTACGCGGTGGTGCCGCGCACCGCAACCTTGCCCAGGCCGACGTTGGCCGATGGCAGCGAAATCGCGCGCCCCGCCGCCAGGCATTCCATCAACATGCGCCAGCCATTGCCGACCTGTTCACGGCCACCGATCACCCACTCCAGCGGAATGAACACATCCTTGCCGGTGGTGGGGCCGTTCTGGAATACCGCGTTCAATGGCCAGTGGCGACGGCCGCTGTTCACCCCGGGGTGCGAGGTGGGGATCAATGCGCAAGTGATGCCCAGCGCACCCGGCGCGCCGAGCAGGCCCTGGGGGTCTTCGGCGCGAAACGCCAGGCCGAGCACCGTGGCAATCGGCCCTAACGTGATGTAGCGCTTGTCCCAGGTGACTTTGAAGCCAAGGACTTCCTGGCCCTCGTGCAGGCCTTTGCAGACGATGCCGAGGTCGGGAATCGCACCGGCATCGGAGCCGGCATACGGGCTGGTCAGCGCGAAACACGGGATGTCTTCGCCCCGCGCCAGGCGCGGCAAGTAGTAGTTGCGCTGGGCATCGGTGCCGTAATGCAACAGCAGTTCGGCCGGGCCCAGGGAATTAGGCACCATCACCGAAATCGCCGCTGCCGAGCAGCGGGTCGACAGCTTCATCACCACCTGCGAATGGGCGTAGTGGGAGAAGCCTTTGCCGCCGTACTGCCGGGGAATGATCATGCCGAGGAACCCGGCGTCCTTGGTGTACTGCCAGGCCTGCGGGGACATGTCCTGCCAGACCTGGGTGGTTTCCCAGTCGTTGGCGATGTCGCACAGGGTTTCGACTTCGTTGTCGAGAAAGGCCTGCTCTTCGGCACTCAGGCTGGCCGGCGCGGCTTTCAAGAGGCGCTGCCAGTCGGGCTTGCCGCTGAACAGTTCGGCGTCCCACCACACGGTGCCGGACTCGATGGCCGCACGCTCGGTGTCGGACATCGCCGGCATGATCGTGCGAAACAGCGCCAGCGCCTTGCCGGTCAACAGCGCACGGCGCAGCGGTTTGATCGCCAGCAGCAGCGCGGGCACTACCACCAGCAGCGCCGCAAGGGTGATGCCCACACCCGCCACCACGCTGAACAGGTAACCCATCGCCAGCCATACCAGGCCAGTGCCGAGCCACAGCGCGGCGGCGGCTTGTCGATACGCCAGGACAATCGCGGCGGCGAAACCCACCAATAACCAGATAACCATGGGACACCTCTCTCGATTTCAGGACGGAGCAAATTCAAATTAAACTTTGAAATTTTTATTTAATGCTTGAGCCAAAAAAAGCAGCCGACCCGGTCAGCCGCCTGTTACTTGATTGCATCGCCATGGGTCGCCTGCGCGACCCATGGCGACAGGTCAGAACGCGTAGGTTGCCGACAGGCTGACCACCTCGCCCTTCGCATCGGCCTTGCCGTCCAGCGTCGCCCCACCGAGACGATCCTGGTTTTGTGTCCTGAGCTTGGCTTTCTCGACGAATTGCCGCGAGTAGGCACCGTCGATGCTCAAACCGGGAATGGCGCGAATGTTGTAGCCGAAGCCCAGGGACGCGAAAATCCGATCCCCGTCCGGGATACGCGGGTCACGCGTGGAGTTGCGCGTAGGCGTCTGGTCGGTGGCCACGCCGGCGCGGAAGGTGAAGTCATCGGTAAATTTGTAGTCACCGCCCAACGACACCATCCAGGTGTCCTTGTAGTTATAGGGAATCGACACGATTTGCTGGCCGTCGGACTTCAACGTCAGCGCCTTGAACGACGACCACTGGGTCCAGGTGACGCTGGCGCCCAAGGTCAGGCGGTCATTGAACTGGTGGACCCAGTCAACGGAGGCGTTGGCGGGCACGTCCAGTTGCGCCGAGGCATTGGCGCCGTTGGCGTTGAGGTTCAGCCCTGGATAAGCCAGCGACGGCAGGCCGCTTTCGATCAACGTCCTGTTGGTCTCGTCGGCGTAGATGTTGTATTTGCCCTCCAGCTTGTTCTTGATTTTTGCGTGGTAGTTCAGGCCCAGGGTGTCGACATCGGTCGGTTTCCAGACCACCCCGGCAAACCAGCCCACGGAGGTGTTATCCACCTTCACGCGCATCAGCGCGGAGCCTACGCCTGAGGGGAACGGCAGACCGATGTTCGGCGACAGCGCCGCGGCCGAATACAGGTCAAGGTTCTGGCTCACAAAGCCCTTGGTGTGCTGCACGATGGCGCCACCGCCCAGCGAAAACTGATCGTTGACCTTGAACGATAACGAGCCGGTGACACCGACCGTTTCAATGCGGGTATCGACGGCAAAGTCGCGGCCGATCCAGTCCTGGTCCCACGTGGTGCGCGCACCCATCGGCACCACCTGGCTCAAGCCGAAGGCAAAGCGATCGTTGATCGGCATTACCATGAAGCCGGTTGGCAACCATGCGGTGAAGCCGCCCTGGCCACCGTCGCCGGTCCGAGGCGTGGAACTTAAATCCGTGGGGTCGACGCTGGCCGGTGCATTGCCCGCATAATCCTTGGCCGTGCCCTTGTACTTGACGTTGATACGCGCGTAATCAACGGTGAACTGCGAAATGTTGTGATCGATAAAGGCCATGGCCGCCGGGTTGTTATAGGCCGCCGAAGGATCGTTCTGGAACAGCGAGCCGCCACCGAAGGCACGTCCCCATCCGGGAGCGCCGAAGGTCGGCGTGCCAAAACCGCCGGCTTGCGTCTGACCCGTTACACCGATAAGGCCGCCGAGGACTGCCAGGCTCAACAACGTGCGGGCCTGCCGTTTCTTATTATTCATGCTCCACTCCTTATTTTTATCCTCCAGGATCGGCTGTCCCGACCTGGCCTGCCGCAACAAGTGCCTCTTGCGAGGCACTTGCGTATTTCAACGTGTGATCATCACGTCAAGCGCTCCGGGCCCTCAGGGCGTCACGGTAAACGCAGGGTTCGGCACGGCAGTCAGTGCAGTGATCTTGCAACTGCCCACGGTCTGGGCGCTTGGGACGCTCAAGGTGTTGGTGGAGTTGCTCCAGTTGACATTGATGGTCACCGGCGAGCTCGAACAGTTGTTGAGGATCTTGAAGTTCACCCCGGAAACCGTCCCGGTGAACGCATCCGGGCCACCGCTGGCGACGCTCAGCGTCCAGGGCAAGCCTTGCAGCACCGGCACGCTGCACAGGGAGTTGGAACCACTGACCGAAGCGCCGGTGATGGCAGCGCTCGCACCGTTGCCTGCGACGGTACCGGTGAAGGTGATGTTGCACGTGACGGGCTGGTTCAGCGAGGCAGGCGACGTCACAGTGATGGAGCCTGCCGTCGAGAAGCCGGCGCCGGCCGGCGCGATAGTTGCCGCATTAGCCATCGACGCCGCGCCAAAGCACAGGGCAAACGACGTTGCACAAACGAGGGTTTTCAAGCTTTTCATTGTTTTTCCTCACATGTTGTGGCGAATCATTTCGCCAGGGGTAATGGCCATGAACGAGAGGTCACGGTGAAACTGCAGAACTTCCCTTTCCAGCCAAATTTCAATGCATTTACCGCTGTAACAAATCCGCGTACTCAGTCGACCACTTTGAAAGTGGGCGGCATCTTGATCGACACCGACTTGATCCTGCAGTCCTCGCCAATCGGCACATCGCGGGCCTCCAGCTTGCCGGTGGCGTTATCCCAGGTGCCATCGGCGGTCGACGGGCCGCACTTGCCGCCCAGGCCGAAGGCATGCACGTCGACGCTGATCCTGGACATGGAGCCGCTTTGCGTGTCCCGGGCGATCAGCACCCAGGGCAGGTTGATGGCCTCGACGCGGCTGCACTTGAGGCCGCCGTCGAACTCGACCTTGTCGACATTCACCGAGGAGCCATCGGCCGCGACCTTGCCGGCGACCTTGATGGTGCAGTCGGCGCTGATCAGCTTGCCCTTGGCAAAACTGATCGGGCCCTGCGCCGTAAAGGCACTGCCGGCGGGCTCGATGCGCGCGGCCTGGGCCTGGTGGTAGACGATCAGGCCCAGCGCGGCCAGAACGATAGAAGAGATGAACCTGGCAGGTGTTTGCATGGTGGACGTCCTTCCCTTGAAATTATTGTTGTTCGGGTCATACAACGTTATTGCAGCTTCAATGGGGCGCAGCGCCGCGACCGTACTGGTGCAGATACTTCGCGCGCTGTGACGGTTGAAGATTGGTCAGAGAGAGATCGCCGGCGTAATGATTGAGCACGCGTTGGTCCATACGGCGGCGCCAGAGGTACGGCACATACGCCCAGACGATCATGCTGGCGTAGCCGTAGGGAAGTTGCGGCGACTCATCAAAGTGACGCAACGACTGGTAGCTGCGGGTGGGGTTGGCGTGATGGTCCGAATGCCGTTGCAACTGGAACAGAAAGATATTGGTAACGATGCGATTGCTGTTCCACGAATGGCGCGGCGAGCAACGTTCATAACGGCCGTTGGGCAACTTCTGGCGTTTGAGGCCGTAGTGCTCGACGTAGTTGACCACCTCCAGCAACGAGAAGCCGTACACGCCCTGAATGATCAGAAACGGAATCACTGCGGCGCCCAGCCAGGCAATCATCGCGCCCCACAACACCACGCTGTACATCCACGCGCTCAACACGGCGTTTTTCCAGTGCCAGGCCGGCAGGCCGAGTTTGCGCAGGCGTTCACGCTCCAGATTCCACGCCGAACGGGCGCTGAACCACACCGAGCGCGGCAGGAATGCCCAGAAACTTTCGCCCAGCCGGGAACTGGCAGGGTCTTCCGGGGTGGCGACCCGCACGTGATGGCCACGGTTGTGTTCGGTGTAAAAGTGCCCGTAGAAGGTCGGCGCCAGGGTCACCTTGGCCAGGAACACCTCCAGCGGACGAGGCTTGTGGCCCAGCTCATGGGCGGTATTGATGGCAATGCCGGTGGCCGCGCCAGTGGACATCGCCATGCCCAGGTAGGTGAACCAGCCAACCGCGCCGTGCAACTCGGTGCGCGCGGTCATAAAGGCGGCGGCTTTTGCCAACCCACTGGCGGGATCCAGCGTGGCGGTGGCGCGCAGCAGGCCGCCGTTGATGATCCAGTCGATGCCGCCGGCCGCCAGCCAACCGGTGACCACCACCGAAGCGATCACGAACAGCACGCCGATATAGACGATCCAGCGGTAGTAGCTTTGGCTTTCGAGGTGGCTGACGGCGGACTCGGGCGGGTTGCTGACGTCCTCGCCGAGCAGACCGTCGATCAGGGGAATCAGGCCGAAGATCACCAGCACGCCCACCCACCACAACGATTGAACGCCGGTGGCGATGGCCAGGGCGCCAGAGAGCAAGGGCGTGGCCAGCGGCATGATGCCCAGCCACCACAGGTGGCGCTTGCCGTCGGTCCACACGCCTGGTGCTGCCAGGGTCTGATTCATGGCAGCCTCCGCGCACGCTGGGCGGCAGGCGGGTTGATGGAGCGCTGACTGCCTGCTGCAGTCAGCCATGCGATAAAAGGCGTTTTTTTCATTATTTTATTCGCTCTTAGGCATTTCAAAAACTGTTTCAAATTACACATTGAAATAATTTTTTTAAATAAATAGCGCGGAATCGTTAGCTCGTCAACTATTTCTTCAACCCTTTTTTGCGTGACCGGGCAGTCTGTTTTTCAGCTGTTTGGTCAGGTCTGCAGCGCGGGCGTTGACGCCGTGAAATCGCGCGTCGAATCGCCACGCTACGGATGCACCAGGGCAAGTGGCGCAGGCGCAATCGCGGCGTTTTCTCCCGTTCGGGCACGTCTGGCGACCTGCTCCACCAACGCCGCCACCCGTTCGGTAGCCGTAATCGGCAGCATGTGCCCACAGCCCTCCACCACCTGCAGCTTGAGCCCGGGCACCTTGCTGGCCAGGGCCTGGCCGTGTTTGCGCAAGTCGAGCACCTTGTCCCGCGAGCCATAGATCAGCCCGATCGGCAAGGTCAGTTGCGGATAGCGCGCCACCATGTGCGGCAGGTCATCGTTGACCTGGTTGATCTCGGTGGAGGCTGCGTAGAAATTGTCAGGACGCATGCCCAGCAAACCGCCGCCTCGGGTGGCAAAATCGGCCGGGGCGGCATCCGGCGCGAACACGCCCTTGACCACCGAACGTTGGGTCAACAGGCCGATGGGCAAGGTCAGCGTGCGCGCGACCCAGCGGCGCAGCCACGCCGGGCGCACGGCCAGGGACAGGAATACCGGCGGCAACAGGCGCTGGGGATGAGTCAGCGGCGCCACCAGAATCAAGCCGGACACCGTCTCGGGATGATCAAGCGCCAGTGCCAGGGCAATCGCGCCGCCCAGGGAATGGCCCAGCACCAGCGGTTTATGCAGGCCCAGGGTATTTATAAGGTCGCTGATCTGCCGCGCCTGGGCCGGCAGGTCCGCCGCCGTGCCTTTGCCACGGGTGGAATAGCCGGAGCCCGGGCGGTCGAGGCTGATCACGCGAAAGTGTGCACTCAAGCGGCCAGACAAGGCATAGGTGAGGTTGCGACTGCTGCCCATCAGGCCGTGAATCATCACCAGCGGGGGACCGCTGCCCTCCTCGACATAATGAAAACGCTCGCCCTTGACCTCCACCACCCGCCCGTTGCGCGGCACAGCCGCTTCTATGCGCCGCGTCATCCACGCACTCAAGCCCCACAACACCGCGCTTGCACCGACAAACACCGCTGCAGCCACACCCCATTCGACAGCCATCGCTTCGTCCTCCGCTTCCCTGGAGCTGGCGACCCGACCGGTATTGATCGAGGCCTCAGCCATCGTCCCTGCCCTGCTTGCGGGCCTCACTCATAGCGTGCGCGTCCGTCGGACGAGGCGCACATACCAAACAAGGTCCTGGCGTGGGCGAATTTTTCAGGTAGATTATTTAAAATCTTTTTTAAAATATGTAATTCAAATTTCCTTTGCAATGGTGTTTCATCCAAAAAACAGGAGCGCACCCGATGCCCATGAGGGACTGCCCATGAATACCCAGCGTGAATCAATCGACATTGCCATCATCGGCTCAGGCTTCGCCGGCCTGTGCATGGCCATCCAGCTCAAGCAGGCTGGCTTCAACGACTTTTTTGTTGCCGAGCAGGCGCAGACCCTCGGCGGCACCTGGCGCGACAATCACTACCCCGGCTGCGCCTGCGATGTGCAGTCCCACGTGTACTCGTTTTCGTTTGCGCCCAACCCGCACTGGTCGCGGCAATTTGCGCCGCAGGCCGAGATCCGCGCCTACCTCGAGCAATGCGAGCAGCGCTTTGAGCTGGCGCCCTACCTGCGGTTTGGCATGGGCCTGCAACGCGCGGTGTTCGATGAACACCAGCAGCGCTGGCAACTGAGCTTCAGCGATGGCCGCCAGGTGAGCGCGCGGGTGCTGGTGTCGGGCATGGGCGGCTTGTCGCGCCCGGCGCTGCCGAACATTCCGGGTCTGGAGAGTTTCAAGGGCAAGCGCTTCCATTCCCAGCAGTGGGACCACGACTATTCCTTGAAGGGCAAGCGTGTCGCAGTGATCGGCACCGGGGCCAGTGCCATCCAGTTCGTACCGCAGATTGCACCGCAGGTGGCGCACCTGGACCTGTTCCAGCGCACCCCGCCGTGGATCATGCCCAAGCCCGACCGACCGATTTCCGCCGGCGAACGCTGGCTGTTCAAACACCTGCCCTTCACCCAGCGGCTGGTCCGCAGCGCCTTTTACTGGGCGCTCGAAGGCCGCGTGGTGGGCTTTGCCCTGCATCCCCGGCTGATGACAATGGTGCAGAAAATCGCCCTGCGTCATTTGCGCAGGCAGGTCGCCCGCCCATCGCTGCGCAAGACCCTCACGCCGGATTACACCCTCGGCTGCAAGCGCGTGTTGATCTCCAACGACTACTACCCGGCGCTGTCGCGCAGCAATGTCGAGGTGGTGACCGACCCGGTGCTGCGCATCGAAGCCGACGGCGTCGTCACCGCCGACGGCATCAAGCACCCGGTCGACTGCCTGATCTTCGGCACCGGTTTCCAGGCCAGCGATCCCCTGCCCCGCGACTGCATCATCGGGCGCCACGGCGTTGACCTGATGGACACCTGGCACGACGGCGCACATGCCTATAAAGGCACCACGGTGCCGGGCTATCCAAACCTGTTCCTGATTGTCGGGCCCAACACCGGGCTGGGGCACAACTCGATGATTCTGATGATCGAGGCCCAGGTCGCCTACATCCTCGATGCGTTGCGACAGATGCAGCTCAAACGCATCGCCACGGTGGACGTCAAGCCTGCCGTCGAACAGGCCTGGAACAACCAATTGCAGGACAAACTCCAGCGCACCATCTGGAACACCGGCGGCTGCCAGAGCTGGTACCTCGACCCGCGCACCGGCAAGAACACCACGTTATGGCCGGGCTCCACCTGGCGTTTCAGGCAGCTCACCCGGCACTTTGCGCTCAAGGACTATGGGGTCGACCTGGCCCCCGTCCCGGCGCCCACGCGCGCAACGCCTGCGCCCCATTCCACTGCAGAAGGCAGCCTGTCATGAAGTCATTCGACGGCCGCGTGGCGGCCATTACCGGCGCGGCGTCCGGCATGGGCCGCGCATTGGCCCTGGCGCTGGCGCGCGAAGGTTGTCACCTGGCGCTGGCGGACGTGAACCGCCAGGGCCTGGAGCACACCGAAGCGTTGATTCGGTCTTCGACCCTGTCGCCAGTGCGGGTCACCACCCAGGTGCTGGATGTGGCCGACCGCCAGGCCGTGGACGACTGGGCCGCGCGCTGCGTGGCAGAGCATGGCGCGGTCAACCTGGTGTTCAACAACGCCGGCGTGGCGCTGTCGAGCACCGTCGAGGGCGTGAGCTACAGCGACCTGGAATGGATCATCGGGATCAACTTCTGGGGTGTGGTGCACGGCACCAAGGCGTTCCTGCCGCACCTCAAGGCCAGCGGCAACGGCCATGTCATCAACACCTCCAGCGTGTTCGGCCTGTTTGCCCAGCCCGGCATGAGCGGCTACAACGCCAGTAAATTTGCCGTGCGCGGCTTTACCGAGGCGCTGCGCCAGGAGCTGGATCTGCAACGCTGCGGCGTGTCCGCCACCTGCGTGCACCCCGGCGGCATTCGCACCGACATCTGCCGCAGCAGCCGCATCGACGCGAACATGACCGGCTTTCTGATCCACAGCGAGCAACAGGCCCGCGCCGACTTCGAAAAACTCTTCATCACCGACGCCGACCAGGCCGCCAGGGTGATCCTGCAAGGCGTGCGCAAAAACAAGCGCCGGGTGCTGATCGGCCGCGACGCGTATTTCCTCGACCTGCTCGCCCGTTGCCTGCCGGCCGCCTACCAGGCGCTGGTGGTGTTCGCCAGCAAACGCATGGCGCCCAAGCCGCGCAGGCCTGTGTTCGAACCCAACGACGAACCCCGTCTCTGAAAAAGGAGCACGCACCATGTTGCCTATCCGTCGCGATATCCGTTTTGCCTTGCCTGCCGAGCGCATCAAGAGCTGGCATGAACAAGGCCCGTTCGTCACGCATTTCTTCAATGCGCTGTCGCTGCTGTTTCCCCAGGGTGAGCTGTTCTTCATGGACAGCGTGCGCCACTACCGCTCGCGCATCGATGATCCTGCGCTGAAAAAGGAAATCCAGGGGTTTATCGGCCAGGAAGCCATGCACAGCCGTGAGCACGTGGCCTACAACAACCTGCTGGAGGACGCGGGATTGCCGGCGCATAAACTGGACAGCCGCCTCAAGGTGATTCTCGATCTGCAGAAAAAACACCTGCCGCCGTCCTTCAACCTGGCGGTGACCATAGCCCTTGAGCACTACACCGCGATGCTTGCGGAAATCCTCCTCAGCGACCCCTCGCGCTTCGGCGATTCACTCAAGGGCTACCAGCAGATGTGGTACTGGCACGCCCTTGAAGAAACCGAGCACAAGGCCGTGGCGTTCGATGTCTGGAACCGCGTCATCAAGCCCGGCCCCAAGCGTTACCTGCTGCGCACCGGCACCATGCTGTTCACGACCCTGTTCTTCTGGCTGGTGGTGCTGGATTTCCATGTACGCCTGCTGTTTGCCGACCGCAAGGCCGGCGGTCATTTGAAGGGGTTCTGGCGCATGTGCAAATTTTTGTACGGACCCAAAGGCGTATTCCCGCGGATGCTGGTGCCGTGGCTGCATTACTTCAAACCCGGTTTTCACCCCTGGGACCATGACAACCGCGCCCGCCTGGCGGGCATCGATGGGCTGGTCGAAGAGATCGAACAGACCCGCACTACCTATGAGTCGGCCAGCCTTTAAACCCATCAAACAGCGCGTTGACTATTCCTGTGGCGAGCGGGCGCGCCACAGGACCGTGGCGCGCTCGTCTGCCCGATCGAAAACCCCGTGGAACTTTGCCAACAAATAACCACCTGAATCCAGTACGCTCACCCTTTTTACATCAAGGAGTTATCTCAAATGGCCAAAGCCACCGCCCGCCACATCCTCGTTTCCACTGAAGAAAAGTGCAACGAACTGAAATCCCAAATCGAAGGCGGCGCCGATTTCGCAGAAATCGCCAAAGCCAACTCCAGCTGCCCATCCAGCCGTCAGGGCGGCGACCTGGGTTCGTTCGGTCCGGGCCAGATGGTCAAGGAATTCGACAGCGTGGTGTTCAGCGCCCCGGTCAACACCGTGCAAGGCCCGGTGAAAACCCAGTTCGGCTATCACCTGCTGGAAGTCACCAGCCGCCAGGACTGATCCTGCCGCGCTGATGCCCCAACAACGGCCCGCCTTCTGGCGGGCCGTTGTGCATGGGGTGACGGGCGACCCGTAAGCCGCTAACGTACAGCCCTCATTCTTCACCCGGCGCTCAAGGCTGACCATGCGATTGGCGTTTCCCCCACTCCTTAGCTCCATCCTGGCGCTGCTGCTGGCCAGCACGGCCGTGACCGCAGCTCCGCAGACCTACCTGACGGTCTACGGCGAGCCGGCCAAATACGCCGCCGGTTTCAGCCACTTCGACTACGCCAATCCCGATGCGCCCAAGGGCGGCACGCTGCGCCGTTCGGCGCTGGAGATCGGCCGTTTCGACCATGTGCTGCCCTATATCGACAAAGGCATCGGCGTGTCCCAGGTCGACGGCTGGCTCTACTCCCCGCTGGCCCAACGCTCGCTGGATGAGCCCTACACGGTCTACGGCCTGGTGGCGGAAAAGATGGAACGCGCCGACGATGGCCTGTCATTGCGTTTTTACCTCAACCCCAAGGCGCGGTTTGCCGACGGCACACCGATTACCGCCGAAGACGTGCGCTACAGCTACGACCTGCTGATGACCCAGGGCAGCCTGCGTTTTCGCACGCTGTTCGCCGATGTCAAACAGGTGGTGGTCGAAGGCGAGCGCCAGGTGCGCTTCGACTTTTCCAGCAACGAGAACCGCACTCTGCCCCTGGACCTGGCCACCCTGCCGGTATTGCCCGAGCACTGGTGGAAAACCCGCGACTTCGCCAACGGCGGCGGTTATGAAGCGCCCCTGGGCAGCGGCCCGTACAAGGTCAGCAAGATCGATTCGGGCAGCACCATCACCTTTACCCGCGACCCCGATTGGTGGGGCAAGGACCTGCCGGTCAGCCGTGGCCTGTACAACTTCGATCACCTGAGTCTGGAATACTTTGGCGACACCGAGGTGGCGCGCCAGGTGCTGCGCGGCGGCGCCTACGATTTCAACCGTGAGTTCTCCGCCACCGGTTATTCCATCGGCTACAACGGCCCGGCGCTGGACGACGGCCGTCTGCAACGCGCGCACCTGGCCAGGGAGATGCCGCAACCGGCCCAGGGCTACGTGTTCAACGTGCAGAATCCGCTGTTCAAGGACCGCCGCGTGCGCAAAGCTTTGGCGATGCTGTGGGACTTCGAGTGGGCCAACCGGCAGATGATGCACAACCTCTACATTCGCCAGCAGAGCTTCTTCTCCAACAGCCCGTTGGCCGCCACCCAGTTGCCCACCCAGGAAGAGCTGGCGATTCTCGAACCGCTGCGCGGCCAGGTGCCCGACGAGGTGTTCACCCAGGTGTTCAAGGCGCCGGTCACCGACGGCAGCGGCGTGATCCGCGATAAACAGCTGCAGGCCCTGGCCCTGCTGGAGGAAGCCGGCTGGAAACCCGAGGGCGACACGCTGGTGAACGCCCAGGGCGAACCGCTGGAATTCACTTTCCTCAACACGCAGACCGGCATGGAACGTCTGCTGCTGCCCTATAAACGCAACCTGGCGCAGATCGGCATCACCCTGAACATTCGCCGTATCGACTCCTCGCAGTACGTCAACCGCGTGATGGCGCGGGACTACGACATGATCGTCACAGGCTTTCCAGTCACCCCCTCGCCCGGGATGGAGCTGTACAACTTCTTTGGCTCGGCGGCCGCCCATGACCCCGGCGCCAACAACTACATGGTGCTCAAGGACCCGGCCGTCGACAGCCTGATCAAAGGCCTGGTCAAGGCAAACACCCAGGCGCAGATGCTCACCTACGCCCACGCCCTGGACCGGGTGCTGCAATGGAACTACCTGTGGATTCCCAATTACTACCCGCCGGGCACCTCCGCCGCGTGGTGGAACCGCTTCGGTCGCCCGGCCATCGAGGCCAAAAATGACGAAGCCCTGGAAACCTGGTGGGAAATCAGCCCCACACCGCTGACCCATGAACAAATGAACGCCGCACTGAAAAAACGCGCAGGTGCCCGCTGATGTTTGCCTATATCGTGCGGCGCCTGCTGCTGATCATCCCGACCCTGGTGATCATCCTGCTGGTGAATTTCGTCATCGTACAGGCCGCGCCCGGCGGGCCGGTGGAACAGGCTATCGCCCACCTGCAGGGGATCGGCGGCGGCGGCGTGGGGGCCGGCGCGGGCGAAAGCATCAGCGCCTCGCGCGCCAGCCGAGGCCTGGACCCCAAGCTGATCAAGGACATCGAAAAGCAGTACGGCTTCGACAAACCGGCCCCGGAGCGTCTGTGGCTGATGCTCAGCAACTACGCCCAACTGGATTTCGGCAACAGCTTCTTTCGCGGCAAAACCGTGATCGAGCTGATCCTGGAAAAAATGCCGGTGACGATCTCCCTCGGCCTGTGGGCCACCTTGATCACCTACCTGGTGTCGATCCCCCTGGGCATCCGCAAGGCCGTGCGCCATGGCAGCAGCTTCGATGTGTGGAGCAGCACCGCCATCGTGATCGGCTACGCGATGCCGGCGTTTCTGTTCGCGATGTTCCTGATCGTGGTGTTCGCCGGCGGCACCTCGCTGAACTGGTTCCCGGTGCGCGGCCTGGTCTCGGACAACTTCGACGAACTGAGTACCGTGGGCAAGGTTGCCGACTACTTCTGGCACCTGGTGCTGCCGGTCACCGCGCTGGTGATCGGCGGGTTCGCCACGCTGACCATCCTCACCAAAAACTCGTTTCTCAATGAAATCACCCGCCAATACGTAGTGACGGCCCGCGCCAAGGGCCTGAGCGAACGCCGCGTGCTTTACGGCCACGTGTTTCGCAACGCGATGCTGCTGGTGATTTCGGGCATTCCCCAGGCGTTCATCAGCGTGTTCTTCGCCGGCTCGCTGCTGATCGAGGTGATTTTTTCCCTCGACGGCCTGGGCCGCATGAGCTACGAAGCGGCAGTGTCGCGGGACTACCCGGTGGTGTTCGGCTCGTTGTTCATCTTCACGCTGTTCGGCCTGCTGATAAAACTCATCGGTGACCTCTGCTACACCCTGGTGGACCCGCGTATCGACTTCGCCGCGAGGAACGCCTGATGCTCAATCTGTCTCCCGTGGCACGCCGCCGTTTCGAGCGCTTCAAGAAAAACCGCCGGGGCTGGTGGTCGCTGTGGCTGTTTATCGGCCTGTTCATGCTCACCCTCGGCGGCGAGCTGATCGCCAACGACAAACCGCTGGTGCTGAGCTTCAAGAACGAGCTGTATTTTCCGGTGTTCAAGCGCTATACCGAGCAACAGTTCGGCGGGCAGTTGCCGTTCCAGGCCGACTACCGCAGTGACTACGTGCAAACCCTGATCAAGCAGGACGGCGGCTGGATGCTGTTTCCGCCGATTCCGTTCAGCGACGACACGCCCAACTACGAACTGACCCGTCCTGCCCCCAGCCCGCCCTCGGCGGTGAACTGGCTGGGCACCGATGACCAGTCCCGCGATGTGCTGGCGCGGGTGATCTTCGGTGCGCGCGTATCGATCCTGTTTGCGTTGGCCCTCACGGCCATCAGCGGCGCCATCGGCATTGCCGCCGGGGCCTTGCAGGGTTACTACGGCGGCTGGGTGGACCTGCTCGGGCAGCGCATCCTTGAAGTGTGGTCGGGGCTGCCGGTGTTGTACCTGCTGATCATCCTGTCGGGGTTCGTGGAGCCCAATTTCTGGTGGCTGCTGGGGATCATGGCGCTGTTTTCCTGGCTGGCCCTGGTGGACGTGGTGCGCGCCGAGTTCCTGCGCGGGCGCAACCTGGAGTACGTCAAGGCCGCGCGTGCCCTGGGCCTGGGCGACGGCAAGATCATTGGCCGGCATATCCTGCCCAATGCAATGACCGCCACCTTGAGCTACCTGCCGTTTATCCTCACCGGTGCGATTTCCACCTTGAGCGCCCTGGATTTCCTCGGCTTCGGCATGCCCGCTGGGAGTGCCTCGCTGGGCGAGCTGATCGCCCAGGGCAAGCAGAACCTGCAAGCGCCGTGGCTGGGCCTGACGGCGTTTTTTACCCTGGCGCTGATCCTGTCGCTGCTGGTGTTTATCGGCGAGGCCCTGCGGGATGCCTTCGACCCCCGCTCATGAGTGACTGCCTATGAACCTCATCGAAATCCGCGACCTGTGCGTCGCGTTCAGCGGCCAGACCGTGGTGCGCAACCTCAGCCTGGACGTGCGCGAGGGCGAATGCCTGGCGCTGGTGGGCGAGTCGGGCTCGGGCAAGTCGGTGACCGCCCACTCGATCCTGCAACTGCTGCCCGAAGCCGGCACCCACACCACAGGCTCGGTGAAATACCGTGACCAGCAATTGGTCGGCGCAGCGCCCGCCACCTTGCAGAAACTGCGCGGCAATCGCATTGCGATGATCTTTCAGGAGCCGATGACCTCGCTCAACCCGCTGCACAGCATCGAAAAGCAGATCGGCGAAACCCTGCTGCTGCACAAGGGCCTGGGCGGCAAGGCGGCGCAGGCGCGCATCCTCGAACTGCTCGAACTGGTGGGCATTCAAAACCCCCGGGAGCGCCTCAAGGCCTATCCGCACCAACTGTCCGGCGGCCAGCGCCAGCGGGTGATGATCGCCATGGCGCTGGCCTGCGAGCCGCAACTGCTGATCGCCGACGAACCCACCACCGCGCTGGACGTGACCGTGCAGCGCAAGATCCTGCTGCTGCTCAAGTCGCTGCAGCAACGTCTGGGCATGTCGCTGCTGCTGATCAGCCACGACCTCAACCTGGTGCGCAGCATTGCCCAACGCGTGTGCGTGATGCGGGCCGGCGAGATTGTCGAACAGGCCGCGTGCGAAACCCTGTTCACCGCGCCGCAGCACCCTTACAGCCGGTTGCTGCTCGACGCCGAGCCCTCGGGCGAAGCGTTGTGCAGCGACACCCGCGAAACGGTGTTGCAGGTGGACGACCTGAGCGTGAAATTTGCGCTGGGCGGCGGGCTGTTTCGCCGCAAGACGTATCTGCAGGCGGTGGACGGCATCAGCCTCAGCGTGCAACGCGGCAAGACCCTGGGGATTGTCGGCGAATCGGGCTCGGGCAAATCCACCCTGGGCCAGGCGATCCTGCGCCTGCTCGACTCCACCGGCAGCATTCGCTTCCAGGACGCAGCCCTCGACCTCCTCAGCCATCAGCAGATGCGCCCGTGGCGCAAACAGATGCAGGTGGTGTTTCAGGATCCTTACGGCAGCCTCAGCCCGCGCATGTCGGTGCAGCAGATCATCGGCGAAGGGCTGGAAGTGCATGCACCGTGCAGCCTGGCCGAACGCGATGCGCAGGTGATCCAGGTGCTCAGGGACGTGGGCCTGGACCCGGCCAGCCGGCATCGCTACCCCCACGAATTCTCCGGCGGCCAGCGCCAGCGCATCGCCATCGCCCGCGCGCTGGTGCTCAAGCCGGCGCTGATGCTGCTGGACGAACCCACCTCGGCGCTGGACCGCACGGTGCAAAAACAGGTGGTGACGCTGCTGCGCGAACTTCAAGAAAAATATGGCCTGACGTATCTGTTTATCAGCCATGATCTGGCGGTGGTACGCGCCATGGCCCACGACATGATCGTGGTCAAGGACGGCAAGGTGGTGGAACGCGGGCCGAGCCATCAGGTGTTCGACGCGCCGCAGCACCCCTACACCCGGGAACTCCTGGCCGCCGCGCACATTGCACGGTAAGGAATACAGGAAACCCATCACTTGTGGCGAGCGGGCTTGTCCCGCGTTGGGGTGCGAAGCACCCCCAATCCAGCAAAACGCGGTGTACCTGATACGACTCAGCGCCTGGTTTTGGGGCTGCTGCGCAGCCCAACGCAGGACAAGCCTGCTCGCCACAGGGAATCTGCGCTCAACTGAACGGCATTGGGGCTTAACCGCTCGCCACAACGCAATTGTGTGAGGTTTTTATGACGAATTTGCATGGCAGGACCGCCCTGGTCACCGGTTCCACCAGCGGCATCGGCCTGGGGATCGCGCTGAGCCTGGCCGAGGCCGGTGCCGACCTGATCCTCAACGGCTTCGGCGACGCCGACGCAGTGATCGCCCAGGTGCAGGCGTTCGGCGGCAAGGTCGGCCATCACCCGGCCGACGTCAGCGACCCGGCGCAGCTCGCCGACCTGTTCGCCTATGCCGAGCGCGAATTCGGCGGGGTGGATATCCTCGTCAACAATGCCGGCATCCAGCACGTGGCGGCGGTGGAAGACTTCCCGGTGGAGCGCTGGGATTCGATCATTGCGATCAACCTGTCCTCGGTGTTCCACACCACGCGCCTGGGCCTGCCGGGCATGAAGGCCAAGGGCTGGGGACGTATCGTCAATATTGCCTCGGTGCACGGTCAGGTCGGTTCGGTGGGCAAGGCGGCGTATGTGGCGGCCAAGCACGGCGTGATCGGCCTGACCAAGGTGGTGGGCCTGGAGACGGCTGCCAGCAACGTCACCTGCAATGCGATCTGCCCCGGCTGGGTGTTGACCCCGCTGGTGCAGAAGCAGATCGATGATCGCATCGCCAAGGGCGTCGACCCGCAGCAGGCGCAGCATGATTTGCTCGCCGAAAAGCAGCCATCGCTTGAGTTCGTCACACCGCCGCAACTGGGTGAGCTGGTGTTGTTCCTCTGCAGCGACGCCGGCAGTCAGGTACGCGGCGCCGCCTGGAACATCGACGGTGGCTGGCTGGCGCAATAGTGCAAGGCTTTACCCCTGAAGATGAAAGGTTTCAGCTCATCGGAGGGTTTTAGAGAAAAACCCCCAGGGCATGCTATTTTTCGAGGGTAGTCACCCGGCCGTTTCCCACGGGATAATGGGTGTTGTCATTTTTTCAAAGCGTCAGGCTCAGGGCTTTTTTCATGAATGGAACATCCACCGGTAGCGAAGCCGGCGCATTGATTGCGCGGCTGGACTGGGCACGAAGCCCCCTCGGTGAGGCCAATGACTGGCCGCAAAGCCTGCGTACCGCAGTGGATATCGTCGTGCATTCGCCGATGCCGATGCTGCTGCTGTGGGGCCGCGACCTTATCCAGTTGTATAACGATGGTTTTGCCCAACTGGCCGGCAACAAGCACCCGGACGCACTGGGGCAGCCGGCGCATCACACCTGGCCGGAACTGCAGGACTTCACCGCACCGATCTACGACGCCGTACTCGGCGGCCAGGTGCGCACCTTCAGCGAGCAGCGCTTTGTGCTGCAACGCGAGGGGCGCGACGCCGAGATCTGGCTCGACCTCACCTACAGCCCGGTGCGCGATGAAAGCCGCCAGGTCGCTGGTATCCTGGTCACCGCCATCGAGACCAACGAGCGCCGCCGCAAGGCCATCGAGCTGCAGCAACGCTCCGAAGACAGCCTCAAGGCCCAGCACAACACCGAGCAACGCCTGCAACTGGCACTGGCGGCGACCGACGCGGTGGGCACCTGGGACTGGGATATCGGCGAAGACCGCTTTATCGCCGACGCGCATTTCGCCTTCCTCCACGGCGTCGACCCCGATCAGGCCAGCCTGTTGCCGATCAGCGACTACCTGTTGGGCGTGCACCCCGAAGACCGTGGCATGGTCACGCGCAGCATCAAGCATTGCATCACCTTCGGCACCGAATACGCCGAGGAATACCGCCTGATGCAGGCCGACGGCGAAGTGCGCTGGGTATTCGCCCGCGGTCGTTGCTACAAGGACCCCCAGGGGCGGCCCGCGCGCTTCCTCGGCGCCGCGCTGGACCTCACCGAACGCAAGCACACCGAACAGGCCCTGCGCCAAAGCCAGACCGAGCTGCAACTGATCATCAACGCGATGCCGGTGCTGATCGGCTATGTCGACCATGAACAGCGGTTTCGCCTGAACAACAGCGCCTACCTCGAGTGGTACGGCATGACGCCCCAGGAGCTGTACGGCAAGACCATCCGCGAAGTGCTCGGCGACGAGGTGTATGCCGGCCGCCAGGACAAGATCGCCGCTGCCCTGCGCGGCAAGGCCTGCAGCTTCATGACCCTCACGCCGCATCGCGACGGGCGCCCGCGCCATGCGCTGATGAAGTACCTGCCGCGGTTCAGCAACGACGGTTCGGTAAACGGTTTTTATATCTTTGTGATCGACGAGACCGAACGCAAGCTCACCGAAGAAGCCCTGCGCCACCTCAACGAGAACCTCGAAGAACGCGTGGCCCAGCGCACCCAGGCGCTGGCCGAGGCCAACCAGCGCCTGCAGAACGAGATGTACGAACGCGAGCGCGCCGAAGACGCGCTGCGCCACGCGCAAAAAATGGAAGCGGTGGGCCAGCTCACCGGCGGCATTGCCCATGACTTCAACAACATGCTCACCGGCATCATCGGCAGCCTCGACCTGATGCAGCGCTACATCGCCGGCGGGCGCAGCGAAGAGATCGGCCGCTTTGCCGACGCCGCCGTGTCCTCCGCCCATCGTGCGGCCGCCCTCACCCACCGGCTGCTGGCGTTCTCGCGGCGCCAGTCGCTCGACCGCCAGCCCACCGACCCCAATCAACTGGTGGCGTCGCTGGAGGATCTGTTCCAGCGCACCAAAGGCGCACACATCTCGCTCAAGGTGCAACTGGGCCAGGACATCTGGCCGGTCAACACCGACGCCAGCCAACTGGAAAACGCCCTGCTCAACCTGGTGATCAACGCCCGCGATGCGATGCCCGATGGCGGCGAACTGCTGATCGAAACCGCCAACAGTTACCTGGACGGCACCGATATCACCACCCTCGAACCGGTCAAGGCCGGCGACTACGTGATGCTGGGCGTGAGCGACAACGGCAGCGGCATGGCGCCGAAAATCCTCGCCAAGGCGTTCGATCCGTTCTTCACCACCAAGCCCATCGGCCAGGGCACCGGCCTGGGCTTGTCGATGATCTACGGGTTTGCCCAGCAGTCCGGCGGCCATGTCACCATCCAGAGCGAACCGGGCCAGGGCACCTGCGTGCGCCTGTACCTGCCGCGCCTGCACGGCACCGCACTGGAAAGCAGTTTGCCGACGCACTTGAGCGAAGCGCCGGTGGCCCTGGCCGGTGAAGCGGTGGTGGTGGTCGAGGACGACGCGGCGGTGCGCATGCTGGTGGTCAATGTGCTCGACGAACTCGGCTACACCGCACACCAGGCGGCGGATGCCCGCGCGGCGTTGCCGTTGCTGGAGTCGGATTTGCGCGTCGACCTGCTGGTGACCGACGTCGGCCTGCCGGGCATGAACGGCCGGCAACTGGCAGAAATCGCACGCCAGCATCGTCCCGGTCTGCGCGTGTTGTTCATGACCGGTTACGCCGAGAAAGCCGCCGAGCGCCAGGGCTTCCTGGAGGACGGCATGGACATGGTGGCCAAGCCGTTTTCCATTGATCTGCTGGCCACCAAAATCCGCAGCATGATCGGCGTTGCCGAATGAGTTCAGGCATAATCGCGCGCCGTCGCCCACCTGGTAGAACACGATGAAAGCCCAAGCCCGTCATATCCTGGTGAAAACCAGCGAAGAAGCCGAACAACTCAAGCAGCGCATCGCCAAGGGCGAAGCCTTCGATGTGCTGGCCAGGAAGTATTCCACCTGCCCATCGGGCAAGCGCGGCGGTGATTTGGGTGAAGTGCGACCGGGGCAGATGGTGGGGGCGATTGATGCGGTGATCTTCAAGAAGCCCGTGAAGGTGGTTCACGGGCCGATCAAGAGCAAGTTCGGGTATCACCTGGTGCAGGTGTTTTACCGGGATTGAGGGGTTGGCCTTGCACCGCTATCGGGGGCAAGCCCCCTCCCACACTTGAAGGTATTCACAGTTCAAACTGTGGGAGGGGGCTTGCTCCCGATCCGCCCCGGGCGGCCATTCACCCCCGAGGTATCAGCGCCCCCGGCACCTGAATCACTCGACTCGCCAACCGATGCCCCGCCAGTGCAGCCTCCTGCGGCGAACCGCCCTTGAGCCGGGCGGCCAGGTACGCCGCGCTGAACGAATCCCCCGCCGCTGTCGTATCCACCACCGTTTCGACCTTCAATGCCGGCACGGCAACGCGTGCGCCGTCGCAGCGAATCCGGCACTCATCCGCGCCGCGCTTGAGCACCACCTCGGTAATCGCCGGGTACGCCGCGAACACCTGCTCGCTGTCGGCATAACCGAACAACGCCTGCTCGTCGTCTTCGGTGAGCAAGGCGATATCCACCTCGGCCATGACCTTGCGATACGCCACCCGCGCTGCCTCGATATCGGCCCACAGGCGTGGCCGGTAATTGTTGTCGAACACCACCTTGCCGCCGCGCCTGCGGGTTTCGGCCAGCGCCAGCAACAAACGCCCGCGGCCGATTTCACCCAATACCGCCAGGGTGATACCGCTGAAATACACCAGGTCATAGCCCGGCAACGCCGCCAGGATCGGCTCGGCCGCAGGCGTGGTGAAACAGTCGCGCACCGCTGCTTCGTTGCGCCAGTAGAGAAATTTACGCTCGCCATTGGCGTCGGTCTGGATGCAATACAAACCCGGCAGACGCCCCGGCAGGCGTTGGACCATGCTCAGCCCCAGGCCCTCGTCGGTCCACTGCCGGCACATGGCATCGCTGAAACTGTCATCGCCCAGGGCGGTGACGTAGTCGACGGTGCCGACTGCGCCCAGCTCGCGGCGCAGGTACACCGCCGTGTTCAGGGTATCGCCGCCGAAGCTCTGGTGCAGGCTGCCGTCGGCGCGGTGTTGCAGTTCGATCATGCATTCGCCGATCAGGGCGATGCGCGGTTGGGTGGTCATGGCGATGCTCTCCGGTGTGGCGGATGGCCTCATCGCAGGCAAGCCAGCGATGAAGGCAACGCGGTCTAAAAACAGGTACGCAGGGACTCGATCACGCGCAACTCGTCATCCACCAGGCAGCCCACCTGCCACTTGTCAAAGGTCAGGCAAGGGTGTGACGTGCCGAACGAAATGATGTCGCCAATTCGCAGTTCAACCTGCGGCGCCACTGTCATGAACGCATGCTGGTCCATCACCGCAGTGACCTGGCACGCACTCACGTCATCGCCCTCGGCCGGCACGATGCCAGCCCTGTAGCGTTTGAGCGGCACCGGCAGACCGGCGTCAAAGGCCACGTCGCGCTTGCCCAGGGCAATCACCGCAAAGCCGGGTTCGGGCAGCGACTGCACGTGTGCCCAGACTTCCATGGCCGGGCGCAGCCCTTCGTCGAGGTCACTGCGCCGGTCGAGCACGCAGCATTGCGCGTCCTTGTAGATACCGTGGTCGTGGGCCACGTAGCTGCCCGGGCGCAATACGCTGAGGAAACGGCCGGCGGCGTTCTGCTGTTCGAAGGACGCGGCGATCAGGTCGTACCACGCCGAGCCCGAGGCGGTGACGATGGGCTTGGCGAGGTCGAATGCGCCGTTGTCCTGCAGGTCCACCGCCAGGCGCACCAGGCTCGCGGCGAAGTCGCGGATGCCGCTGATGGCGTGCTCGCCGTGGATCACGCCTTCGTAGCCTTCGATACCGGTGAGGGCCAGGGCCGACTGGGCCTTGATCGCCGCCGCCAGGTCGCGCACCTGCTGCTCGCTGCGGCAACCGCAGCGGCCGCCGACCACGCCGTATTCGATCATCACGTTCAGGCGCAGGCCGCGCGCGGCGAAGAACAGGCCCAGGTCGGCGACGTTGTCCGGGTGGTCGACCATGCAATGGAAGTCGAACTGCGGGTCCTCCAGCAACTCGGCGATCAGCGCCATGTTCGGCGCGCCCACCAGTTGGTTGGCCATCAACACCCGGCGCACGCCACCGGCGTAGGCGGCGCGGGTCTGCACCGCGTTGGCGAGGGTGATGCCCCAGGCACCGGCGGCAAGCTGACGCTGAAACAGCGCCGGCATCATGCTGGTCTTGCCGTGGGGCGCGAGTTCGGCGCCGCTGCTGCGGACAAAATTCTGCATCCAGCGAATGTTGTGTTCCAGGGCATCGCGGTGCAGGACCAGGGCCGGCAGGCTGACGTCGCGGACCAGATGGGCACCGACGGCGGCGGCGCCTTTTTCAACGGCGTTGAGGGCGGACATGCAAAACTCCTATTCGTTGATGCGCCGGGCCAACTGGTTGGCGCTGTCGATCAACACCCGGCGGTAATCGTTGTAATGGGTAATTGCGTCGGCCCGTGGCGCGACGATGCACAGGGTGGCAATGCTTACCCCCTGGGCGTCCCGTACCGGGGCGGCGAAGCAGTGGGTGAAGGTGTCGGCCACGCTGTCGAAGGAAAAGAAGCCGTCGAGGGTGGCCTGGCGGATCTGCGCCAGGAAGGTGTCCAGCGCCAGGCGCTGGCCGTCCGGCAGGATGAAGTCGTCGGGGTCGATCAGGTCGATGATCTGCTGGTCGCTCAGGTGCCCGAGCAACAGGCGCCCGGAGGCAGTCCACGGGATCGGCGCGTTTTCGCCGATGTCCGAGGAAATACGGAAATGCCGCTCGCCCTCACGCATCAGCGCCACCGTGTATTTGCGCCCGTTGAGCAGGCACATCTGCGCGGTTTCGTGGGTCTGGCTGACGATTTCCTGCAAGGCGTGGTCGGCCTCGCGGGTCAGGTCGAAATGGCGCAGGTGCGCCTGGCCGAGAAAATACAGCTGGCGGCCCAGATAGACGTGGCCGTCCTTGCCCACGGTCTCCAGAATGCGCCGCTCCAGCAGCGAGGCGACCAGTTCGTAGACCGTGGATTTGGGGCTGCCGATGCCGCTGGCAATATCATTCGGACGCAGGGGCTGGCCGACCTCCTTGAGAAAATCGAGGATATCGAATGCCCGGTCCAGGCCCTTGGCGCGGCGTTTGATGGGGTCTTCGGTCATGGCAGTTCAGCCCTTTTTCCTGTAGGCCACACAATCGATCTCCACCTTGCAATCCACCATCATGCTGGCCTGCACACAGGCCCGCGCCGGGGCGTGTTCCGGGGTGAAGTATTCGCCGAAGACCTTGTTGAAACTCCAGAAGTCGCGCGGGTCTTCCAGCCAGACGCCGACGCGTACCACGTCTTTCAATTCGTAGCCGGCCTCTTCGAGGATCGCCACCACATTGCGCAGGGTCTGCCGGGTTTGCTCGATGATCCCGCCGGTGATGATTTCGCCGTCCACCGCAGGTACCTGGCCTGACACATAAAGCCAACCGTCGGCTTCCACCGCGCGGGCAAAAGGACGAGGCTGACCACCTCCGGCGGTGCTGCCGGCTCCGTAACGAGTAATGCTCATAAAAACAGGCTCCTGATTAAAAACGAATGTTCTTCAAAAATTCTGCCAGGCGCGGCGATTGCGGGCGCTCGAACACCTCTTTCGCGCTGCCCTGCTCTTCAATGCGGCCTTGGTTCATAAACACGATTTTGTCCGAGACTTCATACGCAAAGCGCATCTCGTGGGTGACCAGCAACATGGTCATGCCCTCCTCGGCCAGGCCCTTGATCACACTGAGCACTTCGCCGACCAGCTCCGGGTCGAGGGCCGAGGTGACTTCGTCGAACAGCATCAGGCTGGGGTTCATCGCAATGGCCCGGGCAATCGCCACACGTTGCTGCTGACCGCCGGACAACTGGCCGGGAAAGTGATTGCGCCGTTCCAGCAGCCCCACGCGGTCCAGCCATTTTTCGGCCAGTGCCACCGCCTCGTCCCTGGGCATCTTCTTGACTTTCAACAGGCCCAACGTGACGTTCTGCAACGCCGTCAGATGGGGGAACAGGTTGAACTGCTGGAACGCCATGCCGGTCATCGCGCGGTGCCGGGCGATCATACGCTCCGGGTGGCGCACGCGCTTGCCGCTGCTTTCGCTGTAGCCGATGGACTCACCCTCCAGGGTGATCTGCCCGCCCTGGAACTCTTCGAGCAGGTTGACGCAGCGCAGCAGCGTGGTCTTGCCCGAGCCGCTCGAGCCGATCAGTGTTACCACGTTGCCGCGCTGCAGGCTCAGGTCGACGCCCTTGAGCACTTCGAGCTCGCCGTAGTGTTTGTGCAGGCCGCGAATGTCCAGCAGCGGTTGGGTTGTTTGAGGCTGGTTCATGGCAAGGCCACCCGTTTTTCAATGTAGCGCCCGAATAATTCAATGGCGTAGTTGATGACAAAGAACAGAAAGCCCGCGAACAGGTAGAACTCCAGGGTCATGAAGGTGCGTGCGATCACCTGCTGGGTGCTGAGCAGCAGCTCGGCCACGCCGATCACCGAGAGCAACGTCGAGGCTTTGACGATTTCCGTGGACGAATTGACCCAGGTCGGCAGGATCTGGCGCAGCGCCTGGGGCAACAGCACGTAGCCCAGCGACTGGTAGAACGTCAGCCCAATCGCCCGGCCCGCCTCGAGTTGCCCACGGGGGATGGCCTGCAGGGAGCCGCGCACGATTTCTGCCACATGGGAACCGCAGAACAGCGTGAGCCCGACCGCACCGGCCTGGAACGCGCTGATCTGCCAGCCGAGCGCCGGCAGCATGTAGAAACACGCCAGCACCAGCACGAACACCGGCGTGCCACGGATCAGGTCGACATACAGGCGAAACGGCGCGCGCATCCAGAACCTGCCGTAGGTGAGGATCAAGCCGGCGACAATGCCGATCAGGGTGCCGAAAAGTATCGCCAGGGCCGACACGTAGACGCTGGCCTGGAAGCCGGCCCAAAGCGTGTCACGGGCGATCCACAGTTCCTGCAGCCAACTGGGGGATTGATACATGGAGGCCGCTCCTAACGACGGATCGCCAAGCGCTGTTCCAGGTAGCGGAGCAGCATGGCGATGAGGTAACAGGCAGCCACGTAGAGCGCCGTCGTGACCAGCCAGGTTTCGATCACCCGGTAGCTTTCGACATTGATCTTACGGGCGTAATAAGTCAGCTCGGGCACCGCGATGGCGGCGGCCAGTGACGTGTCCTTGAACAGCGAAATAAAGTTGTTCGACAGCGCCGGCAGCACGTTGCGCAGCATGACCGGCACGCTGATGTACGCGCGAATCCGCCACTCGCCCAGGCCGATGGCCAGGCCGGCTTCGCGCAGGCCCTTGGGGATATTCAACAGGCCGGCGCGGAACACTTCGGTGAGGTAGGCACCGGCGTACAGCGACAGGGTGATGATGAACGAGGGGATCTTGTCCAGGCGGATGCCCAGGCTCGGCAAGGCGAAGTAGATCAACAGGATCAGCACCAGGATCGGCGTATTGCGCACCACTGTGACGTACACCGAGGCGAGGATGCGCAAGGCACGGTGCCGGGACAGCATGGCGAAGGCCATCAACAGGCCAATCACGCAGCCGATGGCGATCGAGATCAACGCCAGCGTCAGGCCCAGGCCGAGCCCCGCCAGCAAGGTGTCGAAGTCGCGCCACACGGCGGCAAAGTTCAACTGATAATTCATGGTTGGCAGCACCTGCTCGGGGCGTCGTCGGCGACGCCCCAGGGTTTACGATTTACTTGAACTCAACCGGGAAGCCGATCGCGGGTTCCGGCAGGTCCACGCCGAACCACTGCTTGAACGAGGCCTTGTAGGTGGGGAACTCCACGCCGGTCATGGCTTCATGCAGGGCGGTATTGACGAAGTTCAGCCAGTCCTGATCGCCACGCTTGACCGCGCACGCATAGGTCTGCGGGCTCCAGGCGTAGGTCGGGCTGCGGTAGCGGCCGGGGTTCTGCACCATCAGGTACTTGACCGAAGACTGGTCGGTGGCGGCGGCATCGGCGCGCCCGGAGTTCACGGCCTGGTACATCAGGTCGACGCTGTCGTACTGATCGACCCTGGCCTTGGGCAGTGCCTGGTGCACCAGTTCTTCGGCGTACACGTTCTGCAGCACGGCCACGGTGACGCTGTCGCCTGCGGCCTGCAGGTCTTCGATCTCTTTATATTTGCTGTTGTTGGGCAGCAGCAGGCCCACGCCTTCGCGGTAGTACGGCAGGGTGAACGCCACCTGTTGCGCACGGCTGGCGGTGACGGTGATGAACTGGCACGTCATGTCGACCTTGTCGGTCAGCAGGTTGGGAATGCGCGCGTCAGACGACTGCACCACGAACTCGACCTTGCTCGGATCATTGAACAGCCCCTTGGCGACGATGCGGCCGATATCGATATCGAACCCCTGCAACTTGCCATCCGCGCCCTGGAAGTGCCACGGCGCATTGGTGCTGCCGGTGCCCACGATCAGATGCCCGCGCTTGAGCACGGCATCGAGCTTGCTGTCCGCCGCCTGCACCAGGCCGGCAAGGGACGCCGAGGCGGCGAAAAGAAAAACACACGCGTTGAACACGAAAGGTCGGTGATGCATGGCGAGCACTCCAGGGGCTGTATATTCCGCTATACCGGAACTTGGTATGTAACAACGGAATAGACAGCAGAAAGTGTGCCACTGCCGCTGACAGAACACCATGGCAGGAATAAACCTGTTGATAATCAAGTGGATGAATAGCGCGGCGAAATGCAGCAGTGCGTCGGCATTTCCTATTGCAGTGCTACCCAGGGCCTCATACAGGGCGTGACAGCGCCATGCCAGTGCGTCACGCCCTGTTACCGGGCGCAGCGCCCTCTGGAAAAATCCCGGCGCTGGACTAGCCTTTGGCACACCTCTGACGACAAGGAATGCGCCCGATGAAGCTTCGTCTCACCCTGCTGCTGCTCACCCTGCTGGCAGCCAACAGCGCCTGGGCCAGCAACGACCGCCGCGAATGCAAGGAAGAACTGCAGAAACTCAAGGAGGCGTTCAACGTCGACTACACCAGCCAGAACCACCATGGCTACCGCGAGGCGAAGGCGTCCCGCGACAATGAGGAATACCGCAAATGCGCCGGCCAGGCGCGCAAGGCGCGCGAACGCATAGAGCGTGACCGCGATGCTTGATACCTGTGAAGGTTGACAGTAGACGCTGAGGATCGGCCGATTTAGCGTACCGGTGGCGGCTGTTCAGGCCGGGTGCGCAAGGAGGATCGTCATGGGCGCTGCAAATAGGGTCATCAATGACCTCAAGGAATACGAGAGCATCCTCAAGGAACACGAGCGGGTAATCGTTCTGTTTACCTCACCCTACTGCCAGGCGTGCCTGGGCGTCGGCCCGCGCTTTGAACGCATCGCGGCAAAATACGCCCACAGCATCAAGAGTCTGCTGTTGGACACCACGCAGACACCGAAGATCGAAGGCGTGGACGGCACCCCGACCCTGGTGGTGTATAAAAATGCCCAGGAGGTGGAGAACCTCAAGGGCATCGGTGACCCGCAGGACCAGGAAGCATTTCTGGAGGACGTGTTTAAAGACTACGTGCCGACGGCACCAGCACCACCTGTGTGACCCGCCGCTCCTCCACCGCCGCCACCGTCAGGCGCCAGCCCTCATGCTCCAGGCTATCGCCCAGTACCGGCAGGCGGTCCAGCAGGCTCATCACCAGCCCGGCCAGCGTCTGATAGTCCTCGGTCGCCGCCGCCTTGAAACCGGTGCGCTGACGCACCTGGTTCAGGTTCAACGCACCATTGGCGCGAAAGCCCACGCCCTCCTCGACGATATCCGGCCCTTCGATCTCGCTGGCGTCCGGTAATTCGCCGGCGATGGATTCGAGGATGTCGGTCATGCTCAACACCCCCATGAAGTCGCCGAATTCGTTGATCACGAAGGCAATGTGGGTGGATTCCTGGCGCATCTGTTCCAGGGCATTGAGGATCGAGAAACTGTCCAGCAGGTTGATCGCCCGGCGCGCGAGGTGTTCCAGGTTAGGCGCGTTGCCGGCCAGGTACTCCTTGAGCAGTTCCTTTTTGTGCACAAAGCCCAGCGGTTCATCCACCGCGCCGTTGCGGATCAGCGGCAGACGCGAGTAGGACGAGTGCATGAGTGTTCGACGAATCGTCTCGGCATCGTCCGCCAGATCGATGCAGTCGACCTTGGCCCGTGGCGTCATCAGGGTGCGGATCGGCCGCTCGGCCAGTTGCAGCACACCGCTGATCATTACCCGTTCACGTCGGTCGAACAGTGGGCCCTGGGCGGCATCCGCCTCGCCCAGCAGGTCGGCGACGTCGTCATCCACCTCTTCCACCGCCAGGCGGCGCCCGCCCAGCAGGCGCATCACCGCATGGGCGGTGCGCTCACGCACTGGCAACACGCCCTGCGCCGACTTCTTGCGGCGCGCCCGCGCGATCTGGTTGAAGATCTCGATCAGGATCGAGAAACCAATCGCGGCGTACAGGTAGCCCTTGGGAATATGGAAGCCCAGGCCTTCGGCGGTCAGCGCGAAGCCGATCATCATCAAAAAGCCCAGGCACAGCATGATCACCGTCGGGTGTGCGTTGACGAAGCGGGTCAGCGGTTTGCTGGCCACGATCATCAGGCCGATGGAAACAATCACCGCGATCATCATCACCGCCAGTTCATCGACCATGCCCACGGCGGTAATCACCGCGTCGAGGGAGAACACCGCGTCGAGCACCACGATCTGCGCCACGATCGGCCAGAACATCGCATACGCCACATTGCCGCTGCGCTGGGCCACATGGCCTTCAAGGCGCTCGTGCAACTCCATGGTGGCCTTGAACAGCAGGAATACACCGCCAAACAGCATGATCAGGTCACGGCCGGAGAAGCTCTTGTCGAACACCTCGAACAACGGCTGAGTGAGAGTGACCAGCCAGGAAATACTCGCCAGCAGGCCCAGGCGCATCAGCAGCGCCAGGGACAGGCCGATCAACCGCGCACGGTCGCGCTGCTCAGGGGGCAGTTTGTCCGCCAGGATCGCGATAAACACCAGGTTGTCGATGCCCAGCACCAGTTCCAGCACAATCAGGGTCGCCAGGCCAAGCCAGGCCGTTGGGTCCGCTAACCATTCCATTTGTATAAGTCTCTGTGTTCAGTTTTCAGGAGACCGGGCACGGCAGTGCGCGATCAGTGGACCGGGACAGGGTTGGCAGTCGGAATACGGGGTGCTTGAGCGGGAACAGCGACGGTGCGTGTCTTGGGGAAAGACGACTGGGAGGCTCCAAGAGGGTGTTCATGCAAGTCCTGCGATGGGAAAAGGACTTGAATCCTACAGCTGAAATATAAATTTCCCACAACGCAAAACTATTACAAGATCTGTAAAGGCGCTGTGGCAACGGTGCCCGCAGTGGCGAGCGCCTCTATGGCGAGCGTGCTTGCCCTAATGCCGTTCAGTTAAGCGCAGATTCCCTGTGGGAGTGGTGTTGCGACGATTCGACTTGCCCGCGAAAGCGGTGGGTCTTCAACATCAATGTTTTCTGGGCCGACGCCATCGGGAGCAAGCCCCCTCCCACATTTTGTACAGCGTTCGGCAGACCATTCCGGTCGGCTCTCAGGCCGCCACGCTTTTGCTTTTGCTTTTGCTTTTGATCTGGAAGCGCCCCGTCAAACACGCTGGCCGAACGCAGGTTTTGGAGCGTGGGTAACCCGGCAGGACGCCGGGTTAGCCGCGCTGGGCCAAGGATGGCCCATCGCGGCGGCCCACGCTCCAAAGCCTGCGTGAGGGCACACCGAGCCTGGGCGAGGTGCCGAGTGTTGGGGCAAGAGCGTTTTGCTTACTTTTGCGCTTTTCAAAAGTGAGCCGCCGTCAGGGCGGAACCCTAAGCCGCCGTTACCGCACAAACCGATAGGTACACCGAAAAGTCGCACCGCTCGTTGCTTCGAGCATCACGTTGGCTTAACTGAACGGCATTAGGGCTTGCCCCGCGTTAGGCTGCGAAGCAGCCCCAGTAAAGCACCCCCGCAGGGTAAGACAGATCCGATTGGCAGGTTTTGGGGGCGCTTCGCGCCCCAACGCGGGGCAAGCCCGCTCGCCACAACAAGCCCGCTCGCCACAACAAATACACTCCCCACTACAAATCCATTCGCCATCATTCGCCACAACGAGCCCGGCAGCCAAAACCGCTGAAATCAATCCAGGTCCGCAGCCTCATGCCGCTCCGCCAGTTGCTCGGACACCTCGCCGAACACCCGGTTGACCCGACGCCCGCGCTTGACCGCCGGCCGTGCGTCGATCGCCTTGGCCCAGCGCATCACGTGGGTGTACTCATGCACCGAAAGAAACTCTGCGGCGTCATACAGGCGGCCCAACACCAACCCACCGTACCAGGGCCAGATCGCAATATCGGCAATGCTGTAGGTATCCCCGGCAATGTATTCACTCTCGGCCAGGCGCTTGTCCAGCACATCCAACTGACGCTTGGCTTCCATGGCAAAGCGATTGATCGGGTACTCCATCTTGCTCGGCGCATAGGCATAGAAATGCCCGAAACCACCGCCCAGGTACGGCGCACTGCCCATCTGCCAGAACAGCCACGACAGGCACTCCGCCCGCGCTGCCGGCTCCGTCGGTAATAACGCAGCGAACTTCTCGGCCAGGTACTGCAGGATCGCGCCGGATTCAAACACGCGAATCGGCGTGGCGCCGCTGTGGTCCATCAGCGCGGGAATCTTGGAGTTCGGGTTCACCGCCACAAACCCGCTGCCGAACTGATCGCCGTCGCCGATCTTGATCAGCCACGCGTCGTATTCGGCACCGGTATGCCCCAGCGCCAGGAGTTCTTCCAGCAGGATCGTGACCTTCTGCCCATTGGGCGTGGCCAGGGAGTACAGCTGCAACGGATGCTTGCCCACCGGCAGCGCCTTGTCATGGGTGGCACCGGCGATGGGCCGGTTGATGCTGGCGAAGGTGCCGCCACTTTCAGCGTCCCAGGTCCAGACTTTCGGCGGCTGGTAGTCAGTCATGCTCGGTTCTCCCGTGGGTTGCAACAGTAGGTTGGAAACATTTCGATACTGCCAGCCGGGCGACGTTCCATCCAGCGCCAATCGGTGTGCCTACACCCAGCCGCCGTCGACAATGAAGTTCTGCGCCGAACACATCGCCGCCGCGTCCGACGCGAGGAACAACGCCATATTGGCAATATGCTCCGGCAACACGCTGCCCGGCAGGCACTGGCTGCGCGCGATCAAGTCCCTGGCAGCATCGTCCACCCACATCGCCAGTTGCTTCTCGGTCATCACCCAGCCCGGCACCAGCGTGTTCACGCGGATATGGCTGGGCCCCAGCTCACGCGCCAGGGCACGGGTCATGCCGTGGGCCGCCGCCTTGCTGGCGGCATAAACGGGGTAGCCGGCCGAGGCCATCATCCAGCCGACGGAGCCCAGGTTGATGATCGAACCGCCGCCCGCCTCTTTCATGCCCGGTACCACCGCCTTGGCGGCAAAGAATGCATGCTTGAGGTTGACCGCGATCAGCCGGTCGAACGTCTCCGAGTCGACTTCCTCCAGGGTGTGGCGCACGTCATTGGCAGCATTGTTCACCAGCACCGTGATCGGCCCCAGCGAATGCTCGAACCGGCCGATAGCCGCGCGATAGCCAATCTCGTCGGTGATGTCGCAGCACACGAACTCGACGGTGTGCCCCTGCGAACTCAACAGCGCCGCCAGGCGTTCGCCCTGGCTTTGCGCGCGGTCCACAAACGCCACCTTGGCGCCCTGCGCGGCAAAGGCTCGCACCATGAACTCACCAATGCCCGAAGCACCGCCGGACACCAGCACGGTTTTGCCCTTGAGGTCGGGATACACAGCCTGCGGAATACTCATATAACGGTTGCCTCGATCAATTAGTCTTATTTTATTTTACGAAATCGGCGTTAAAGGCTATAAATTCGCTGTCACACCGACAAAATATCGCTATTAGTAGAACTATTCCACTCAAAACAACAAAAGGAAGTTCGACCATGAAGCACCCTCGATACCTGCTCTCCGGCCTCGCCCTGTCCATGCTGGTTGCCAGTGGCGGCGCCCAGGCAGCCGGCCTGAGCAGCGAGCACAAGCCGTTCGGCAAGACCCATGACGGCACGCCCGTCGAACAGTACATTCTGCGCAACAGCCACGGCATGCAAGCCACGGTCATCACCTACGGCGGCGTGTTGCAGTCGTTGAAGGTGCCGGACAAGCACGGCAAGGTCGAGGACGTGGTGCTCGGGTTTGATGACGTGCAAGGCTACCAGGCCGGCACCGCGTTCTTTGGCGCGACCATCGGGCGTTTCGGCAACCGCCTGGCCGGCGGCGCCTTTGAACTCGACGGCAAGCGCTTCCAGGTGCCGCTCAACGATGGCCCCAACTCGCTGCATGGCGGCGCCCAGGGCTTCGACAAGCATGTGTGGAAAGCGGCGCAGGTCAAGGACAAGGACTCGGTGGGCGTCACCCTCACCTACCTGTCCAAGGATGGCGAAATGGGCTTCCCCGGCAACCTGAAGACCGAAGTCACCTACCGCCTCAATGACAAAAACGAACTGCACATCGACTACAAGGCAACCACCGACAAACCCACCGTGCTCAACCTCACCAACCACAGCTACTTCAACCTGGCCGGCGCGGGCAATGGCGACATCCTCAAGCAGGTTGCCACCCTGCACGCCAGCCACTACACGCCGGTGAATGCCACGCTGATTCCGACCGGCGAACTGGCACCGGTGGCGGGCACGCCGATGGACTTCCTCAAACCCACGCCTATCGGCCAGCACATCAAGGACGATCACCCGCAGCTCAAGTTCGCCGAGCCCAAGCAAGGCGGGTTCGACTTCAACTGGGCGCTGGATACCAAGGGCGACGTCAGGCAACTGGCTGCCGAGGTGCATGACCCCGAGTCGGGCCGCCGTCTGCAGCTCTACACCAGCGAGCCGGGAGTACAGTTCTACACCAGCAACTTCCTCGATGGTTCGGTGAAGGGCAAGGCCGGCAAGACGTACCTGCACTGGAGCGGGTTTACCCTGGAGACCCAGCATTTTCCGGATGCGCCCAACCAGCCCAACTTTGCCTCGACCCGCTTGAACCCGGGGCAGACCTACACCCAGAACACAATCTTCAAATTCTCCGCCGATTGAAATTGTGGGAGGGGGCTTGCTCCCGATGGCGGTGGGTCAGCGACTGATGTGCTGACTGATTCACCGCTATCGGGAGCAAGCCCCCTCCCACATTGGTTCCTCGTAAGGCTTGAGGTCAGCGTTGCTTCATGCGGTCGATGACCACCGCCAGCAACAGGATCGAGCCGCGGATCACGTATTGATAAAACGTGTCGATGTTCTTCAGGTTCATCGCGTTTTCGATGATCGCCAGAATCAGCACCCCGGCAATCACGTGGCGGATCATGCCGATGCCGCCGCTCAGCGATACCCCGCCCAGCACGCAGGCGGAAATTACCGTCAGCTCGAAACCCTGGCCGATCATCGGCTGGCCCGAGGTCATGCGCGAGGCGAGGATGACGCCGGCCAGGGCGCCGATCAGGCCGTGCACGGCGAAGATGATGATCTTGGTGCGGTCAACGTTGACCCCCGCCAGCAGCGCCGCTTCCGGGTTGCCGCCGATGGCCATGGTGTTGCGCCCGTAGG
>NZ_CAKLBR010000026.1:0-71075 GCF_920984685.1 Pseudomonas sp. Leaf59 | reverse complement strand
GGGCGCTTCGCACCCCAACGCGGGGCAAGCCCGCTCGCCACAATAAGCCCACAAATTTTCCGTTCAGTTAAGCGCAGATTCCCTGTGGCGAGCAGGCTTGTCCTGCGTTGGGCTGCGCAGCAGCCCCGAAGCCAGGCGCTGAGCCGTATCAGGTACACCGCGCTTTGCTCGATTAGGGGCGCTTCGCACCCCAACGCGGGGCAAGCCCGCTCCCACATTTGGATCTCGGCTCTTTTCCAACAGTGACCCGCCGTAAGGGCGGGACCGTCAGCCGCCGTGACCAAAAAAACGGATATTCACCCAACCAAAACGCCAAAAACCCGCCACCCCTCTCAGCAATCTGCTAAAACCAATCACTCCACCAAAATAGATATATTCCTGACACCCCATCACCAGGCCGCAAGGAATGCACATACCGACAGCCACCCGCGGTCAAGAACGGCGAGCCTCTCCCGAAAGCTCCGCCATGACCTGGCGTCACACTTTCCAGACCCGCATCGCCGCGGTCCTGGCGCTGTTGCTGCTGATCGTCGTCGCCGCTACCTATTTCGCTGTCAAGGCCGCCACCACCCGTGCTGTGGAAAACCAGGCGCATGTCCAGATGAAAACCGGCAGCGAGGTATTCGAGCGCCTGCTCGACCTGCGCGGTCGCCGCCTGCACTACGGTCTGGACTGGCTGACCACCGATACCCCGTTCAAACAGGCCGTGGCCGAGGGCAACAGCGAGGCGATTCTCGCGGCGTTGCGTCGGCACGGCACTGGGATCAGTGCGAGCGAAGTATTTGTGCTGGGGCTCGACGGCAAGGTGGTGGTCAGCACTTTGCCGGTGTTCACGCACGGCCAGCCGTTTCCCGTTGACGGCGTTCTGCGCCAGGCGCGGCGCAAGGGATTGCAGATGCTGATCGTGGCAATGGACGGGCGTCCCTACCTGCTGGTGCAGAAAGACGTGTACGACCCGTTGCCCATCGCCCGTGTGGTCATGGGCTTCCCCATGGACACGCAGTTCGCCAGTGAACTGCGCTCCATGAGCAACCTGGATGTGTCGTTTATCAGCGTGCATGGCGGTCAACCCGGCCCGCTGTTCAGCACCCAGCCCGAGGGCTGGCAGGCCGGCGTCGTCAGTCTGCTGCGTGAGGCGCCCCTCAACCCCGAACCACAGATCACCCGGTTTTATGGCGAGCGTGTGCTCAGCCAGGTGCTGGCCCTGGCCAACACCGGCGACAGCGGTGAGGTGCGCGTGCTGCTGCAAACTCCGCTGGACCAGGCGCTGGAGTCCTTTGAACCACTCGACCGGCAGTTTCTCGGTATCGCCCTGGCGGTGCTGCTGGTGTCGCTGGCCGGGGCGTTGTTCCTCGCGCGGCGGGTATCGCGCCCGCTCAGTGCCCTGGTGGACGCCGCCGCGCGCATCGGCGCCGGGGATTACCGCACGCCCGTGCGGGTGCGCGGCCAGGATGAGTTCGGCTTGCTGGCCCGGGCGTTCAACGCCATGCAAAGCGGCATCGCCATGCGCGAGCGGCAATTGGCGCACAACGCGCTGCATGATCCGCTCACCGGCCTGCCCAATCGCGCGCTGGCGATGGAGCGCCTGGGCAGTGCGATCAGCGCGCGGCGGCCGGTGGTATTGCTGTACCTGGGGATTGAAAACTACCGGGTGATCAATGAGGGCTTCGGGCCGGAGGGCGTCGAGGAAATGCTGCGTGAAGCCAGCCGCTGCCTGTCCATGAGCCTGCTGACCAGCGACACGGCGGCGCGCATCGCCGGCAGCGAGTTTCTGTTGCTGCTGGAAAATACCCAGGTCGACCGCGCCGTGGCCCGCGCCGACCGCCTGCATGCGTTGCTCACCGAGCCTCGGCGCATCGGTGATGACGAGGTGCGCCATGAAGTGAGCATCGGCATCGCCGCCTACCCCGCCGATGGCCAGCAGGTGGAAGAGTTGATCAGCCGCGCCGCCATCGCCCGGCATGATGCGGCGAGCCTGCCCGGCCACCTGCAGATCTATCAGCAGGACCGCGACCTGGCCCACCAGCGGCAGATCACGCTGATCCGCGACTTGCGCCGCGCCCCAGTCGAAGGCCAATTGCTGCTCTGCTACCAGCCCAAACTCGACCTCAAGCTCGGCCATGTGTGCCAGGCCGAAGCCTTGCTGCGCTGGCAGCACCCGACGCTGGGCCTGGTCTCGCCGGCCGAATTCATTCCCCTGGCCGAGCGCACCGGCAGCATGGGCCTGCTCACCGCCTGGGTGATCGAAGAGGCCATCCGCCAGATCGCCGACTGGGCGCAGCGCGGGCTGCTGATCCAACTGTCGGTGAACATTTCCGTGGATGACCTGGCCGACGATGACCTGGCCCTGCGTGTCACCGGGTTACTGGCGCACTACGGCGTGCCGGCCCGGCAACTGATTTTCGAGATCACCGAAAGCGCGATCATGCACAACCCGCAGCAGGCCCTCACTGTGCTGGAGCAACTGCGCGATTGCGGCATCAGCCTGTCGGTGGATGACTTCGGCACCGGTTACTCGTCGCTGGCGCAGTTGCAGCGTCTGCCGGTGCAGGAGTTGAAGATCGACCAGTCTTTCGTGCGCCACCTCGACAGCGCCACCGGTGACGGCGTGATCGTGCGGTCCACCATTGAAATGAGCCATAACCTGGGGCTCAGGGTGGTGGCCGAAGGGGTGGAATTCGAGCCCAGCCTCAGGTTGCTCAAGCTGTGGAACTGCGACACTGCCCAGGGTTACCTGATCAGCCGACCGTTGGAGGCGATGGCGTTCGAGCAGTGGATGGGTCAGCAAAGCGTGCCGGTCTGATCCCTACAGTTTTTGCGCAGGCAGGCGATAACCTCAATGAGCCTGACCGATTGCATAGGTTTTTTACCGACCGACGGTCAGGCGTGCGACGCTGTTCAATGGTGGCCATTTGCCTTGTTTGCGGCATCATCGCTGCCATTGGTTCCAATTTTTGCCAAGGCTGGCCGCTTTCCTCCTTAATTCGCGGATCTCCCATGGGTCGAGTTGTTCAACTGCTATCTCGCGCGGCGCTGTTACTGGCGGCGGCTGGCCCCGTCTCGGCGGCCACGCTCGAGGTGGTCATGCATCAGGCCGATGGCAGCCCGGTGGCGGATGCAGTGGTCACCCTGCAGGGTCCGGCCCATGCGCCGACGGGGCTGCTCAAGGCCGATATGGACCAGCGCGGCCAGCGTTTCGCGCCTCATGTGCTGGCCGTGCACACGGGCACCCAGGTGCGCTTCCCCAACAGCGACAACATCCGTCATCAGGTGTATTCCTTCTCGGCCGCCAAGCGGTTCGAGTTGCGGCTTTATGAAGGCACGCCGAGCGAACCGCTGCTGTTCGACAAGGCCGGTGTGGTGGTGCTGGGCTGCAATATCCATGACTGGATGCTCGGCTACATCTACGTCACCGACGACCCGGTGTTCGGTGTCAGTGACGCTCAGGGCCGAGTGCGCCTGGAGCAACTGCCGCCCGGCGACTACCACGCCACCCTGTGGCACCCGCAACTCAAGGCCATGCAGCCGTTGGACGGCGGCACCCTGCACATTCCCGCTACGGGCCTGAGCCACAGCGTGGTGCTGGCCCTGGAGCCGGTGTCCGCCGATCTTCCGCCCACGCCATCGGCGTTTGGCGATGCCTTCCATCGAGCCGCCCATGAAACTGCGCAGTAGTTTCCAGGCGCGGGTCGCCACGGTGCTGATCCTGCTGTCGCTGGTGGTGATCGGTGCGCTGTATTTCAGTGTGAAAGTCGCCACCCGCTCAGCGGTGCACGGCCAGGCCATGACCCAGCTGGAGGTGGGCTCGCGGGTGTTCGAACGCCTGCTGGATGCACGCAGCCGACGCCTGGCCGATGCTGTGCAACTGCTGGCCACCGACTTCGGCTTTCGCGATGCGGTGGCCAGTGGCGACTCGGCGACGATGCGCTCGGTGCTGCTTAACCATGGCAAGCGCATCAATGCCAGCGACATGATCCTGCTCGGCATGGACGGCAAAGTGCTGTCCAGCACCTTGAGCGAAGTGCCTGAAGGCTCGACCTTCCGCTACGACCAGGCACTGCGCGAAGCCAGAAGCAAGCACCAGGCCACGCTCATCGTGCCGCTGCAAGGCCGGCCGCACCTGCTGGTGGAAGCGTCGGTGCTGGCACCCTTGCCGATTGCGCGGGTGGTGATGGGCTTCAGCATGGACGGCACGTTTGCCGATGAGTTGCGCTCGTTGAGCAACCTGGAAGTGTCGTTCCTGGCAATCGACAAAGGCGTGCCCGGCGAGTTGGTCAGCACCCAGCCGCAGGCGCTGCGCGACAGCATCCTGGACCTGATGGAGGGTGATTCGAGCCGCCGGGGCGTGTCGACCACTGATCATCTGGAACACAGCTTCCTCAGCCAGTCGCTGGTGCTGGCCAGCGACGACGACGGCAAAGTGCTGGCGCTGCTGCAAAGCCCCTTGGATGCGGCAATGCAGGCGTTCGTGCCGCTCGATGAAAAGATCCTCGGCATTGCGCTGGTGGCCCTGCTGGCTTCGTTGATCGGCGCATTGCTGCTGGCGCGCACGGTGTCGCGGCCGGTGCAGGCGCTGGCGTCGGCGGCCGAGCGCATCGGTCAGGGCCACTACCTCACGCCGGTGACCCTGACCCGCAGCGACGAACTGGGTTTGCTGGCCGGCGCGCTCAATGCCATGCAAAAAGGCATCGCCGAACGCGAGCAGCAACTGGCGCACAACGCGCTGCATGATCGCCTCACCGGCCTGCCGAACCGTGCGCTGGCGATGGAGCGCCTGGGCAGCGCGATTGCCCAGCAGCGGCCGATTGCGCTGATTCACCTGGGCATCGATAACCTGCGTGCCGCCAGCGAAGCCGCCGGGCCGGACGCGGTGGACCAATTGTTGCTCACCGTCGGCCGGCGCCTGCAAGCGGTGCTGCGCCCCGGCGATACGCTGGCGCACCTGATCGCCGACGAGTTTTTGCTGTTGCTCGAAGGCGCCGGCAGCGACGAGGCGGTGGGCATGGCCGACAAACTTCAACAATTGCTGCTGCGCCCCCAAAGCATCAACGGCCATGACCTGGCGCTGGACTGTCGCCTTGGCATCGCGACCTACCCGGCCGATGGCGAAACCGCACACACCTTGCTCGAACGCGCCGCGATTGCCATGGCGGACGCCGCGAAAATTCCCGGGCGTCTGCAGGTTTACAAGCAGGGCAGTGACCTTGCCCATCGCCGCCAGATCACCCTGATCCGCGACCTGCGGCATGCGCCCGGCCAGGGTCAATTGCTGTTGCACTATCAGCCCAAGCTGGACATTCGCCAGGGCCAAGTGCGCCAGGCCGAAGCCTTGCTGCGTTGGCAGCACCCGCAGTTCGGCATGATCTCGCCAGCGGAATTCATCCCCCTGGCCGAGCGCTCCGGCAGCATACGGTTGCTGACCCAGTGGGTGATCGAGGAGGGCATCCGCCAGCTCTGCGAATGGAACCGGCGCGGCCTGTACCTGCAACTGTCGCTGAACATCTCGGCAGAAGACTTGCAGGGCGACGAACTGGCGCACCGCGTCTCGGTGCTGCTGCGGCGCTATGGCTTGCCGGCCGAACAATTGGTGTTCGAGATCACCGAGAGCGCGGTCATGCGCGAGCCGGAAAAGGCCCTGAAAGTCCTGCACCTGCTGCGCGACTGCGGTATCAGCCTGTCGGTGGATGACTTCGGCACCGGTTATTCATCGCTGGCCCACCTCAAGCGCCTGCCGGTGCAGGAGCTGAAGATCGACCAGTCGTTCGTGCGCAACCTCGATGAAACCAGTGAGGACGCGGTGATCGTGCGTTCCACCATCGAGATGAGCCACAACCTGGGCCTCAAGGTGGTCGCCGAGGGCGTCGAGTATGCCCACAGCCTGCGCCTGCTGGAGCGCTGGCAGTGCGACACGGCCCAGGGCTTCCTGATCAGCCGGCCCTTGAGCGCCGATGCTTTCGAAGCCTGGGTGGCGTTGCCGCTCAGTGCGCAAACTTCCCTGGTTCATTGAGTAGGCCGACGTGCGTCTTTTCCTGATCGGCTGCCTGGCCGCCCTGACTGTGCAAACCGCCCTGGCCGATAACGGCCGCCTGATCGCCACCGGCGGTGCCAGTAGCCTCGAAGGCGCGGCCGGCGGCGGCATCACGCCGTGGGCGGTACTTGCCGGTTATGGCGAACAGCACGAGTGGGGCGCCACGGCATTCGCCACCACGGTCAACCTGCCGGATTATCGCCTGGACGTGGCCGGGCTGGCGCTGGCCTATGACAACCGTGTCGAGCTGTCTTTCGCCCGGCAACGCTTTGACCTCGGCACCCTGGTGCACCGGCTCAACCTGCCGGATGACCACCTTGGCCAGGATGTGCTGGGGATGAAGGTGCGGTTGTTCGGCGACGTGATTTACGACCGTTTGCCCCAGGTGTCACTGGGCCTGGAGTACAAACACCAGAACACTTTCGATATCCCTCGCCTGGTCGGCGCCAGGCGCGACAGCGATGTGGAAGGCTACCTTGCCGCCAGCCGTTTGTTGATGGGCGCGGCCTTTGGTTACAACGTGCTGGTCAACGGCAGCCTGCGCTACAGCCGCGCCAATGAAACCGGCCTGCTCGGCTTTGGCGGCGACCGCCGCGACCGTCGCAGCCTGCTGAAGGAGGGCTCGGTGGCGGTGCTGTTCAACCCGCGCTGGGCGGTCGGCGTGGAATACCGGGAAAAACCGGACAACCTGTCATTTGCCGGCGAAAGCGATTGGGCGGATCTGTTTGTCGGCTACTTTCCCAACAAGCATGTGTCGGTGGTGCTGGCGTACGCGCGCCTCGGCGAAATCGCCACGCTGGCTGACCAGAACGGCACCTATCTGTCAGTGCAGGGGAGTTTCTGATGCGCTTTCTATCGGTTGTGCTGGCCGTGCTGCTCAGCGCCTGTGCCCAGCAGCCGCCCAGGGATGACAGCCTGTACCGCGACCTGGGCGCGATGCCCGGCATTACGCGGATTGTGGAAGGCATGCTGCTCAACGTGGCCCGTGATCCGCGCATCGTCGAGCACTTCCGGCGCGTCGATATCCAGCGTTTGCGCAACAAACTGATCGAGAAATTCTGCGTGGAGGCGGGCGGGCCGTGCACCTACACCGGGGACAGCATGGCCGAGACTCACAAGGGCCAGAACGTGACCCGCAGTGACTTCAATGCGCTGGTGGAGGATTTGATTGCGGCGATGGATAAGGAAGGCATCGCCGTACCGGTGCAGAACCGCCTGATTGCGCGGTTGGCGGCGTTGCGCGGTGAAGTGATCGAGCACTAGCCCGCGCCGTCGCACAGCAAACTGGAGACGCTGTGGCAAGCCCGCTTGTTGTGGCGAGCGGGCTTGCCCCGCGTTGGGGCGCGAAGCGCCCCCAATAAAGGAGGTCCCGATGTAGCTGACACGGCGCAGCGCATGGTTTTAGGGCTGCTGCGCAGCCCAACGCGGGGCAAGCCCGCTCGCCACAGGGATGGGGTTGTGCCTGAAACTTCTCACATTGAATGTTTATGCCCATGAAAAAGGCGGCTACCTGTTGAGGGTAGCCGCCTTTTTATGATCGCCCGTGCCGCTTAATCAGGCAGTTTGAACGCCATCACGTAGTCGCCCTGCTTGGTGCCCAGGGAGCCGTGGCCGCCGGCCATGACCAGCACGTATTGCTTGCCGTCCTTGCCGGTGTAGGTCATCGGTGTGGTCTGCGCGCCGGCTGGCAGGCGACCTTCCCACAGTTGCTTGCCGTTTTTCACGTCGTAGGCACGCAGGTACTGGTCGAGGGTGCCGCTGAGGAACGCGACGCCGCCGGCAGTGGTGAAGGTCCCGCCCAGGCTCGGTACGCCCATGGTCAGCGGGATCGGAATCGGCGAGCTGTCACGCACGGTGCCGTTCTTGTGCATCCAGATGGTCTGGTGGTTGGTCAGGTCGACCGCCGCCACATAACCCCACGCCGGTGCCTGGCACGGCAGGCCCAGTGGCGACAGCAGTGCTTCGAGGATCACGCCGTACGGCGCGCCCTTGTTCGGCTGCACGCCTTCGGTTTCGCTGACGCGCGGGCCTTGTTTGGCGATCTCGGCGGCCGGGATCAGTTTGGATTTGAACGCCATGTAGCTCGGGTTCACAAACGCGATCTGACGCACCGGGTCAACCGAAATGCCGCCCCAGTCGAACACGCCGAAGTTACCCGGGTACACGATCGAGCCCTGCAGCGATGGCGGGGTGAACGGGCCGTCGTAGCGCATGGATTTGAAATCGATGCGGCACAGCATCTGGTCGAACGGGGTTACGCCCCACATGTCGCGCTCTTTGAGCGGCGGCGGCATGAAGTTCAGCTCGGATTTGGGCTGGGTAGGGGAGGTGCGATCACCCGCCACTGCGCCTTGCGGCACCGCCACTTCGTGGATCGGCACCACCGGCTGGCCGGTCGCGCGGTCCAGCACGTAGATGCTGCCTTGCTTGGTCGACGCCATCACGGCCTGCTTGACGCCGGCTTCGGTCTTGACGTCGATCAGCGACGGCTGGCCACCCACGTCCATGTCCCACAGGTCGTGGTGAGTGAACTGGAAGCTCCACTTCACGTGGCCGCTGTCGATGTCCAGGGCGGTGAGGCCGGAGGCGTATTTCTCGGATTCGTCGGTACGGTCGCCGCCGTACTGGTCGGGCATCTGGTTGCCCATCGGCAGGTAGAGCATGCCGAGTTTTTCATCCACGGCGAACATGGACCACATGTTCGGCGAGTTGCGTGTGTAGGTCTGGCCTTCGGCCAACGGGGTGGTGTCGTCCGGGTTGCCGCTGTCCCAGTTCCACACCAGCTTGCCGGTGTGTACGTCGAACGCGCGGATCACGCCGCTTGGCTCGTCGGTCGAAACGTTGTCGGTGACGTGGCCGCCGATCACTACGAGGTTTTTGGTGACCGCCGGTGGCGAAGTGGAGTAGTAACCGCCTGGCGCAAAGCTGCCGATGTTGGCGCGCAGGTCGATCTGGCCTTTGTCGCCGAAGTCTTCACACATCTTGCCGGTGTCGGCGTTGAGGGCGATCAGACGGGTGTCGGCAGTCGGTACGAAGATGCGTTTCGGGCAGGCAGTCGGCGCGGCGGCCGGGCTGGCGCTGCCGGTGGGGCTTTGCTCGGAGGCGTAGGCGGCGTCATCGTGATACGACACGCCACGGCAGGTCATGTGCGCCCACCCCTTGAAGTTCTCGGCGCCCTGGCTGCTGATCTTCGGATCGAAGCGCCAGATTTCCTTGCCGGTGTCCGGGTCCAGGGCAATGACCTGGCTGTGCGGGGTGCACACGTAGAGCATGCCGTTGACCTTGAGCGGGGTATTTTCCGCGGTGGTCTCGCCCGGGTCACCGGCGCCCGGGATGTCGCCGGTGCGGAAGGTCCACGCCGGTACCAGCTTGTGCGCATTGGCCGGGGTGATCTGCGCCAGTGGCGAGTAGCGATCACCGAAGGCCGAACGGCCGTAGGAGTTCCAGTCGCCGTCGGCCTGGGCGGGCGCGGCGTTGGTCATGCCCGGCACCGCGTCGCGGTCGAGCTGGCCTTTCTTGACCATTACACCTGGCGTGGTGAACTGGCTGGCCAGTGCGGCGGCACCCGCCAGCACCACGGCCACGCTCAGCGCGCCAGTGCCCAGTGGCGCAGGTTGACCACTCAGCAACGGACGGCGAAACCACGGCAGCAGCATAACCAGGCCCAGGGCGAACAGCAGCGCCAGACGCGGCACCAACTGCCACCAGTCCAGGCCGACTTCCCACAATGCCCACACGGTGCTGGCGAACAGCACCAGCGCGTACAGGCCCAGCGCTGCGCGGCGGGTGGCCAGCAGCAGGACGCCGGTGAGGGTGAGGCCGATACCGGCCAGCAGGTAGTACAGCGATCCGCCGAGCATGCTCAGCTTGACGCCGCCGGCCAGCAAGGCCAGGCCCATGATCAGCAGCAAGACGCCAAGCAGCCTGGGCAGCAGGCGGCTTGGGCTCGAAGCACCATCAGTGCTCATAGTGTGTTTCTCCGTCACGTTGGAATAATTATGTAACCCCGCGCTTCACTGTAGATGACGATTCGACGCGGGCTTGGTTCAGGGTTTTTTTCTATTTCTGGGGAACGCGAGGCTTATCCACAGCCGGACGATAGATTCCCCAGACGCAGGCCGGTTTAAGACAGCGCTGTCTTTATGCCTTGGGGCTTTCGGCGAAAGGGGACGACCGGGAGGTGAAGCGTTTCAGATTGTTGCGAAGGATAATGCGGCGGGGCGTTTTGAGAAAGCGTAAATCGCAAGATGCATCATTTCAGATTTGGTAACAGTGACTGAATGTCGCGGCAAAACTGAAGGGGATAGCAGGCTCATGTGGGAGGGGCTTGCTCCCGATAGCGGTGGGCCAGTTGATATATATGTCACTGACCCACCGCTATCGGGAGCAAGCCCCCTCCTACAGGGGGACCTGCGGTGCGGGCGTTAGAAGGTGGTGCGCACGCCGACCTGCACGCTGCGCCCCGGCGCCGGGGCGATGTCGCGCAGGATCGAGCTGGCGTAGCGCACGGTCTGGTTGGTCAGGTTTTCACCGTTGACGAACGCCAGCCATTGGCTGCCGCCCATGTTGAAGCGGTAACCGGCGCTGGCGCCCAGGGTGGTATAGCCGTCGGTGCCGCTTTCGTTGTCCGGCACGCGGCCCTGGCCGGCGGCATGTTCCACGTCGATGCGTGCCTGCCAGCGGTCCAGTTCCCACAGCAGGCCGCTGCTCATGCGTAATGGCGCAATGCGCGGCAGGGCTTCGCCGGTGTCGAGGTTGGTGGCTCGGGTGTAATCGCCCGACAGTTCCAGAGCGAACTTGCCGTAGGCGCTTTCGCCGAGCTTCCAGTGATCCTGGGCTTCGAAGCCGGCGAAACGGGCACGCACGCCGGAGTAGGTGTACTCGGGAATGCCGCTCGGGTCGGCTTCGCCTTCGTCGTTCAAGGTGCGACCGGTGCCCAGCAGGCCGATGTAATTGGAGAAGTGGCTGTAGAACACACCGAAGCTGCCCTTGTGGGTGCCGTTGTCGAAGCGCAGGGCGAGGTCGCTGGACACCGCTTTTTCTTTCTTCAGGTTGGCGTCGCCCAGTTCATAGGTGCCGGTGGCGACGTGCGCGCCGTTGGCGTACAGCTCGTAGAAGGTCGGCGCGCGCTCGGTGTAGCCCAGGGTGGCGGCCACCGACCAGATGGGGGTCAGCGTGTACACCGCGCCCGACGACAGGCTGCCGGCGGTGAAATCATTGCGGTTGTCGGCTGCGGCAAAGCGGGCGTTGCCCTTGGCATCGGGGTCGACGCTGGTGTGTTCCAGGCGCCCGCCGAGGCTGAGTTTCAGGCGGTCGGTGGCCTGCAGCTCTTCGAGAATAAACAGCGCGGCGGCATTGGTGTCGGTCTGTGGCACGAAGGCTTCTTCGCCCAATGCCGAGAATTCGTTGCGCGTTATCTGGGCGCCGACCACGCCGTCGAGCGGGCCGATGGGCTGGTGGCGCGCTTCGACGCGGGCCTCGTAGCCCTTGTTCTTGAAGATCGTGCCGGTCTCGCCGCCCTCGATTTCGCGGTGCTCGTAGTCGGTGTAGCCCGCGTCGAGTTTTACCGAGGTAAACGGGCCTTGCAGGTTGCGGATCTCGGAGGCGAAAGCGTAGTGGTCCTGCTGCATGCGGATACGCACCGCCTGTTCGGCCGGCGAGCCGTAATTGGCGTCGTAAGTGCTGTAGGACAGCCCGGCATACCCGTCGTCCCAGGTGTAGGAGCCGCCCACGGCACCGCCGTCCTGGCGCCCGTCGCTGTTGCCCAGTCGCCCGTCTTTGCCAGGGCCGTCCTCGCTGACCGGCGCGTGTCGGCTGCGTGCAAAACCGGGGATCTTCAGGTCGTCGAATTCCCGTGCGTTGGCGTCCAGGTGCAGCGCGAAGGCGCCGTTGCCGGCTTCCAGTTTGCCTGCGCTGCTGCGGGTGGTGTCGGCGCCGCCGTAGCGCAACTCGCCGGCACCGTGGATGCCTTCGATGGCTTCGGTGGGGATGCGATTGTCGAAGGTGTTGACCACGCCGCCGATGGCGCTGCCGCCATACAACAGCGCCGCCGGGCCGCGCACGATTTCCACGCGCTCGACATTGACCGGGTCCAGCGGCACCGCGTGGTCGTAGGACAGCGACGAGGCATCCAGCGCGCCGACGCCGTTGCGCAGGATGCGAATGCGGTCGCCGTCCTGGCCGCGGATGATCGGCCGACTGGCGCCCGGGCCGAAGTACGAAGACGATACGCCCGGCTGCTTGTTCAGGGTTTCGCCAAGGCTGCCTTTTTGTTGCAGGGTCAAATCGTCGCCTTCGAGCACGGTGGTGGGCGAGGCGAGCTGTTGGCTGCCCAGCGGGTTGCCGGTGATGACCTGGGGTTGCAGTTCGAGGGCGTGGGCTTCGGAGCAGATCAACAGGGCGGCAGCGAGTGGGGTCAGGCGCCACAAAGAGCAGAGAGACATCGTACATTCCTTGGTAAAACGTTTGATATTTGTAGTTACAATATAACATCTCTTTTTTCGCCGGGAAGGGGAACTTTTTTACCTGGATCGGCGCGGTGGTAAGGTGTACACCCTCGTGATCATTTCCCTGATAGGCCCCGCATGACCGCAACACACAACGACCCTCTGCATGGCGTGACCCTGCAACACGTCCTCACTACCCTGGTGGAACACTACGAATGGTCGGGCCTTGCCGAACGCATCGATGTGCGCTGTTTCAAGAGTGACCCGAGCATCAAGTCGAGCCTGACGTTCCTGCGTAAAACGCCGTGGGCGCGGGAGAAAGTCGAAGGGTTGTACGTCAAACTGATGCGCACCAAACGCCCGCTGGATTGAGCCGATGAAGCGTTTCATTGCGGCGGCGGCGTTGGCCGGGTGGGTAGGGCTGGCGATTCAGCAGTACCTGATTTTCCATTCGCGCTGGGAGACCGGCGCCAGCCTGTTGGGTGGGCTGGTCAATTTTTTCAGTTTCTTCACGGTGCTCACCAATACCCTGGCGGTGGTGGTGCTGAGCTATGCGCTGGTACCTCGGAGTGGCGCCGCCAAAGGTTTTTTCCTGGCGCCCAGGGTCAGCAGTGGGGTCGCCGTGAGCATCGTCTTCGTGAGCCTGGCTTACAACCTGCTATTGCGGCATTTATGGAGCCCGCAAGGCTTTCAGTTCATTGCCGATGAACTGCTGCACGACGTGATGCCGCTGCTGTTCTTCATCTACTGGTGGCGCTGCGTGCCCAAGGACTCATTGCGTTTCAAGCACATTGCGGGGTGGGTGATCTACCCGCTGGTGTACTTCGGCTATGTGCTGCTGCGCGGGGATTTGCTGGGACAGTATCAGTACCCGTTCATCGACGTGGGCACGCTGGGTTATCCACAGGTGTTTGTGAATGCCGCAGGCATTCTGCTGGGGTTTGTGTTGGTCGCGCTGGTCATGGTGGGGCTGGGCAAGTATGCGAAGACTTGCGCGAACTGATGGGCAGCAGCAGGCGCTATCTCAGGCAACCAGCGTGTTGTGATGCGCGGGCTTGTTGTGGCGAGCCCTAATGCCGTTCAGTTAAGCGCAGCTCCCCTGTGGCGAGCAGGCTTGTCCTGCGCTGGGCTGCGCAGCAGCCCCAAAGCCAGGCGCTGAGCCGTATCAGGTACACCGCGTTTTGCTCGATTGGGGGCGCTTCGCACCCCAACGCGGGGCAAGCCCGCTCGCCACAATAAGCCCACAAAATTTCCTTAACTGAACGGCATTAGGGCCAGCCCGCTCACCACACAATACATGTCGAGTCTTTCACAGGGGCTGGCTCAGGCTTCGTCGCTGCCTTCCGCGCGCCAGTAGCCGGCGGCCTTGAGGAACTCTTCGTTGACCTGATGTGTGTCCAGCAGCACGCGGCGCAGCTGGCGCGATAGTCTGGATTCCGTGGCGACGAAGCAGTACAGCGAGCCATCCGGCAGCGTCAGCTGCTGCACCGTATCCAACAAGTCATCGCGGCCACGTATGACCCAGATCACTCGTACGTCCGCCGCACTCTGCAGGGCCTGCTGCTCCGCTTCATTCTCGATTTCAATCACCGCCAGCACCTGGCGCCCGGCCGGCAGTTCTTCAAGGCGTCGGCCAATGGCCGGCAGCGCAGTTTCATCGCCGATCAGCAGGTAGCTGTCGAAGATATCCGGCACGATCATCGAACCCCGTGGCCCGCCGATATGCAGGTGCTGGCCGACCTTGACCTGCTCGGCCCAGGTGGACGCAGGGCCATCGCCGTGCAGTACGAAGTCGATATCCAATTCACCAATGTCCAGGTCAATGCGCCGTGGCGTGTAGTCGCGCATGGCCGGTTGCGGGCCGTCGCCCTTGACGCTGAAAGTCGGGCTTTCCAGCGCAGCCTGTTCGGCGGCGTTCTGCGCAAACAGCAGTTTGATGTGATCGTCGCTGCCCAGGCTTACGAAACCCGCCAGCTCGGGCCCGCCGAGGGTGATGCGGCGCATGCGCGGGGTGATGTCGACCACGCGCAGCACCTCGAGGCGACGGCGTTTGATTTCATGGGTCACGCGATGGATGGCTTGGGTATTCATTGGTCCTTCCCGTCGGCAATGGCTTGCGCGGTGCGATTGAGCAGCGCCGCGACACGTTCGATTTCTTCCGGGCTCCAGCGCCCGTGGTGTGAGTGCAGGGCATGACGCACGTTGTGCACCGCCTCATGGATCTGCGGCGGGCGGTCCTGGCCACGCAGCGAGCGCTTGCTCACGTCGATGCGCATGCGCACCCCGTCCAGGGCCACCGCCTGCTCGCTTATGAAGAGACGACCGGCGTCGGTGATTGTGTAGCGTTTTTTCCCGCCATCGGCGTCGCCGCTGATCAATTCGCTCTCTTCGAGAAAGGTCAGGGTCGGGTAGATCACGCCGGGGCTCGGGCTGTAGGCACCGTCGAACAGGCCCTCGATGCGGCGGATCAGGTCGTAGCCGTGGCACGGCTGCTCGGCGATCAGCGCCGGCAGCAGCAGTTTCAGGTCACCCGGTGCAAACACGCGGGGGCCTCGGCCCCCGCGTTCGCGGCCTGGGCGTCTTTCAAAGCCGTCGCGGCTGTCGTGGTGGGGAGGATGATGATGCTCTTTCATGTGTCTGCTCTCCGTCATGGTTAGATACAACTTAAGATATATCTTGAAGCGGAAGCAAGCCGTGCTGACGGACGGTCACGCAGCCTTCTAGGCGCGTTCATATCTGGATACGCGTTGTTTAGTTCATCTTAGTGCAACTTGTAATACCGTTCTTACAGTCGCTGATAGACACTAATAGTTCTCGAAAACTTCAAGTAGTCCATTTCTTACAGTCGAATTCAAAGTTTTGGCAAAGTGCCAGTTTTTTCCCATAAGTTGTATTGACTTTCGACTACTCGAGTAAGCGAAAGCGCCTGCTTACTTCACACAAGTAACTCGGGATACTTCTCCGGCGCTAATCGAGCGTCCTGTTGTCAATGCAACTTGTTGGAAAACACGGAAGCCTTTCCGTGTCACTGGTCCTCAACGCCCGTAGTTCGCGGGCAGCGGGGCCGGGCTCTCTTACTGGCATTTTTATTAGATGGATATGTGCAATATGAAAACCAAAATGAAAACCGCGCTGTTGGCTATCGGTTTGTTGGCAGGTTCGGCGTCTGTTCAGGCGGCTGACGGAACAGTAACGTTCACCGGTTCAGTGCATTCGGGCGCCTGCTCCATCAAGCCTGAGTCCGTCGATCAAACCATTCCGCTGGGCGCGATCGCCAAGCATCAGTTGCAGTCGGGAGGTCAATCCAACCCTCGGCAAGTCCTGATCAAACTCGAAGGCTGCGACTTGTCCGGCCTCACCGACAACACCGTAACCACCACCTTCACCGCAGCACCGTCGACTGTCGTACCGGGTGCGATCGGTACCGTCGGCAGCGCCGGCGGCGTGGGCATCATGATGAGCCACGGCGGCAGCCTGGTTGAGCTGGGCAAGCCTACTGCGCCGCAGATCATCAGCACGGGTGACAACACCCTGGAATTCGGTGCCTACGTGAAAGGCGCCGCCACCGACCCGATCATTCCGGGTGATTTCAGCGCCGTCACCAACTTCACCCTGGCTTACCAGTAAGTCTGTTCCCCCGCCGCACCGGGTGCGGCGGGGGAATCTGGCGGGAGATAAAGGTGAAAACATTCATAAGTCTCGCTGTCGCCTGCTCCCTGATGAGTTTCACCAGCCTTGGCATCGCAGCGTCCCAGGGCGAAGGGATCGTCACATTGGGGGGGCAGGTGATGGACTCGGCCTGCGGGCTGGAACTGGCCAGTCGTGATCAAACCATTGAAATGCCGCCCGAGCCTGTCGGTCGCCTGTTGCGCAATACGCAGGGGGACCCTCATCCCTTCGAGCTGCGCCTGGTCAATTGTTCGTTGAGTCGCCCCGATCCATTTCGCCCCGGCGGGAGCCTGCCGGATTGGGAGCACCTGCGTGTGATGTTCGACGGTGCCAGCGACATGGACGGGCGCTCCTTTGCGTTGTTTGGCGAATCCCAGGGCGTTGCGCTGGATATCACCGATGCGGACGGCCACGGCAGCGTTCCAGGTGAAGCCATGCCGCGCAAACCCTTGGTTGAGGGCGACATGACCCTGCACTTCACGCTTCGTCTGGTGGGTAACGGGCGCCCGATAGTTGTCGGGCCTCATCGTGCCGCTGTGCGGTTCAAGTTGGAATACTTTTGAAGAATGATGGGTTGCTTGCATGTGGAATACGTCGAAGGTCAGAAATACGCTTCGCCCCAGTCTCTTTGGCGGGTTGATGACACTGGCAGGAACAGCGCTCGGGGCTGGGGACATCGAGTTCAATACCGACGTTCTTGATCTGAGTGATCGCACCAATATCGACTTGTCTCGGTTTGCCCGCAGCGGGTTTATCCTGCCGGGTACCTACCCGATGGTCGTGCAGTTGAATGGCCAGTCTATTCCTGAGCAATCGGTGACGTTCCATGCACCGGATGATGATCCGAAGGGAAGCCAGGCCTGTTTATCCGCAAGCCTTGTCGAGCAGTTGGGCCTCAAAGCGGCCGCAGTGGCCAAGTTCACCTGGTGGAAAGGCGGCGAGTGCCTGGATCCGCAAAGCCTGCCCGGTATGGAAGTCAGTGGCGACCTGGCCACCTCCACGCTGAGCATCAGTTTGCCCCATGCCTACCTTGAGTACAGCACCATCAACTGGGACCCGCCCGCGCGTTGGGACGAAGGCGTTCCAGGGCTGTTGGTGGACTACAACCTGACGGCACAGTCCAACTACCGGAGAAACGACGGCACCCGAAACAACCTGAGTGGCAACGGCACCGTCGGCGCCAATGCCGGGGCCTGGCGCGTGCGCGCCGATTGGCAGGGTCGGGTCGAGCGCGCCAACGAAGGCGCGTATGGCAATCAGACGCTGGAATGGAGTCGTTTCTACACGTATCGCGCCATTCCTGCACTGAAGGCGCGCCTGGTGGTGGGCGAGGACTACCTGTATTCGGACCTGTTCGACAGCTTCCGCTTTACCGGGGCGTCGCTCAATTCGGATCAGAGTCAGTTGCCGCCAAACCTGCGCGGTTATGCCCCCGAAGTGGTCGGGGTGGCCAAGACCAATGCCAAGGTCATCATCAGCCAGAAGGGCCGCGTGCTCTATGAAACCCTGGTGGCCGCCGGCCCGTTTCGTATCCAGGATCTTCACGATGCGGTGACGGGTTCGCTGGATGTGCGGGTTGAAGAGCAGGACGGTTCTGTGCACAACTTCAAGGTCGATACCGCCGGCGTGCCTTACCTGACGCGGCCCGGGCAGGTGCGGTACAAGCTGGCGGCCGGGCGACCGACCAACCTTCATTACGGCTCTGACGGCAACATGTTCGGCACCGGGGAATTCTCCTGGGGCGTCAGCAACGGCTGGTCGCTGTTTGGCGGCGGCATGACGGACAACAATTATCGCGCGCTGTCCGTCGGGGCCGGTCGCGACCTGCTGGCCTTCGGCGCTGTGTCGGTGGACGTCACGCAGTCCCACACCCAACTCTGGGGCGATACGCTGACGGGCAAATCCTACCGCCTGCAATATTCCAAGAACTTCGAGGAGTACGACAGCCAGGTGACGTTCGCCGGTTACCGCTTCTCCGAGAAGAACTTCCTGAGCATGAGCGAATACCTGGACGCCCGCCATTACGGGTTGAACGGCGAGCGCGCAGGCGGACGCGGCACACTCAACGAACACGGTGAATACGTCGAGAGCTGGAAGCCGATCGGCGGCAGCAAGGCGCTGTACACGGTCACGGTCAACAAGCAGTTTCGTGATCTTGGCGCTACGGTCTATGCCAGCTACAACAAGCAGACCTACTGGAGCCGGCCGGACACCCAGCGCTGGAACCTGTCGCTGTCGCGCTACTTCAACGTGGGCAGCGTCAAGAACATGAGCCTGTCGCTGAACCTGTACCGCAGCCAGGAATACCAGCACCAGGACAACGGCATGGCGCTCACGGTGAGCCTGCCGCTGGGGCGCACCGGCACCCTGTCGCTGGATTCCAGCCGGGCGGGTGGCAGCAACACCTTTTCATCGCGCTACAGCGACCGCCTCGACGAGCGCAACAGCTACCAGTTGAGTGCCAGCAACCGTTCGGCCAGTGCGTACCTGAGCCACACGGGCGATCAGGCCGACATCGACCTCAGCGCCAGCACGCAGGAAGGCGATTACCGCACCCTCAGCGTATCGGCTCGCGGCGGTGGCACGCTCACGGCACAGGGCGCTGCGCTGCACCGTACCGGCAGCACCGGCGGCACGCGGCTGATGGTCGACACCGGTGGTGTGCCCGATGTACCGGTGCGCGGCTACGGCTCGCCGACGCGCAGCAATGCGTTCGGCAAAGCAGTGATTTCCGATATCAGCAGCTATCAGCGCACGGCGGTGAGTGTCGATCTCGAACGCTTGCCGAGCAACGTCGAAGCCATGCAGTCGGTCACTCAACTGACGCTTACCGAAGGGGCCATCGGCTACCGATCCCTGGACGTGATTGCCGGAGCCAAGGCGATGGCAGTGTTACGCCTGGCCGATGGCAGCGCACCGCCGTTCGGCGCCACGGTAAAAAACGTCAAGCAGCAGGACACCGGCATCGTCAATGACGACGGCAATGTCTACCTCAGCGGCATCCAGCTCGGGGAGTTGATGATCGTCAGTTGGGGCGGACGCGAGCGCTGCATCCTCACGCTGCCCGACGTCCTGCCCGACGATGGTTTGACCGATGCCCTGCAACTCGGCTGCCGCCCGGTAGCCGCTGAACAATCCTCGCCCGAGCCAGCCGCGCTGCCCGGGAAGCACCTCGACATGGAGAACACCGCCACATGATGCTCACTACGCGTTTCACCCTGCTGGCCCTGGCGTTACTGGCCTTGAGCAACAGCGCCGTCGCCGCCGTCGGCCTGGACCGCACCCGCGTGATTTTCGACGGCGGCAAGGAGGCCACCAGCGTCAATATCACCAACAACAATACCCATCCACTTCGCCGTAGTGGGGCAGCAACGCGCCCTTGAGCAACGACTCGGCAAAGGCGCGCAGGTCGTTCAGCGGGCCGAGGCGTTTATCCAGCGCCGTCTGGGCCTGCCAATGCTCGGCAACGGCGGTCTTGAGCGCTTGATGCTGTGCAGGCGAGGCCCTGGGGTAGGGCACCGGCGTTCCGAGGCCATCGCGCTGGAGGGTTTGGATACGGGCCGGATTAGTGTTTTTTATCCACGCGGGCAGTGCGTTTTGGATCAGCTCGACATGGCGGCCCTGGAACGGGGCTGCGGATAAATCAGTAGGCATGATGTGAACCTGAATAGACCAGTTGAGCACCTGAGTCTATTCACTCGATACGCCTGAAATAAGCTTAAAAATTAGTCGGTTAGGCGTGCCTAACGGTCAACATTTCAGCGCTGAAAACTACCGGGATGCCACCCTTTTTTCAGCGCGCCACACACAGCGTGTTCGCGCCGGGTTGCAGGTACGGTGTGAGGATCGGTGCCATGCCCTTGAGTACCTGCACCGGCAAGGCTGAGGTGAAGGTGAAATGCTCGGCCGATGCGCCGGGCACGAACGCGGTGAGTGTGCCGAAGTGATGCTCGCCGATGTAGAACACGAAGGTCGCGGTGCGATTGACGGATTTTGAGCTGATCAGGCGCCCGCCGGCGCCCATGGCCTGGATGCGGTTATCGCCGGTGCCGGTCTTGCCGCCCATCGACAGTGGCGTGCCGTCCGCCAGTTTGAAACTGCCGGCCACGCGCTTGGCCGTGCCAGCATCCACCACTTGCGAGAGCGCGCCGCGCAACGCCGTGGCGACTTCACTGGGCAGTACCCGCCGCGCGCGGTCAGGGTCGCTGACCAGGTGTGTTTCGTAAGGGGTGCCAGCGGCAAAGGTCAGTTGGTCGATACGCACCACGGGCAGGCGCACGCCGTCGTTGAGGATGATGCCCATCAGGTCGGCGAGGGCGGCGGGGCGGTCGCCGGAACTGCCGATGGCGGTGGCCAGCGACGGCACCAGGTGATCGAACGGGTAGCCCACGGCCTGCCAGCGCTGGTGGATGTCGAGGAAGGCTTCGATCTCCAGCATGGTGCGAATACGGCTGTCGCGGGCGCTCTGGTGACGGCTCTTGAACAGCCAGCTGTAGACTTCCTGGCGCTCGAACTCGCTGGCCTTGATCACCTCGGTGAAGGTCGCCTCGGGGTGGTTGAACAGATAGCCGAGCAGCCACAGGTCCAGCGGATGCACCTTGGCAATGTAGCCCTGGTCCGGCAGGTCGTAGGCGCCGGGACCGTAGCTCTGGTAGAGCGTGGCCAGGCGTTGGTCGCTGAGCGTGTCGGCGGTTTTGAGGTGCGCGCGCACGAAGCTGTTGAAGTTCTCCTGACTGGCCCGGGGCAGCAGGTAACGGTGCACGGCGGCCAGGCGGATAGCGGTGGGGTGCAGGCTGTCCATGAACGTGTCGAGCCGCGCCTGGGTGTCCTTGTTGCGGTATTTTTTCCAGAACTTGAGCAGAAACGCGCTGCCTTCACGGTCGGCGAATCTGGCCAGGTATTCCTGGCGGCGCGGGTCGCTGTCGTCCTTGAGCAATTGCACGCTGGTGCTCTCATTGGCGTAGGTGACGTAGCGCACCACATCACGCATCAGGCGAATGAATGGCAGGTTGATCGACTCGCGCAACGCATCGCGCAAGGTCGGGTTGCGGCCGTTATCCTCGTTGCGAAAGTTGTGAAAGCGGTGCAGGCCGCCACCGGTAAAAAACGCCTCGCCGGGATTGGCCGAATAGGTGCGGTCGAGGGCCGCGTCGAGCATCTTCGACAACCTGCGCTCGGGGTTGCGTATCAGGTAATCCAGGGCCCAGCGCGACAACGCATCCTGTTCGGTCACCGCTATTTTTTTCAGCGCCTCGGCGGGTTGCGCGGCGTAGCGCCCGTGCAATTCGCTGATGATCTGCAGGTAGGTGGTCAGCACCCGCAGTTTGGCGGTAGAGCCCAGTTCCAGTTTGCTGCTCTGATTGATGTCGAAGGGCTGGTCGGTGTTGTCCGTTTGCACCCGCACGCGCGCACCGCCTGGGGTCAGTTCGAACAAGGTAAAGCTGTAACGCACCTGGGGCGTGCTTTGCGCGGTGAGCAGGCGCGGGCCAAGCAGGCCGATCTGCCCGGCGAAGGTCGGATCGGCCAGGCGCTTGAGGTAGTCGGTGGCCTGGGTTTGCAGGTCGTATTGCAGGGTGCTGCTGGCGGCCAGGTCGAGGCGGTCCAGGTCATACAGCGGGCGGTCGAGCAGGCTGGCGAGGCGGCTGCGCGCGACGGTGATGGCCTTGTTGGTGTCCACCGGCTGCAGCGTCGGCTGCTGTTGCCAGTCGCGGTAGGTGACATGCCTGGCGAGTGCGGCCGCGGCCAGCGCCGGGTCGATCACCTTGCTTTGGGCCAACAGGCGGATATGGCTGTCGGTCAATTGCGCCAGCTCGTCACGGCCCTTGTTCAGATAGTGCGAGGGGCGCCGCTGGGCGATCATTAGCGACAGCACCTGGCGCAGGGCCAGGCCTTTTGGCGCGAGGTCCTGCGGCGCATCGTCAGCCAGCAGCGCATTGACCTGATGGAAGTCGGCGCCGAACCACACCCGCAAACCTTCGGCCATGCCATGCACTTCGCCGTGCCCCGGCACAGCCGAGAGCGGCACCGTGTTGAGGTAGTCGCGCACGATGTTCTGACGGCTGGCCAGGGTGTCCGGCCCCGGTAGATAGGCCCTGACGCTGGCGGAAATCATCTGGCGGATTTTCTCGCCGCCCGACAGGGTCAGGCCGTCGGGCGAATGGCGGTACTTTTCCAACTGTGTGGCGAGGGTGCTGCCGCCGGCCGTTTGCCCAGGCAGATGCAGGAGCCGGGCCATCTGCGACCCAGCAGCCCTGGCGAAGCGCGGCCAGTCCACGGCCGGGTTGGCCGTGGGGTGTTGGGGATCGAGCAAGTCGCGGTCTTCGATAAACAAAAGGCTTTGCACGACCTGCGGGGGGATCGCGGCGAAGCTGGCATACAGCTGTTGCGGGTAAGTAAAACTGTACAGCGGCTCAGCGTGGCAATCGGTGAGGCTCAGACCGGCCTGGACTTTTTCGGCGTAGGGCACGTACAGCCCGCGCTGGGCGTAAGCCATCAAGGCCGGGGAGAAGCGCGCCTGCGCCGCGATCAGGTAGTTGCGCTTGAGCAGGCGTGGCAGGAATTCATCGAGCGCGCTGTAGCCCAGGCGCTGATCGAAAGGGCCGGCGCCGGGGTAGATGATCGCGTCGCTGGCACCGGGCTCCACGCGGTAATCCAGCGACGCGGCAAACGGGCTCAAGTGCTCGGCTTGCAAGCGCGAGGTGCGCATTTCGTTGCTCGCGGACCACCCCAGCGCCACCAGCGCGATCACCACCACCAGCCACATCAGCCGCCACCATTGCGCTCGCGAGCGGGGGCCTTGTGGCAAGGGCGGCTGATCCGCGCTGTCGGTGTCTACCGCAGCTTTGTTCGAATCGGTTTGCCATAAAGCGCCCATAGTCGATTGATCCCTTCACGCCGATTGATTGGACCTGAATGAAGCGTAGTCGCTGGCGGCGCTGTGTGAAAAATTACTCGGACGCTTGGCTCACACGTCGCAATGCGGCCTGTGTGGCCAAGGTGAGCTGGCGCACCAGGCGGTTGTGTTCGTCGTTCTCCAGGTCAACCAGTGACTGACGTCGCTCCAGGTATTCGTCCGACTGCTTAGATGGCAGTTGTTTTTCCAATAACTGCACTTTGTATTCGATGGTCTCTTTCACGGTAGCAAAGGGCTCCGGGTGACTCTTGGTCAAGTACTCTATCCAGAACGCTTCCATCAGCAGCCATTCCTGCAAGGCCGGGCTTTTGCCCAGACGTTGCAGTTGAGTGCGTGCGTCTTCAAGCACTGCGGGGGTCACGTAGCTTTCAACGGTGTACAGCAACTCCAGTGGGTAAAAGGGCAGGTTGAACTCCTTGGCCAGGCGCGCGCGGAAAAAAATCGTGACCTCAGCCGGGTCAACCTCTTGGCCAGCCAGTTCTCGGGCATGAATGAACTTGTCGGAAATATGGTCCAGGTGGTTCAGGTAGAAGCGCCCGGTGGACAAGGCGATCAACGCCCGGTCGCTTTCGTAGGTGCGGCTCAGTGACTTGGACTGGTGGATCCGATGTTCCAGTTCCATATTGGTAAAGGCCAGCAGTGCACTGTCACCGCACGTCCCGGCCCCATAGGTGTTCAGGCACACGTTGTTGCGCAATTCGGTGGAATCGCCCATGGCCTGCAGCAAGGTCCAGACCCGAGTGGTGAGCGCTTGCCTGGCGTCGGTCGAGGCCTTGTAGGCGAACGTCTCTGGCAGGTCCCGGAGTACCTGGAACACATCGTCGGCGCGTACTTCTTCATTGGCGCGCAACTGCTCCCACAACCAGCTGCGTTCGGTTATCTCGGTGGCGGGGACGCCGGTGAGCCACAGGTTGATGTCGTCAGACTCCGGCGTGTTGTGCAGCGTAGCCTGCGGCGCGTCCACGTTGATGGGCCTGGGGGCCAAGGCGTAGCGAATTCGCCGGCGGGCGGTGTCGGACAGCGGGTTGCCATGCAGGAAGGTCTCGCCTTCGGTCATTGACCGCGGGCCCGTGAACACCTGCTCGGGAACGCTGCTGATCAGGTTGTCTTCCAGGAACAGAGACCACAGCTGAGTCAGTTGCCAGGTGCCGGAAGGCCACTGGGTAATCCGGGTATTACGCAGGTTGAGTCTTTGCAGCTCACTGAGCCGGCTGACGTTGGGCGCAATGGCGAGCCTGTTGTGGCTCAAGTCGAGGTATCGCAGGCGGGTCATGTTGGCCAGCGCCGAGGCGAAGCTGCCGGCTTCGCCTTTGACCGCCGCATCCAGGCCCTGGCCAAGGCTGTAGGTCATGCTGCCCATCACCGCCAGTTGCATGATCCGGTTCATCCCGGTGACACCGCCGGGCATGGGGGTCAACAATAGTTGCAGGATCTCCCCGGCGACCGCTGCGACGCCATCCTTGAGCGCCTTCCAGTCGGCTTCCGAGCGGGTGGTGGCGAGGCTGGACAGGTCGGTCTGATAGCGCTGGATATGCCGCCCGACCAATGTGTTCACCAGTGACAATGTGCGCCCGGTCTTGGCGTCGGCGGAGAAGCGCACGCTGTCCAGCGTACGTTCCGGGAAGACCTCGTGGAACCCGTCATACAGCTTTGAGGCCAGCCAGCTCATGCCCTCGGGGCGCGGCTCCTGGGTCAGCAGTGGCTTGAACACCGACATACCGATCAGGGGCAACTGCCGGGAAAACCAGCCCAGGTCCTGTTGCTGATGACTGGTCTTGAGTTGCTGGCGAAGGCTGCTGTTCGCGCCCTTGGCATCCGCGTGATAACGGAACGCGCCACCGGGGCGCAGGGGGAAATATGACACCACCCCGAGGCTGGCGACGCGGATCACCAGCAGTGGCAACGGGATCGAGGTTTCCCAGGGTACGAAGGGCACGGCCACGATGGGGGTGGGCGCGCCGTTGAGGTTCAGAGTGTCGAAATCCAGCGGCGGGCCGTCCGGTTCGAGGGCGTTGCGCAGGGTGTCGTACATCGATTGCGCAAGGCCGGTGGCGGCCCGGGTACGCCATGATTCCAGCAGCTCGAAGCGCAACATGGCCCGGGTCGCGCTAACGAACAGACTGCGCAGATTGCCATTGACGGCCAGGGCCGTCTGCAGGCGCACTTGCAACTGGCCCCCGAGGTTCAGTTCGCGGGCAATGTTGATGAATGCCAGGGCGTCGAGCGGCTTACCGGGGCCGATAATTCTGCTCGACTCCACCAGGCTATAGCCTGAGTCCTGTATGACGGAATGGGTGAAGCCGAAGTTCAGGCAGGCGGCTTCCCACAACGTGACACGTTTGGTGTGCAGTGTATGGCGCCATTCGTCATAGGCGCGGCGCGGCCGCGATTCCGGTACACGCACCGGCGGGTCCAGGGGGAAGGGTTGCTCGCGTTTTTGCAGGTAGTCGGTTTCGAAGTGCAGTTGCTCGGGATCGCGGCCATCGAGTCTGGCGCGCAACTGCGTCATGCCTTCGGTCTTGAAGGCCGAAATCAGCGCGGCCTTCTTGGCTTCGAGGTCGGCAAGCGCCTGTTGTGCTTCGCGCAGCAATGTGAGGTAGTCGGCCTGCTCTTGTGCGCTCAGCGTGTGCATGGCCTGTACCACGTTGCGCTGGATCAGTTCCAGCGCCTGTTGCTGGCCCCATTCTGTGCTCGATTGCAGATTGCCGGACAGGTCGTTGAGGAGGTTGTAGGTGGTCACGTGTGCTCGCCTTCGCATTGAGTTGAAGGCTAATGGGAGCACGTCGTTTTTGGTTGCCGGGGCTATGTATTTAGCGGTTCGCGACCTTGCTCCGGTTGATTCAGGCGTTTATTGAATTCCAGCCATGCGGCCAGTGCCGCCATCAGCGCGACCCCCGCCAACGCGGTGCCAATTTGCAGGGTCGCGGTATCTCCGGTCAGCGCGTTGACCATGTCGGCCAACGGCGCCAGCAGCACGCCGAGGCAGAACACCTCCAGCGAATAACGGCCCATGCGGCACGTTTGCCGGGCCAGCCAGTTTTGCGTCCAGCCACGTCCCGGCAGCAGCTTGGCGGTGACGTAGGCAAGCGCGAGGAAATGCAGCAGGCGCACGGGTGAAAGGTCGGTCTTGCTGATCGGGTACAACAGGTCGCTCAGGGCGCTTGGCATCCACGCATCGTGGATCTCGGGCCAGCGCCAGGCCAGCGTGATCACCCCGGCGATCAGCGTGTAAAGCGCCGCCAGTACGAACAGCGGTTGCCTGGCAAGCGGTCGTGTGTGCACCAGACGCGGTCGGCTGGCGTGAATCGCCGCTGCACCGCCCAACACGAACAATAGCTGCCAGGTCACCGGGTTGAAGTACCACACGCCGTCGGCAATCGCCCGCAGGTTCCAGCCCATCCAGGGCGCCATCAGGTACACCGTGGCCGACACTGCCATCACCGCCCAGGTCATGCGCATCATCAGGGGCAACGCCAGCGCCAGCCCGGCCAGCAGCACGATGTACAGCGGCAACGGGTCCATCAGGTTGGGCTTGAAGCGCAGCAGCAATTCATCGGTGAGCGCCTGTTGCGGGTGGGTGACGAAATGCGTCAGGCCCATCTCCGCCACGAGGTCGCGGGTTTCCACATGGCTGTTGGCAAAAAACACGATGCCCATCAGCATCGCCAGCAAAAAGATATGCACCACGTACAGCACCCAGGTGCGCCGCAGGATTTTCAACGCGGCGATCCAGTACCCCTCGCGCTGCAGCACCTTGCCGTACGCCAGCACCGAGGCGTAACCGGCCAGAAACACAAACACTTCGGCGGCGTCGCTGAAGCCGAAGTTGCGCAAGGTGATTTGACCGAGGGGATTGTGGGGGACGTGATCCCAGAAAATGAAGATCAACGCCAGGCCCCGAAAGAAATCGATGCGCGGGTCGCGTCCGTTCAGCATGGCAGCGGGCTCTATGAACAAATTGTTTAGTAGGGACAGGCGCGCGCAGGGTGGTGCAGGCCGTGCGTCGGGCGGGCGCAGGTTGGCGGTATTTGTAAGCAATTGCAAAGTATGGATATTACTGAATGTCTCAAACGCTTCGCCTCGTTCGGTTCAGTTCATGAAAACCCAACTAAACTCTTCACTGTCCGCCAGGAGGCAGTTGCCCAGACCGTAAGGAGCGCACACCGACGATCCGAGGTATTCCATGGGAGAGTCCGTTACGTTCACCGAGGCCGAGCGCCCGGTGGTGCTGTTGATCGATGCCCACCCCGATGTGTTGCAGCGCCTCACGCAGTTGCTGCGCCTGGAGCCTGTTGCGCTGCACAGCGCGACCTGTGCCGCTGAGGCGTTGGCCATTCTGGCCAGTCATCCCGTCGACCTGGTGATGAGCGCCGCGCGCCTGCCGGACATGGACGGCGCCTCGCTGCTGGCGCATATCCATCAGGCATACCCGCACACCGTGCGCATCCTGTTGACCGGCGAAACCGACCTGACCCTGATCGTCAAAGCCATCAACGAAGGCGAGATCTACCGCTACCTGAGCAAACCCTGGAAGGATGAGGAACTGCTGCTGGCCCTGCGCCAATCCCTGGCCCACCAGCATTCAGAGCGTGAGCGCGCGCGTCTTGAACAGTTGATCCAGCGGCAGAACGATGAACTCAAGCAGCTCAACGTGTCCCTGGAAAAACGCGTGGCAGCGCGCACCAGTGAGTTGCAGCAAACCGCCGACATGCTCGACCTGGCCTATGAAGAGCTCAAGCACAGTTACGCCACCGGCACCGAGGTGTTTTCGCTGCTGGCCAACCTGCGCCTGCCGCGCGCCAAGCAGACCAACCGGCAAATCATCGAGCTGGTGCGCACCTGGTGTGTGTCCCACGGCGTCGATAGCGCCAGCAACCGCGACCTGACCATGGCCGCCGCGCTCTACAACATCGGCAAGCTGAGCTGGAGCGACAGCATGACCGCCGCGCCCTCGGACCTGCTGCACAGCACCGACCGCGAACGCTATCGTGCCTATCCGAGCCAGAGCGAATCGCTGCTGATGACCCTGGAGCCGATGAAAGACGCCGCACGGCTGATCCGCCATCACCAGGAACGCTGGGACGGCAGCGGGTTTCCCGACCACCTCAAGGGCGATGCTATTCCTGCGGGTTCGCGTTTGCTCAAGCTGGCGGTGGACTTTATCGAGCTGCAAAAGGGCCTGATCCTGGAGCGCCAGATGAACAGTGACGAAGCGTTGCTGTACATCCGCAAATACGCCGGGCGGCTCTACGACCCCAATCTGGTGGAAGACTTCGTGCGGGTCTGCGCCACCTACCTCACTGACGTGACCCTGGGCGATCCCAACGTCAAGGTGCTGGGCACCCGCGAGCTGGAAGAGGGCATGGTGCTGGCGCGCAACCTGAATGCAGACAACGGCATGTTGCTGCTCAATGCGGGCAAGTCGCTGAATTTGCCGTTGGTGGACAAGTTGATTGCGTTCGAGACGATGGAAGGCGCGCGGTACAGCGTGTTCATCAAGGCTCAAGCCAATTGAAGTGTGGGAGGGGGCTTGCGCCCGATGACGGCGGGTCGTTCCAGGTAAGCTGACTGCCATACCTCCATCGGGAGCAAGCCCTCTCCCGCATGGATTTGCGGTGTAACCTTGGGCCATGTGATCCTTGCGCCTTTGCATTCAAGGCAGCCTGTCCATGACCTCAACCCTTCGCATCGCCGCCGCCCTCTTGATCGGGAATGACGGCCAGACCCTGCTGGTGCGCAAGCGCGGCACCCAGGCCTTCATGCAACCGGGCGGCAAGATCGACGCTGGCGAACAACCCGTGCAAGCCCTGGCCCGTGAGCTGTTCGAAGAGTTGAACCTGCGCATCGAGCCGGACGCCGCCGTCTACCTTGGCCACTTCTCGGCACCCGCTGCCAACGAGCCAGGCTTCACCGTCGAAGCCGAGCTGTTCCGGGTAAACATCGATGTGGCCGTGACGCCCGCCGCAGAAATCGAAGAAATCCGCTGGATTGACCCGGCTGGCGATGGTGGCCTGCAGCTGGCGCCGTTGACCCGTGACCTGATCCTGCCGTTTTATCGCGCCGCGCTCAGCGCATGATCCTGCGCCCGCTGCAGGCTCATGACGCCGAAGCCTATCGCGCATTGATGCTGCAAGCGTATGACGCCTATCCCCAGGCGTTTACCTCCAGCGTCGCCGAGCGTGCGGCGATGCCTCTGAGCTGGTGGGAAAAACGCCTCGACAACCCGCTGGACCGGCTGCTCGGCGCGTTTGCCGGGGACCTGCTTGCAGGCATTGTCGGCCTGGCGTTCGAGCCTCGGGAAAAGGCGCGGCACAAGGTGACCTTGTTTGGCATGTACGTGATCGAGGCGTATCAGCAGCAGGGCCTGGGCCGTCGGCTGGTGGAAGCGGCGCTGGCTGAAGCGCGCCGGCATCCTCGTCTCAAAGTGATCCAGTTGACCGTCACCGCCGGCAATGACGCTGCGTTTGCGTTGTACCGGCGCTGCGGCTTTATCCAGTACGGCCTGGAGCCGCTGGCGGTGCGGGTGGGCGTGGAGTATTTCGACAAGATTCACATGTGGCGTGAACTCAAGGCCGAGTGAGGCCGTGGTTATCACACCGCTCAATGTGGGAGCTGGCTTGCCTGCGATAGCGGTCTGCCAGTGGAGGATGGAGTGGCTGGCACACCGTCATCGCAGGCAAGCCAGCGCTCGCCTGGTTTCATTGTGATGTTCAGCGCACGGCACTCACGCCATCCAGCGTGGAAAACGACGTGTCTTTGGCTGTCAGCAGAAAATCGCGCATATACGGCGCGTCCAGCATGTCGGTGCGCACCCCCGCATACAGCGTGGCAAACAAGCCTTTCTCGCCCAGGCGCTTGGCTTTCACATAACCGCGCGAGCTGTATTCATGCAGCGCCCAATGGGGCATGCCGCACACGCCTCGGCCGCTGGCGACCAGTTGCATCATCATCACCGTCAGCTCCGAGGTGCGCACTTGCGCAGGCTCCACGTCGGCGGGCTCCAGAAAGCGCGTGAAGATGTCCAGGCGATCGCGCTCCACCGGGTAGGTGATCAGGGTTTCGCTGAGCAGGTCTTCGGGCACGATGTACGACTTGCCGGCCAACGCGTGCTGGTTGGCCACCGCCAGCATGGCTTCGTAGGTGAACAGCGGCACGTAGGTGATGCCCGGCAGCTCCAGCGGGTCGGACGTCACCACCAGGTCGAGGTCACCGCGGGCCAGCGCCGGCAGCGGCGCGAAGGCGAAGCCCGAGGCCAGGTCCAGCTCGACCTCCGGCCACGCATCGCGAAACTGGTCGATGGTCGGCATCAGCCACTGAAAGCAGCTGTGGCACTCGATCGCCATGTGCAACCGCCCGGCGGTGCCACCGGCCAACCGTGCAATATCTCGCTCGGCGCCGCGCAGCAGCGGCAGGGTGGCGTCAGCCAATTGCAGCAGGCGCAGGCCGGCGCTGGTAAAGCGCAGCGGCTTGGTCTTGCGCACGAACAATTGCATGCCCAGGCGCTCCTCCAATTCCTTGAACTGGTGCGACAGCGCCGACTGCGTCAGGTGCAGGCGTTCGGCGGCTTCGACCAGGCTGTCGGCTTCACGCAGGGCGTGCAGGGTCTTGAGATGACGGATTTCGAGCACGGGCTTTCCATGAAGGTAATTTGAGACAAACACACATAGAGTGAGTTTGTCTCATGTTCCCATGGGTGTCGACCGTGCCGTGGCTCACAGATCTTTGAATTGTTCGATAAATACTGCACGGCTGACGTCGCCGCGCCAGATCGGCGTATGGCCGGGCTGCTGTTTTTGCCATTCCAGGCCCAGTCGCCGTTGCTCCGGCAGTTTCACGTGCGCTTTGACGACGCTATCGAAGGGTGTTGTGGCCGAGTCGTAATGCGCATGGACGTACCACAGCACCGGCTCACCGGGCCGGGTTAGGTCATGCACGGCGTACTCCTGGAGAAAATCGCTGCGATTGTCCTGGCGTTTTCCGTTGGCGATACGCGCTCCCAGTTTGCTCAGGCGGATCGTTTGCCGATCACCCTGTTGGGGCGAAAGCAGGTAATCGAGGAAGCCGCCGGTAGGCTGTTTACTGCTCATCGATTGCTGGACGCGCAGGTGTCGCCCGGCCACGGTCAACTCAGCAGCCTTGCTGCGCAATTGGCCGATGATGGGTTCGTCTGGGGATACACGTCCGATCCGATTGGCGCGCACGGTCAACTCTGCTGCTTCGCTGACAAGCATGTGCTCCAGGTTAAGCGGGCTCATGTTCTGTTGCGCATAGCTCTGGACCTTGCTTTGGTAGTGGTCCACGGCGCTGAGCCGGGACTGCGCGTCATTCACCAGGGTGGAGCGCGCAGGATTGAGTTCGGGAACCGGCGCCGATTGCTCAGTCACGGCTAGGCGGGCGCGATTGGAGTGCGGGTCCACGTGCCAGGTTTCGACGTGGCCGGTAGGTGCTTCGACGATATATTGGCGGGCGCTGGTCTGTGGGTTGATTGTTTCGGTACCCACCTGCAATCGGTTTTCGTCGGTGGTAAAGACCTTGAGTCCTGGGTCTCGGGCACGGCTGGGCGTGATGCCGATGTCGTTGCGAGCAAGCTCGATCATTTTTTCCACGTCATCGAGAAGTGTACTCAGGCGAGGCTGATCGAAGTGCTGTGGGTAGCCCAGGTTCCAGGTTTTCAGATCGCGGCTGAAGTTCTGGTAGTCCTGGATACAGGCCTTAAGTATGGCCAGGCGTTCACTGCGAGTGGCGGGCGAACGGTCCAGGAGGAAGTGAAGGTTGAGCGCACGCGAGACACCGGCATGGCTCTTGAGGGACCGTTGGAATAGATAGAACCAGGACAACTCGCTGATGCCGTCATAACGATTGAAGCATTCCAGACTGAAACTGATTTTGGCGTAACGTCGATAGTCCGCGCCGAAATTGTGATTAAGCTCTGTGAGGTCTGTGTCCAACGCCTTGTAAGCACTCAGAATGCGGGGGTCAGTCTCGGTGAACTTGAAGTTACGGTCGTGCATGATTTTCTGATGCCAGGTGTTGGCCATGTGTGCGCAACGCTCCACATCATCGAGCGCATCGCGAATCTCGAGGCTGATGGCTTTACGTCGCCTGGCGTGATCGATCAGGTAGCCAATCTCGATTCGTTCGATGGTCAGCGCGGAGAACTGCTCGATCCGGGTCAGCATTTCCCTTCTCGCATAATTGGCAAGCTGGATGTTATTTCTGACGATGCTTGCAGCATTCGCGCGGCGCACCGCCTGATGAAAGGTAATGGCCACACGACTGGCGGGCCGAGGCAGTTGATCGAGGCTGCTGTCATGCCGCAGGGCAAGCTCGATTGATTCTCGCAGGGACTGGCGCAGGTCCGTCAGAGCGGCGGATTTGCCCTGGACCTCAGCGTTCAGGTACAGCAGTTCCAGGCGTTTTGTTTTGTTGATCTGGGTGCTGACGCGTTGGCCAAGGGTCATTACTTCATCTTGCAGACGCAGTTGCTGGCGCCATGCGCGATCGGTCCACCAGAGGGGCAGGCGCTCGCGAATCGCCACAGGCCAGACGGGATCGAGGCGGTCCGCCAGGTGCCCGAGCACACCACCGCCGCCGGCGAGTCCACCGTTGACCAGCGTGCCGTACACCGCGCCGTGGGTGTTCCAGTCGCCGGCCTCATCGAGCACGATGGGCTGTTTGTAGGTTTTGGTGCGCGTCCCTTTCAAGCGCAACGTGTGCAGGCTTTGATCCAGTTCGACCTCAAACACACGGCCCTGGCTGAGCATGAAATCCCCTCGTGCGTGCCGGTAGACGTTGCGGTAGATCCCTTCGCTGTGCGGTTGCAGGCCGTGCAGGGATAGTGGTTGTTCGTACTCGTAGCCGGCGAAGCGTTCGACGAGGGTTGACGACTTGCGCAATGACGGCGGCGACAGGTGGGCCCCGCTGCGGCCGATCCGAATCAACGGATGCAGGCGAACCTCGGGGCGGGTCGCACCGGGGGCGACACCCAGCCCTGTGCCCAGGTCGACGCCGGCGTCGATCAGCGCTTGCAGGCTGGATGCCAGGGCGTCGATACCCTCCTGAACATCGCCGCGCAGGAACGCCGCGACAGCCATGTTGGCTTGCACCCACGCGTCATACAGGCCTATAGCCGTGCCGACAAACGGCACGAATCCCATGGCCAGTTTTATGAAATACATCGCCTGCGCACCTTTGCCCGCCGATTCGCGCAGACGCTGTGCGCTGTTGGAGCGTGAGGTGTTGCGATGAGCTTCCAGCAGTTGCCCCATATGGATATTGAGCAGGTTTTTCGAAAGAGAGGTGGAGGCTGGCCAGGCGACGCCCACACCGATGATGGCGTCGTAGTGCTCGAGCAGCGCCTGCTTGATGCGGTGAGCGTGTTGCTCGGTTTTACCACCCAGTGCACGCCCCGCCACGTACTGGTGCATTTCTTCGCGAAAGCACCCGTTGAACAGCGCTTTGCGAGCCGCTTCCAGGGTGTCGAAACGGTAGAAAAACTGACCATCGACGCGGTCGGGCAAGTACAACAGGGTAACGCCGCTGATCAATTCCTCGATAAAGGTCACGCCCAAGAGCGTTGAACTGAGACCCTCTGTGTCGCTGCCTCCGACTGTAAGGAGTGCCGGTTTGATGACGATCCGGCGATTGCCCTGGCGCCAGGCCTGGTCGGTGCTGGCGTCGATGGCGATGTCGAGGATCTGCAGCGCGTCGTCCTTGAGATGCCCGCGGACCTTGGCAATGCTGCGTTGCAGTTTGAGCAGCAACCGCCAGTTTTCCAGCAGGGTTTCCTGCTGGTAGGCGTCACTGAAGCTGGGGGCGGCAGGCGTGCCCAGGAAAGTGCGGGTGATCAGGTCTTCATATTTTTGCGCGACGTCCAGTTCCGCGATGATCCGTTTGACGTAGGGGGCGGTGATGCCCATCAGCAGTCGCTGGCGCTCGGCCTCATCGTCGTTGAGCACCTCGACCTTCATGAACTCCAGGCGGTCCTTGAGTGTGTCGTCAACGGTGAACAGGGCGAGTTCGTGCAACGTCAGCGTGCTGCGTGCGGTACTGGCCTTGTTCACGGTGCGCGGTGAAAACGAGCCGGGAGCGCCTGAACCCAGCAGCGGTTGCTTTTCAACCGTCACCGGAAGGTCAAGGGTGAGTGTGAAGGGCTTGAGCAGCGAGAAATCCTCGCGCAGACGCTGGTCGACCTGGCCCTGGCTGAAGCGGCTGGCGGACGGCAGGTCGCGTTGCACCAGCACTTGCGATCGGCGCAACGCGTCCACACTGGCGTTGATCATTGGCTTGACCTCGGCTGCCTGGGCGTCGGACAGTTCACTGACCCATTGCGGCCGCTGTTCGGCCAGCGTGACGCTGCGCTGTTGTTCGACCAGTTGCGCATAGGCAAGGTCGCGCGCGTCATGGCGGTGCACCTGCCATTCGAGCCTGCATTTTTCCGGCAGTGCCTGCAGCTCGGCCGCGCGTGCGTGCAGCACGGTCGGGTCGGCGTCGGTTTCCATCAACAACGCGGCCTTTTGTGAGCATTGATGTGTCTGCGACTGCAGACCGTAGTCGAGCGCCTCGCGCAGCACCTCGGTCAGTTGCAGGCTCAGCTCGGCATCATCCGTTTGTATGTTGAACAGCGCGGTGTGCAGCGCCTCTCGCGAAGCGAAGCGTTGCAGCCCGCCTGACCGGCCCGGCCACCAGAGCAGCACGCCGTGGTCGCTTGACGGATCTTGCAGGTCAGCCGCATTGATGATCGCCAGCGGGCCTTGCAGCTCCTGGCTTTGCACCACGGTCTCGCCATATTCACCGTTGCTGCTGCGCTTGCTCACGAGCAGGCGGCAAGCCGCAACCGGCAGGGTGCGATCCTGGCGGTCGGGTTGGTTCAGGACCGCCTGCAGCCTCAGGTATTCGTCCTGGCTGATCTGCTTGAGCAAACGTTGTATCTCGGCTTCAGCGCGCAGGCCTTTGACGCGCGCGGCGTAGAGTTCGCTTTTGGCGCGTGAGGCGGTTTTGTGCAGGGTCTGCAACTGCAGGCCGGTCTTGTTTTCCAGCAGTGTGGCCAGTGCGCTGTCGGCCGAATTTTGTGCCGCGCTCAGGTCATCAATGTGGGGCTTGAGCCTGTGCAGGGGGTCGGCCTGCCCTGGGTCAAGTACGGTTTCCAGGGCCAGGCGCTGCTGCTTGAGCGTGGCCAGGCGTGTCGCCAGCGGCAGGTCGGCGCTGAGTAAACCGAAGGGTGTGGGTTCGCTGCCGCGCTCTTCGTCGGCCTCTGCCGTGACCGGTGAATCAGGCGGCGCCGGGAAGAGCCCGTCGTCGCGCAGCTGTCGGTAAGTCAAATCAATGGCGTGCAACGCGTTCGCACCTTGTGTGGCGAAGTCCGTGCCGCTGTTTTGGGTCAGCGCTGCCAGCAGGCGCGCCTCGGCGTCGGCGAGCCAGGCATCCATCGCGTCGGTAAAGGGGTTGTCGATCAGCGCATAGTCGATCTCCGACGCTGGTGTCGGGCGGTCCGATGCAATCAGTTGGCCTTGTTCGGCCAGCATCCAGCTTTCCAGCGCGTTGCGTTCCTTGAAAATCTGCAACACCGGTTGCCTGAAGGGCGTGTACAGCAACTGTGCGGTGAGGGGGACGGTGTCGATGGTCAGCACCAGTGCCGCGTGCAGAGGGACGCAATGGCCGTCGGCCCACTTGAAGCGCAATCGCTCGGCGTAGACGGCCCTGTCGGAGTCCTCGGGCAAGGCCAGTTTGGCCAGAGCCGGTTTGAGTTGCTCGGTATTCAGTTGTCCGAGGGCGAATGCCACTTGGGCAGCGGCTTCGAAGTGGCCTTTATACAGCTGGTTGGCGCGTGTGCGTCGCGACACCGGCGTGTGTGGCGCACGGTCATCCCAGTAGCGTTTCCAGCCATGGGTGATGAAACCCCGCAGGTCCAGCGAGTCCAGGCGCTCAAGCATTTCGCTCGCCGTCAACGCAAACAAGGGATGCGTGCTGCGCAGGCCCACCACAATGAAGTCCTGGTTAATGGAGGCCGGCACCTCAGGGCGCTGTTGCAGCAAGGCAAGCGCGTTGTTCACGTTGATGAAGGGTTTATCCGTGCTGCGCAGGCCAACGGTGTCGCCGTCCAGGTCCAGTTTTTCCAGGATCAGTTGCGCCACCAGACGTTGCGGGGACGGAATGGCGCGCATGAGATCGAGCATTGCCTGACGGCAGTCTGCCCAGTGTTGGAGGGCTGAGAGCAACAGGCTTTCGTCAACCCACAGACGTCCCAGGTGGGAGGTGTAGTTGAAGTCATCCAGGTCCGTTGCCGGGGTAATTGGGGGATGTTCGTGGGGCATGATCAGCGGGCCTCGTCGTGAGGAGCGGGCTGCTCCTCTTGCAAAGTCGCCATTGCACGGGAATTTGCGATGCGTCATGCGGTATTTCTGTCTGGCATCCGGCGTAAATGACCGCTGGGCACTCTTCATCAAACTGTCATGCAACTGTGGCAGCGCGCTTGAACAAACTTCATCAGACTCGCGCTCTACTGGGGTTCTGCGTTTCGGTGTTTTCCATGCGTGTGTTGCTTTTACTGGCCGCTCTTTTATTCGGCCTGCCGTCTTTTGCGGCGTCTCGATGCGATGTCAATGTCCCGACCCAAACTGTCGACCTGGCGCAGGTGAGCATTGCCTACCAGAGCATCGGCCGTGCGTCCGACCCTGCCTTGCTGCTGGTGATGGGCCTGGGCGGGCAGTTGATCCACTGGCCTGACGAAGTGGTGGTCGCCTTGTGCGAGCAAGGCTTTCGGGTGATCCGTTATGACAACCGTGACGTCGGCCTGTCCACCTGGCGCCAGGCGCCGGCCAACGCCAACCTGACCTTCGAGGTGCTGCGCTACAAGCTCGGCCTGCCGGTGTCGGCGCCTTATACGCTGACCGACATGGCCGATGACGCCCTGGGCCTGATGGACGCCTTGCAGGTCCAGCAATTTCACGTACTCGGCGCGAGCATGGGCGGCATGATCGCCCAGCACCTGGCGGCCATGGCGCCGCAACGGGTGGAAAGCCTCACGCTGATCATGACCAGCTCCGGCGCCGAAGGCCTGCCGGCGCCGAACGCGGCCCTGGTGCAATTGCTGGCGCGGCGCAGCGCGCCCAACCGCGAAGTGGCGCTGGAGCAGCAGGCGGACCTGCTCGCAGCCCTGGGCAGCCCGAACGTGAAGGACGATCGCCAGGTGTTGCTGCATCAGGCGGCGCTGTCCTACGACCGTGCCTTCAACCCGGACGGCGTGAAGCGCCAGATCATGGCGATCCTCGCCGAACCGAGCCGCGTGCCGTTGCTCAACCAACTGCGCGTGCCAACGCTGGTGGTGCACGGCACCGCCGACCCGCTGTTGCCGGTGATGCACGGCATCCACCTGGCCGCGCATATCCAGGGCAGCCAGTTGAAGCTGATTCCAGGCCTGGCCCATCGTTTCCAGGAAGCGTTCAAGGCGCCGTTGCTGGCGGCGGTGCTGCCGTACCTGCAAGCCCACCGCGAGGATGCGGCGCACTGGGCGCAGATCGATGCGGTGGCGCCTTCGAAGGTGTTGTGACATTGGTGTATCGTGCAGCCTTTCCGGCACATTTTGCCAGCGAGGTTGCCTGCCATGAGTACTCCCCTGAAAATCGATTTCGTCAGTGACGTGTCCTGCCCCTGGTGCATCATCGGCCTGCGCGGCCTGACCGAAGCATTGGACCAGCTCGGCACCGAGGTGCAGGCCGAGATCCATTTCCAGCCGTTCGAACTCAATCCGAACATGCCTGCCATCGGGCAGAACATCGTCGAACACATCACTGAAAAATACGGCTCCAGTGCCGAAGAGTCCCAGGCCAATCGCGCGCGTATCCGCGACATGGGCGCCGCGTTGGGTTTTGCCTTTCGCACCGATGGCCAGAGCCGTATCTACAACACCTTCGACGCCCACCGCCTGCTGCATTGGGCCGGCCTTGAAGGCTTGCAGTACAACCTCAAGGAGGCGCTGTTCAAGGCTTACTTCAGCGATGGCCAGGACCCGTCCGACCACGCCACCCTGGCGATCATCGCCGAGAGCGTCGGCCTGGACGTGCAGCGCGCCGCCGAGATTCTCGCCAGCGACGAATACGCCGCCGAGGTGCGCGAGCAGGAGCAGCTGTGGATCTCCCGTGGCGTGACCTCGGTGCCGACCATCGTGTTCAACGACCAGTACGCCGTCAGCGGCGGCCAGCCGGCCGAAGCCTTCGTCGGGGCGATTCGCCAGATCATCCAGGAAGCCAAGGGCTGAGCCTTTGGGCGGCGGTCAGTCGAATTTATAGCTGATCGCCGTCTGCAACTGGCCCTGGTCGACATGACCGGCTTGCTTGACGAGGCTGCTGTTGGCCGCCGAGCCGACCAGGTGCACCCAACTGGCGCTGGTCAGCAGCGACCAGTGTGCGGCCAGAGGGAATTCGAAGCTCTGGGTCAGCGTGAGGTTCTGGAACCCCGCGCTGGCGTTATAGGCGCGGATCCCGGAAGCGGCCGACTCCCTGGCATCCACGCCGAAAAAGGTCTGGGTCTGACGCGCGTCGGCAAAGTGCGCCATCAGGCCGGTGCTGCCGATGACGCCGCCCAGCGGGTAGCCCAGCTCGCCGCCGAGCTTGCCGAGCACGCCACCCTGTTCGTGACCGCCGCCGACGGCCTGGCCCACTTGCGCATACACGCGCCAGAAATCGGCCGGGGCGTACTGGACGAAGCCGCCGATTTCGGCCATGTCCGGCACATCGTGCAGGCCGCGCAACGGTCCATTGCTTTCCCGGCCCTGCAGGTAATTGATATAGGGGCCGGCGCTGATGCCCTGGCTGTTGAGTGCGCGCCAGGTCAGGCCGTCATCGGTGTCCAGGCTGAGTGTGCCCCAGTCCAGGTCGAAGTAGGGGATGGGGCGCGCTTCGTAGTGGTTGCCGCTCGGGTCGTGGGGCTGATAGGCGAGGCCCGCGCCGACTTCTCCGCTGATGCCGGCGGCCAGCACCGCGCTGGAAAACACCCACGATAAACCGGCCAGTACAGCCGTCGTAACCTGGCGCATGGTGCGCACTCCTTGATCGGAACATGCGCGCATTCACGCGCGAAGGGCTGCTCCGGCGCAAGCACTCATCTTGTTTGTAGCAAGCTACAAAAATTGTAGCTTGCCGGGTACAAAACCCTCGCCAGAATCCGCCGAAAGCCCGGTTCCGTTGGGTTTTATCCACTTGGCACACTCCCTGCTCTATCCCTGGTGCAAGCGCACAGAGCGCGCTCTCACAAGGTACGACGCAGATGATTCACTGGCATATCGTGTGTGACTTCGACGGGACCATCACCCCCACCGACGTCATCGACAACGTCCTCCAACGCTTCGCCGGGCCCGAGTGGGAAACCATCGAACAGGAATGGCTGGACGGACACATCGGTTCACGCGAATGCCTGAGCCGCCAACTGGCGCTGATCAAGGCCACGCCCGCCGAGCTGCTGGCGTACTTCGACAGTGTCGAGATCGACCCGGACTTCCCGGATTTCGTCGATCACGTCATGGGCCTGGGCGCGACCCTCGAAGTGGTCAGCGACGGCATCGAGCAGGGCATCGCCCGCATCCTGTCGCGCAACTACGTGACCTTGCTGCCGATCCTCGCCAACCGCCTGCGCCAGGTCGACCAGAACAGCTGGCGCATCGACTTTCCTTATGCAAGCGACGCCTGCCGTGCCGCCTCCGGCAACTGCAAGTGCAAGTCCACGCCGGGCAACAAGCGCGTGCTGGTGATCGGCGACGGCAAGTCGGACATGTGCGTGGCCGCCACCGCCGACTTCGTGTTTGCCAAAGGCAGCCTCGCCGACTACTGCGTCGCCCACCACATTCCCCATGCGCGTTTCGACACTTTTGCCGAAATGCCCGCCTTGCTCGCGCAATTGCCCCAGGGCATCGCGGCCAACGCCACCTCCTTTACTGCTGCCGACAACCAGGAACTCTTCCACCATGTCTGATATCCGTATCGCCACCGCCGAAGACCAGATTCTTCTGGATAAAGAAGCCAAGTACTGCTCCTACGGCGACACCGTTCACTACATCGAGCCGCCGCGCATCTTCAGCCGTTGCGAAGGCTCCTACGTGTGGGACACCGAAGACCAGGCCTACCTCGACCTGCAGATGTGGTACTCGGCAGTGAACTTCGGCTACGCCAACCCACGCTTGAACAATGCGTTGAAGCAACAGATCGACACCCTGCCGCAAATCGCCAGCCAGTACCTGCACAAGGGCAAGATCGAGCTGTCGGAAATGATCGCGGTCGACGCCAAGAAGAAGTTCGGCCTCGACGGTCGCGTGCACTTCAATGTCGGTGGCTCGCAGTCCATCGAAGACTCGTTGAAAGTGGTGCGTAACGCCTCCAACGGCAAAAGCCTGATGTTCGCCTTCGAAGGCGGCTACCACGGGCGCACCCTCGGCGCCTCGTCGATCACCTCCAGCTTCCGCTACCGTCGACGCTACGGTCATTTTGGCGAACGCGCCAACTTCATCCCGTTCCCTTACCACTTCCGTGGCCCCAAGGGCATGACCAAGGAAGAGTACGGCAGCCACTGCGTGCAGCAATTCGCGCGTTTGTTCGAGACCGAATACAACGGCGTCTGGGACCCGAAAACCAACCAGTGCGAATACGCGGCGTTCTACGTCGAGCCGATCCAGGGCACCGGCGGCTACGTAATCCCGCCGATGAACTTCTACCGCGAGCTCAAGCATGTGCTGGATCAGCACGGCATCCTCATGGTGTCCGACGAAATCCAGATGGGCTTCTACCGCACCGGCAAACTGTGGTCCATCGAGCACTTCGACGTGCAGCCGGACGTGATCGTGTTCGGCAAGGCGCTGACCAACGGCCTCAACCCGCTGGGCGGCATCTGGGCCCGTGAAGAGTTGATCAACCCGAAGATCTTCCCGCCGGGCTCCACGCACTCCACCTTCGCCTCCAACCCGCTGGGCACGGCGGTGGGTCTGGAAATGTTCAAGATGACCAATGAAGTCGACTACGGCGCCATGGTCATGAACAAGGGCAAATACTTCCTCGAAGGCTTGCAGGACTTGCAGAAACGTTTCCCTATCATCGGCGACGTCGATGGCCTGGGCCTGGCGCTGCGCTGCGAAATCTGCGGCCCGGATGGCTTCACCCCGGACAAGGCGACCCTGGACTACATGGTCGAGGAAGGCATGAAGGGCGACATGGTGGTGGACGGCCGCAAACTCGGTTTGATTCTCGACGTGGGCGGCTACTACAAGAACGTGATCACCCTGGCACCGTCGCTGGAAATCAGCTACCCGGAAATCGACCTGGGCCTCAAGCTGCTCGAGCAACTGCTGGTGCGGGCAACCCAGCGGTGAACGGCGCAGGGATCGACCTCGGCGAAGGTACTGCCGGCTTCGTTCTCGGTGAAGGTCCGGTCGGGATCCTGTTGATCCACGGCCTGACCGGCACCCCGACGGAATTGCGCCAGGTCGCAAAGGGCCTGGTCAAGGCCGGTCATTGCACGGTGTACGTGCCGACCCTGGCCGGGCACTGCGGTGACAACAGCGACCTGCAGGCCACCGGCTGGCGTGACTGGTACGAAGGTGTGCGCAAGGCTTTCGTACAGATCAGACAGCGGCATGCGCAGGTGTTTGTCGGCGGCCTGTCCATGGGCGCGGTGATGTCGATGTACGTGGCCGCCGAGCACCCAGGGCAGGTGGCCGGCCTGTTGATGTATTCCACGACCCTGAAGTACGACGGCTGGAGCATCAGCAAGCTGGCGTTTCTGTCGCCGTTGCTGATGAAGATTCCGTTCGGCGTGCATGTCTGCCGCTTCGAAGAGAAGCCGCCGTACGGCATCAAGAACGAGCGCCTGCGGGCCGTTGTTGAACGCCAGATGAAAGAAGGGGAGAGCAGTGAGGCCGGCCTGTTGACCATGGAGGGCATCACGGTGCGCGAGCTGCACCGCATGAACGCCGTGGTCAAAAAACGCATGCGCGAGGTCAAGGTGCCGGCGCTGGTGCTGCATTCCATCGAGGACGACATCACCAGCCGCTGGAACGCCGACTACGTGGAGCGTCACCTCGGCGGCCCGGTGACCAAGATCCTGCTGGACAACTGCTACCACATGATCACCGTCGACCTGCAATACCGGCGGGTGATCGAGTTGAGTGCCCGGTTCGTTGAGCAACACACGACGATAAACACCACCGTGGTCAATGGGGGAGCTGGCTTGCCTGCGATTGCATCACGGCGGTCTGCCTGATCCACCGAGGGGCCTGTATCACAGGCAAGCCAGCGCCCACATGGGTTCGGTGCTCAGTACACAAATAAGGGAAATCCGTGATCACCACGCAAGCCTTCTCGACCATCCGGGCCATCCAGCGCAGTGCCTGGAACGACTGTTTTCCGGGTGCGCTGGAGGATTGGGACTATTACGTGGTGGTGGAGAACGCCGCCATCGCCGATTTCACATGGCGCTACCTGGCGGTCTATGAGGACGGCACGCTGGTGGCGGTGGCGGCCGCATTCATCACCCGTTATCGCCTCGACACCACGGTATCGGGCGCCGGCAAGCGTTTTACCGAACGCCTGGAGCGACTGTGGCCGGGTGTTTTGCAACTGCCGCTGTACGCCATCGGTTCGCCGATGGCCGAGCACTGTGATGCAGGCATTGCCAGCCGCGTGCCGCCGGCAAGGCGCCCGCTGTTGCTCAAGCAGTTGATCAAGGCCGCGCGCCAGGATGCCAGTGAATTCGGTATCAGCCTGGTGGCAGTCAAGGACGTTGCCTCACAGGACTCGCAGTGGGCCGCGAGTTGCCGCAGCGCAGGTTTCAAAAGCATGCCGGGCCTGCCCGGCGGCGTGTTGAAGGTGCCCTACGGCTCGGTGGACGCCTACCTCGGCTCGTTGTGCAAGTCGACCCGCAAGGACCTGCGCCGCAAGCTGCGGGCGCCGGGGCCGCGCCTGGAGTGGCGGCGTAACATCGATGATGTGCTGCCCGAGGTCATGCGCCTGTACGATGCCACGCTCAGCCGCGCCGACCTGCAATTCGAGCGCCTGCCGGCCAGCTACTTCACCGGGCTGCTCGAACGGATGCAGGGGCGTGCGGTGTGTGTGCTGTATTGGGTGGGCGAACACCTGGTGGCGTTCAACCTGATCCTGGTGGACGAGCATCGGCTGATCGACAAGTTTTTCGGGCATGACAGCGCGTTCGGTCGCGAGTACAACCTGTACTTTCGCAGTTGGCTGACCAATGTCGACTATTGTATTGCGCACCGGATCCCGCTCTATGAGTGCGGTCAGGAAGGCTATGCCAGTAAACTGCGCCTGGGTTGCGAGTTCCAGGGCAGGCATTTGTTCTTTCGCCATCGCAACCGGGTGGTCAACGTGCTGCTCAACCTGGTGAAAGCGTTTCTTCGACCGGACCGTTCCGACCCTGCCATGGCTGCCGTGATAAGCGAAACCTGATGATCAACAAGACCCGCCAGAAAGCCCGTCCATTTGCCATTTCGCGCTGGAGTGTCCAGCGCAAGCTGGTGTTGGCGTTCTGGCTGGTCAGCGTTATTCCAACGATGATCGCCGCCGAACTGGCCGCGACCACGCTGTCGCAGATTTTCGACAGCAACGTGCGCATCTGGCTGCAGGAGTCGACCAAGATCGTCAAGGACGAGATTGGCGATATCCTTCATGACAACGCGCGCATGGCCAAGCTGTTCCTGCGCTACACCAGCCCGCCGTCGAGCCCGCAGGCGGCGCGGCACGACCGGCTGACCGCCGACATCGCCGATGCCACCGATATCGATGTGGTCGCGCTGATCCGCAGCAGCGACCAGAAGGTGGTGTTCAGTACCGCGTCCGAAGACGTGGTCAAGCAGATCAACCTCACCAGCAAAGCGGTCCTGCAAACCGTCAAGGTGGCCGGGGTGATGACCGGCCTGGTGGTGTCGACCTTCGAAACCAACCGCGATGGCGTGGACTATCAGCTGCTGGTGGCCACCTACCTGGACAGCAGTTTCCTCACCAGCGTGGCCGACGTGCATTCCCTCGACCTGCGCCTGTACCTGGCCAACCCCGAGGGTTTTTCGGAAATATTCTCGACCCAGCGCTTCGACGATCATCCGTTGCGCATCCCGGCAAATATCGAAACGGCCATGCGTGCCAGCCGCCAGCCGAGCGAGCAGTTCACCAGCAACTACAGCGGTTTGTACTGGCCGATCTTCAATGATGCCGGCGAACTGCAGGGCGTGATCTTCAGCGGCTTGCTGCGCCACACCAGCCTGGTGGGGCTGGTCAATCAGAGCAATTTGTTCGTGCTGATTTTCCTGCTGAGTTCGGCGCTGTCGCTGGCCGCCGGTGTGCTGGTGTCGCGGCGCCTGACCCGGCCGCTGCGCGACCTGTCCGAGGGCGTCGATGCCGTGATCGCGGGGGATTATCAGCACCGGGTGCGGGCCAGCGGCGGTGACGAACTGGCGCAATTGAGCAGCACCTTCAACCACATGACCGAGCGCCTGGGCGAGCTGCATCACCTCGAAGCCCAGTTGCGCCGGCGCGACCGGCTGCATGCCCTGGGCGAGGTTGCCATGGGCCTGGCCCACGAAATCCGCAACCCGCTGGGCATCATCAAGACCGCCACCCAACTGCTGCACCGCCGCGTCGACCTGCCGGACAGCGACAAGCGCCACCTGGAATACGTGATCAACGAAGTCAGCCGTATCAACGAGTTGATTACCGAGTTTCTCGATTTCGCCAAGCCCAACCCGCCGCTGCGGGTGCAGCAGGCGGCACGCCCGCTGGTGGAGGAAATCCTCGGTTTTTGCAGCCCGGAACTGACCACCCACAACATCGATGCGCGCATCGACGACCAGGCGCCCGGTGCGACCCTGTATGCCGATGCCAAGCAGCTCAAGCAGGCCTGCCTCAATCTGATCCTCAACGCCATCGACGCGATGCCCGACGGAGGCCGCCTGACGCTGGGCATTCGCAGCCAGGGCAGCAATACGGTGATCAGCATCGCCGACACCGGCCAGGGCATTGCGGCGGAGATGATCGAGCGCATCTTCACACCCTTTGTCACCACCAAGGCGTCGGGCACGGGCCTGGGCCTGGCCAAAGTCTATTCGATCATGGAAAGTCACGACGGCAGCATCGAGTGCACCAGCGAGAAAGATGCCGGCGCCACCTTCAGCCTGTACATTCCGGCTGACGGTGAAGACGACGGCGACGATGAGGAAGGTCATGACGCATAACGTATTGGTGGTCGACGACGAGCCCAAGCTCTGTGACCTGCTGTCATCCGCCCTCAGCCAGAGCGGCATCCAGGTGTTCACTGCGGGCAACGGCCTGCACGCGCTCAAGGTATTGGAACAGGAAGACATTGACCTGGTGATCAGTGACTGGCGCATGCCGGGCATGGACGGGCCGGCGCTGCTGGCCGAAATCCGTGTGCGCTACCCGCAGGTGCCGGTGATCGTGATGACTGCCTACAGCACCGTCAAAAATGCCGTGCAGTCGATGCGCAACGGCGCCTACGACTACATCGCCAAGCCGTTCGATATCGACGAGCTGGATATCACCGTGGCCAAGGCGCTGCAGTTTCGCGACATCACTCGCGACAACGCACGCCTGCGCGCCGAGCTGGACGAACACGCCCAGTTCGACAGCCTGGTGGGCGACAGCCCGGCGTTTCGCCAGGTGCTGCAAGCGGTGGATTCGGTGCGCGACAGCACCGCGACCATCCTGCTGACCGGCGAAAGCGGCACCGGCAAGGAAATGGTCGCCCGCGCCATCCACAAGCATGGCAGCCGTGCGGACAAGCCCTTCGTGGCAGTCAATTGCGCGGCCATTCCCGAAGGCCTGCTGGAAAGCGAGATGTTCGGCCACCGCAAGGGCGCCTTCACCGGCGCCGTGGCGGACCGGGTTGGGCGGTTCATGCAGGCCGACAAGGGCACGCTGTTTCTCGACGAAGTGGGCGACATGCCCCTGGCGTTGCAGGCCAAGATCCTGCGTGCCTTGCAGGAGCGGGTGATCGAGCCGGTGGGCGATCCGCGCGAGCGCAAGGTGGATGTGCGGGTGATTGCCGCCACCAATAAAAACCTGCTGGAGGCGGTGGCCAGGAAAGAATTTCGCGAAGACCTGTATTACCGCCTCAACGTCTTCCCGATTCCGCTGCCGGCGCTGCGCGACCGCGCAGAAGACATCGTGCCGCTGGCCCGCCACTTTGCCCACACCATCAGCGCGACGGCCGGCAAACGTATCACCGGCTTCAGCCCCGAAGCGTTGCAGGCGATGGCGGCGTATCACTGGCCGGGCAATATTCGTGAGCTGCAGAACTGCGTCGAGCGGGCGACGATCGTGGCGGCGTCGCCTGTGATCGAAGATATCGACCTGCCGGGTTACCTGTATGCCTCAAGGCCCGCCGAGACGGTGCTGCGCAGCGACGCCCCGGACGTGCCCCAGGATCTGGATGCGGCGCTGGCGGAGGTGGAGAAGGGCTACATTCTGGCGGCGCTGCAGGAGAGCAACGGCGTGCAGGCCGCAGCCGCGGCGAAGATCGGGATTTCCGAAAGGAGCTTCTGGTATCGGCTGAAGAAGCTGGGGATTCAGGTGGACAAAATAGTGCGCTGAGAGGGATTTTCTGTGGGAGCGGCAGTGTGTCAGGTGTGAACCCTGACCCATACGGTCACCAGCAGCGTTGCCGCCATCAGCCAGGCGACAGTGGCGACGGCCAGCGAGGCTTCAAGGCGCATTCGGTCGACCATCACATACAGCGTCGCCAAATACACAAAATACGGAATGATCGACCACATCCCGAACAGGATGGTGGTCTTCAAGTCGTCCACCGACCGGCCCTTGCCGACGATGTAGTGGGCGATCAGCGCAAAGGTCGGGAACAGTGGCACCAGGCCTGCGATGTAATAGTTTCGGGTCTTGGCCAGCGCGGCGAGTATCAACACCACCGCCGCGCCCAGGGCGGCCTTCAACAGTAGGTCCATCAGTGGCTCAACCCGTATTTTTTGACTTTGTCGAACAGCGTGGTCTTGGCCATCCCCAGTTCCTGGCTGGCCTGGGTCAGGTTGCCGCCGCTGCGCTGCAGGGCATCGGCGAGCAGGTTGCGCTCGAAGGCCTCCACCGCTTCGGTGAAGGCCAGCCCATGGGTGCTGCCGCCCGCGCCGGACTTTTTGAAGGCCGGAAGACCGAGGGCGAAGCGTTCGGCGACGTTGCGCAGTTCGCGCACATTGCCCGGCCAGTCGTGGCTCATCAGGCTCGACAGGGTCTGGTTGTCGAGGTCAGGCACGCTGCGGTCGAAGCGCAGGGATGACTGCTGCAAAAAGTGTTCGAACAGTTGCAGGATGTCTTCGCGACGCTCGCGCAGCGGCGGCAGTTCCAGGGTGACCACGTTGAGCCGGTAATACAGGTCGCTGCGGAACAGGCTGGCGCGGCTGAGTTCGTCGAGGTCGGACTTGGTGGCGGCGATCACCCGGCAGTCCACCGCCACGCTCTGGTTCGAGCCCAGGCGTTCGAGGGTGCGTTCCTGCAACACCCGCAGCAACTTGATCTGCAGGTTGATCGGCATGCTTTCCACTTCATCGAGGAACAGCGTGCCTTCGTGGGCGTGTTCGATCTTGCCGATGCGGCGTTTGCCCGCGCCGGTGAAGGCATTGGCTTCGTGGCCGAAGATCTCGCTTTCGAACAGGTTCTCCGGCAGGCCGCCGCAGTTGAGCGCGACGAACTGATGGGAATGGCGGCGGCTGAAGTCATGCAGGCAACGCGCGACCAGTTCCTTGCCGGTGCCGGTCTCGCCTTCGATCAGCACGTTGGCCGAGGTGTCGGCGACATTGGCAATCAGTTCGCGCAGGTTCTGCATGGCCGGCGAACGCCCGATGATGCGGCCTTCCAGCGAGTCGCGCTCGGCCAGTTGGCGACGCAGTGCCCAGACCTCCCGCGCCAGAGCGCGCTGCTCCAGGGCGCGGCGGGCGACATCGACCAGGCGTTCGGGGGAGAAGGGTTTCTCCATGAAGTCGTAGGCGCCATTGCGCATGGCGCCGACCGCCATGGCGATGTCGCCATGCCCGGTGATCAGCACCACCGGCAGGCTTTTATCCAGCGCCTTGAGGCGGGTGAGCAGTTCCAGCCCATCGATGCCCGGCAGGCGAATGTCGCTGATGACGATGCCGGCGAAGTGCTCGCCGACGTGCTTGAGCGCCTCTTCGGCGCTGCCCACGCCGACACTGGCAATGTCTTCCAGCGCCAGCGCCTGTTGGCAGCCGAGCAGCACATGGGGGTCGTCTTCGACGATCAGCACGGTGAGGTCTTGGGGCGTGATATTCATGTCGACTCAGTGGGTTGAGTGCCCGCCAGCGGCAGGCTCAGGACAAAGGCCGTGCCACCAGTGGCCGGGTGTTCCACGGCAAGGTTGCCGCCGGTAGCCGCCGCGAGGCTGGCCGACAGGGTCAGGCCAAGGCCAAGGCCCTGCTCGCCGGGTTTGGTGGTGAAGAACGGTTCGAACAAATGCTTGCGCGCCTCGGCGTCGACGCCGTGGCCGTTGTCGCGCACCCGCAGGCGGTATTTGCCGTCGCTGCTGCTGCCTTCGAGCCACAGTTCGGGCATCGGCTGGGCTTGCATGGCATCCAGCGCGTTGCCGATCAGGTTGACCAGGATCTGCTCCAGGCGCGTCTGGTCGATCTGCAACTGCACAGCGGCGAAGTCACGGTGCACGCTCAGCGGCAGGCTGTCCAGGCGCGCGCCGAGCACTTGGAATGCAGCGTCCACCGCCTTGCTGAGGCTGGCCTGGCTCTGGTCATCGCCACGCCGGGCAAACGAGCGCAGGCTGGCGGTGATGCGGCCCATGCGGTCGATCAGCTCGTTGATGGTCTTGAGGTTGGCGCTGGCGGTGTCCAGCGCGCCTCGCTCAAGGAAGCGCACGGTGTTGCCGGACAAGGTGCGCAGCGCGGCCAGGGGCTGGTTCAGTTCGTGGGCGATGCTGGTGGACATCTGGCCGATGGCCGCCAGCTTGCCGGCCTGTACCAGTTCATCCTGGGCGCGGCGCAGGGTTTCTTCGGCCTGGCGGCGCTCGCGAATCTGGCCCTTGAGCCGTTCGTTGCTGGCGCGCAGGTCGGTGGTGCGCTCGGCGATCCGCCGTTCCAGCTGGCTGTTGGCTTCCTGCAAGGCTTCGCGCGCGGCGAGGCGGGTGGCGATCACCTTGCGCCGCTCGTTCCAGGCGATCAGCAGGAATGCCACCAGCCCGAACGCAACCGCCACCAGAATGCCCTGGTTGATTGCGGCGCGGCGCAGGTCGTTGAGCGGGGTGAGCAGGGTGAAGTTCCACGGCGTATCGAGGAGCGGGCGGGTTTGCGCCAGGTAGCTCACCTCGTGGGCGTCGTTGACCACTTCGCTGTTGGCCGGGAAGGTCAGTTTTTCGCTGACCTCGTTGAGGCGTTCGCGGGCCAGGGGTTCGAGTTCGTTCAGCGTCGCCCAGTAATATTGCAGGCTGTGGGCCAGGCGGTCGCGGGTGTCATCGCTCAGCGGGCGCACGGCCTTGAGGCGCCGGGCCGGGTCGCTGGAGAGGATGATGATGCCGTTCTCGTCGCTGACGAACGCTTCGAGGCGCGCGCGCTGCCAGCGTTCTTCCAGGGCTTCGAGACGTACCTTGACCACGGCCACGCCAATGATCTTGCCGTGCTCTTCCAGGCCGTGGGCCAGGTAGTAGCCGGGTTCGCCATTGGTGCTGCCGATGCCGTAGAAGCGCCCGGGCTGGCCGCGCACGGCATTCTGGAAGTAGGCGCGAAAGGACAGGTCTTCACCCTGATAACTGTCGGCATCGCGCCAGTTACTGGTGGCCAGCACACGGCCGGTGGTGTCCATCACGTAGATGGCCCGACTGTGACTGCGTCGGTTCAGGCCTTCGAGGTAATCGTTGACGGTCTTGCGGGTTTCCTGATTGGGCTCGGCCAGCAGTTTGGACACGCTGGATTCCAGCTCCAGCAGGCTGGGCAGGTAGGTGTATTTGCCCAATTCGCTCTCGACCGTGCGTGCGTGCAGCTCAAGCTGGCGCTCGCCGGTGTCGCTGAGGGTGCGGATGCCATAGTACTCACTGATCCAGAAGCCGATGAAACCCAGGCCAGTCATCAGGGCGACGACCAGTGGCGGCAGGAACAGTTGGCGTATCAGACGAGGTTTCACGGCAAGTGATGGCGGTGCGGCGCGAAATTGGTTGGGGTCGCATTTCATCACAGATGCCTTGGGTCAACCAGCGCTTGCCAGCCTGTGAGGTTCGGTGTGGGAGGGGGCTTGCTCCCGATAGCAGTCTGTCAGTCGATACATCTGTCACTGATCCACCGCTATCGGGGGCAAGCCCCCACCCACATTGGCCCGGTTTCTACAGTGGGAGCCGTGGAGTACTTAGTGCTGCAGGATTTTCTCGAGGAAGTGCTGCGCGCGTTCGGAGCGGGCGCTGATGTCGCCGAAGAATTCCTCTTTCGGGCAGTCTTCGATGATCTTGCCGGCGTCCATGAAGATCACGCGGTCGGCCACTTTGCGCGCGAAACCCATTTCGTGGGTCACGCACATCATGGTCATGCCTTCCTGCGCCAGTTGCACCATCACGTCGAGCACTTCGTTGACCATTTCCGGGTCAAGGGCCGAGGTCGGTTCGTCGAACAGCATGACGATCGGGTCCATGGCCAGTGCGCGGGCAATCGCCACACGTTGCTGTTGCCCGCCGGACAACTGGCCCGGGTGTTTGTGGGCATGTGCCGAGAGGCCGACCCGCTCAAGCAGTTGCAGGCCCTTTTTGGTGGCCTCTTCCTTGCTGCGGCCCAGTACCTTGATCTGCGCGATGGTCAGGTTTTCGGTGATGGTCAGGTGCGGGAACAGCTCGAAGTGCTGGAACACCATGCCTACCCGCGAGCGCAGTTTGGGCAGGTTGGTCTTAGGGTCGGCAATGGAGGTGCCGTCGACGACCACGTCGCCTTTCTGGAACGGTTCCAGTGCGTTCACGCATTTGATCAGCGTCGATTTGCCCGAGCCGGACGGCCCGCACACCACGATCACTTCGCCTTTTTTAACCTCGGTGCTGCAATCGGTCAGCACCTGGAAGTCGCCATACCACTTGTTGATGTTCTTGATAGAGATCATACGGCAAACCTTTTTTGCAGACGCTTGACCAGCAGCGAGGCGGAAAAGCTGATGATGAAGTAGACGACACCGGCGAAGATCAGGAACTCATTGGAGCGGCCGATGATGTCGCCGTTGGAGCGGGCGGAGTTGAGGAAGTCCACCAGGCCCACGGTGTAGACCAGCGAGGTGTCCTGGAACAGGATGATCGACTGTTGCAGCAGCAACGGGGTCATCTTGCGGAACGCCTGGGGCAGGATGATCAGGCGCATGGTCTGGCCGTAGGTCATGCCCATCGCTTGTGCGGCGGCCATCTGGCCCTTGGGGATCGACTGCACGCCGGCCCGCACGATTTCGCAGAAGTACGCGGCTTCGAACATCATGAAGGCCACGACGCAGGAGGTGAATGCGCCAATCGGTGTGTCTTCGCCGGTGATCCAGCGCAGCACGAACGGCACTGCCAGGTAAAACCAGGTGATCACCAGCAGCAGCGGGATCGAGCGGAAGTAGTTCACGTAGGCGCCGGCCACACGCGACAGCAGTTTGCTCGACGACAGGCGCATCAGCGCCAGCACCGTACCCAGCGCGATGCCGCCGATGACGCCCATGACCATCAACTGCAAGGTCATGAGCATGCCGTTCCACAGGCCCGGGATGGCGGGGATGATACCGCTGAAATCAAGTTCCATTATTTGCCCCCCACGGAGATCAGGCCGGGCACGGCGACTTTCTTCTCGACCACGCGCATCAGCAGCATCAGGCTCATGTTCAGGGTGAAGTAGATCAGCGTGGCCAGGGTGAAGGCTTCGAACAGGTTGGCCGAGAATTCGGCGGTCTGTTTGGTTTGCGCCAGCAGTTCCATCAGGCCGATCAGGGACGCCACGGAGGAGTTCTTGAAGACGTTGAGGAATTCGGAGGTAAGCGGCGGAATGATGATGCGGTAGGCCTGCGGCAGCAGCACGTTCCAGTAGATCTGCGGCAGCTTGAAGCCCATGGCGCGGGCCGCGGATTCCTGGCCGCGTGGCAGCGCCTGAATACCGGTGCGCACTTGTTCACACACACGGGCGGCGGTGAACAGGCCCAGGCACACGACGACGCTGAGGTAGGCCGAGGTGGTCGGGTTGAGGTCCTGTTTGTACCAGTCCTGCAGGTTTTGCGGCAGCAGGTCGGGTATCAGGAAATACCAGATGAACAGCTGAACCAGCAGCGGCACGTTGCGAAACAGCTCGACGTAGCAGGTCGCGATACCCGCCACGAGGCGATTTGGCACAGTGCGCATGACGCCCAGAATGGACCCCAGCAGCAAGGCGATAATCCATGCCACGACGGCGATGGCAATGGTCCAGCCCAGGCCGGCGATGTACCAGTCGAGATAGGTCTCGCTGCCAACGCCGGTGGACTTGAAGAACACGCCCCAGTCCCAGTTGTAATTCATTAGGGTCTCCCCTCGAAATCGATCGATGTACAAGCACCCGCTTGGGGAAAGTCCATTCCCGCCCGACGTTGAACGCCAGGCACACGCGATCGGCTCGGAAACCGCCAGGTCGAGTGTTCCAAAAATACTGCCAGCAGGTAGTAACAGATGCCTGAGGGAGGGTGAACTCCCTCAGGCGATAAGGTTAGTTCAGTGTCAGATTTTTACGTCGGGCGCCGGCTTGTCGCTTGGGTTGGCGATCAGCTCTTTAACCTTTTCGCTCATCGGGAAGTTCAGGTTCAGGCCTTTGGGTGGGATCGGGCTTTCGAACCACTTGCTGTAGATCTTGTTGATCTCGCCGGATTTGAACAGGCCGACGATGGCGTCATCCACGGCTTTCTTGAAGGCCGGGTCGTCCTTGCGAACCATGCAGGCATAGGCTTCGAAGGATTGCGGCGTACCGGTGATGACCCAGTCGTCCGGCTTTTTGGCCTTGGCTTCTTCACCGGCCAGCAGCGCGTCGTCCATCATGAACGCAACGGCGCGGCCGCTTTCGAGCATCTGGAAGGATTCGCCGTGGTCCTTGGCGGAGATGACGTTCATGCCCATCTGCTTGTCGGCGTTCATCGCTTTGATGATGCGCTCGGACGTGGTGCCGGCGGTGGTCACGACGTTCTTGCCTTTGAGGTCGGCGAAATCAGCGTAGGACGGCTTGCCATCCTTGTCTTTCTTGACCAGCAAGCGAGTGCCGATTTCGAAGATGTTGGTGGTGAAGTCGACTTGCTGGGCGCGTTCGGCGTTATTGGTGGTGGAGCCGCATTCCAGGTCCGCGGTGCCGTTCTGGATCAGCGGAATACGGGTTTGCGAGGTGACCAGGTTGTACTTGGCCTTCAGGTCGGGTTTGTTCAGGTCTTTTTTCAGGGCTTCAACGATAGCCAGCTGAATGTCGTGGGAGTAGCCCACAGGTTTGCCCGAGCCATCTGCGATGTAGGAAAACGGAATTGAGCTGTCGCGGTGCGCGAGTGTGATGGTGCCGGAGTCGTTGATTTTCTTCAGCGTGCCGGTGAGTTCGGCGGCGAACACTGGAGTGCTGATCAGAGCAGCAGCGATAGCTGCGCCCAGGATATGGGGAACGATGCGCATCAATACTTCCTCGACATTTGTTTTTTTTATGAAGCCGGATAGGCGGCTCTCTTGTACGGCGAATGCCCATAACGGCTGCTGGGAGGCCCTGGGCAATCGTTGGGAAGTGTAGAGCATGAGTCGTGCCAGTCAGCGGTTAAAAGATTAATGCGCTGATTTGTATAGGAATTAACTTTATGTGACAGCGGATTTGCCAGGTGTGAGTACGGCAAACCGAATGGGGGAGGGAGATGGTGTTCGGAAAACCGAATGGTATGGGAGCGAGCAGGCTCGCTCCCATACAGGTCAGGCGGCTTCGATCTTGCGGTTTTGCTCGACCTTGGACAGATAACGCTGCAGCTTTTCCTGTTCTTCCGGCGTGGTGAACAGGCCAAGTTTGGTGCGGCGCCACAGTACATCCTGTGGCTGGGTCGCCCATTCTTCGGCGCACAGGTAGTCGACTTCGCGGGTATAAAGGCCGCCACCCAGGTGCTCGCCCAGGTCTGCCAGCGACTGCACGCCTTCCAGCAGACGCCAGGTGCGGCTGCCGTAGGTCACGGACCAACGGCGGGCGATTTCGCCTGGCACCCAGTCGAATTTATTAAGAATGGCGTCTGCCAGGGCTTGCGGCGTGGTCATGTCCTCACCGCCCGGCAGGCTGGCGGTGGCGGTCCAGCTTGGGCGCATCTGCGCGAAATAAGGTGCTAACTGGGCCATGGCCGACTCGGCCAGCTTGCGATAGGTGGTCAGCTTGCCACCGAACACCGACAAAATCGGCGCCTCACCGGTGCCGCCGGACAGCGACAGGGTGTAATCGCGGGTGATGGCCGATGGGTTGTCCGACTCGTCGTTGCACAGCGGGCGCACGCCGGAGTAGGTGTGGACGATGTCGTCGCGGCTCAGTTGTTTCTTGAAGTGCGCGTTGACCACCTTGAGCATGTAGTCGGTTTCGCCTTCGGTCACTGCCACCTTGGCCGGATCGCCGGTGTATTCACGGTCGGTGGTGCCGATGATGGTCAGGTCGTTCAGGTACGGAATAGTGAAGACGATGCGCTGGTCTTCGTTCTGCAAGATGTGTGCGTGGGCGCCTTCATAGAGCTTGGGCACGATCAGATGGCTGCCCTGGATCAGGCGGATGCCGTACGGCGAATCCAGCTTGAGGTCGTCGCGGATGAACTTGGCGACCCATGGGCCAGCGGCATTCACCAGCGCCCTGGCGCGAATCGAGAACAGACTGCCGTCGGCGCGCTCCATGTTCATTTCCCACACACCCTGGCTGCGGTGTGCGCTGACACAACGGGTCTGGGTGTGGATATGCGCACCTTTCTCCCGTGCGGCCATGGCGTTGAGTACCACCAGGCGGGCGTCGTCGACCCAGCAATCGGAATATTCGAAGCCTTTGGTGATTTCGCTTTTCAGCGGGCTGTCGGCGCCGAAGGTGAGGCTCTTGGATCCGGCGAGCTTCTCGCGCTTGCCCAGGTGGTCGTACAGGAACAGGCCGGCACGAATCATCCACGCCGGGCGCAGGTGCGGGCGGTGCGGTAGCACGAAGCGCATCTGCTTGACGATGTGCGGCGCCTTGGCCAGCAGTACTTCACGTTCGGCCAGCGCTTCGCGCACCAGACGGAACTCATAGTGTTCCAGGTAGCGCAGGCCACCATGAATCAGTTTGCTGCTGGCCGAAGAGGTGTGGCTGGCCAGGTCGTCCTTTTCGCAAAGGAATACCGACAAACCGCGCCCGGCTGCGTCTGCTGCGATCCCGACGCCATTGATCCCGCCACCGATTACGGCAACGTCATAGACTTCGGCAAGGGGTGGAGCAGGCAAGGTAGAAGGGTTCATCGGCTGGCCTCGCAATCTTTTCGTATTGGAATTCGAACATTAATGTTCATTTGCGAAAATGGTAGCTGATAAACGCGGGCACAGCCAGTCGACTTCGATTGAAAAAACTCATCGAAGGACGGGGAAGGGAAAATTTGTGAACATTCGCCTGGGGAAGGGCTTAACAAAAAGGTAACTGTCGGATTGTCATCGGGAGCAAGCCCCCTCCCCATGTTGACCGCATTCCTTCTATTGGAAACAGGTCAAGTGTGGGAGGGCGCTTGCTGCCGATGGCGGCGGTCCTGGCGCTACACCACTTCCAGCCTGACCTTGTGCTCATTTAACAACTGCACCAACGCCGGCACCGGCTGCTGATCGGTCACCAGACAGTCCACCAGGCTGATCGGCCCCAGGCGAATCATGGCATTGCGCCCGAACTTGCTGGAGTCCGCCGCCAGGATTACCTTGCGTGCATTGGCGATGATCGCCTGCGACACCCGCACTTCCTGGTAATCGAAGTCCAGCAGGCTGCCGTCTTCGTCAATCCCACTGATACCCACCAGGGCGAAGTCGACCTTGAACTGGTTGATGAAATCCACACTGGCCTGGCCCACTACGCCGCCGTCACGGCGCACGTTGCCGCCGGTCAACAGCACGTCAAAGTCGTCCTTGGCGCTGAGCATGGTGGCGACATTGAGGTTGTTGGTGATGATTTTCAGGTGGTTGTGATTGAGCAGCGCACGGGCGATGGATTCGGTGGTAGTGCCGATGTTGATGAACAGCGAGGCATGATCGGGGATTTGCGCGGCGATGGCTTCGCCGATGCGCAGTTTCTCGTCGCGCATCTGGTCGGCCCGCATAGCGTAGGCGGTGTTTTCGACGCTGGAATCATAGGCTGCGCCGCCGTGGTAGCGGCGCAACAGGTTGGCATCCGCCAGTTGGTTGATATCGCGGCGGATGGTTTGCGGGGTGACAACGAACAACTGCGCCATTTCCTCGATACTGACATAACCGCGTTCGCGGACCAGTTCGAGGATTTGTTGCTGGCGGGGAGGCAGATTCATGGGGCGTCCTTTGGGCTGCCATACAAAAGTGGCCCATGATGACGCAGGAATCCGCTCCCTGCCAGTTACAACCCCAAGAGGGACCGGCGCCCGGCTTATTCGGCGCCTTCGTGCGGCTCCCAGTCGCGGGTGCGGCTTACCGCTTTCTGCCAGCCGGCGTAGAGTTTCTCTTTGGCGGCTTCATCCAGTTGCGGTTCGAATTCGCGCTCGATCACCGCCTTGCCGCGCAGTTCGTCCAGGCTGCTCCAGAAACCGCAGGCCAGGCCCGCCAGGTAAGCGGCACCCAGAGCCGTGGTTTCACGCATTTGCGGGCGCTCCACCTGGGTGCCGAGGATGTCTGCCTGGAACTGCATCAGGAAGTTGTTGGCCACTGCGCCACCGTCCACGCGCAGGGCCTTGAGGCGTTCGCCCGAGTCCTGCTGCATGGCGTCGAGCACGTCGCGGGTCTGGTAGGCAATCGACTCGAGGGCTGCACGAATGATGTGGTCCACGCGTACGCCACGGGTCAGGCCGAACAGTGCGCCACGGGCATACGGGTCCCAGTACGGCGCGCCCAGGCCGGTGAAGGCGGGCACCAGGTACACGCCGTTGCTGTCCTTGACCTTGCCGGCAAAGTATTCGGTGTCGGTGGCGTCGGCGATGATTTTCAGTTCATCACGCAGCCATTGCACGGTCGAGCCGCCGTTGAACACAGCGCCTTCGAGGGCGTAAGCCACTTCGCCACGCGGGCCGCAGGCGATGGTGGTGAGCATGCCGTGCTTGGATTTGACCGCCTTGTCGCCGGTGTTCATCAGCAGGAAGCAGCCGGTGCCGTAGGTGTTCTTGGCCTGGCCGGGCTCCACACACATCTGGCCGAACAGCGCCGCTTGCTGGTCACCGGCGATGCCGCCGATGGCGATGCCGCTTTTGGTGCGGCCATAGATTTCCGACGACGATTTCACTTCCGGCAGCATCTCGCGCGGTACGTCGAGAATCTCCAGCATCTTCGCGTCCCACTCCAGGGTGTGGATGTTGAAGAGCATGGTGCGCGAGGCGTTGGTGTAGTCGGTGACGTGGGTTTTGCCGCCGGTAAATTTCCAGATCAGCCAGCTGTCGATGGTGCCGAACAGCAGTTCGCCGTTGCGCGCACGCTCGCGGCTGCCTTCAACGTTGTCGAGGATCCACTTGAGCTTGGTGCCGGAGAAGTACGGGTCGGTGACCAGGCCAGTGGCGTCGTTGATGTATTGCTCGTGGCCGTCGCGCTTGAGCTGCTGGCAGATCTCGGTGCTGCGGCGGCACTGCCAGACGATGGCGTTGTAGATCGGGCGGCCGGTGTTCTTGTCCCACACCACGGTGGTTTCACGCTGGTTGGTGATACCGATGGCGGCGACCTGGTCATGGTGCAGGCCGGCCTGTGCCAGGGCTTCGACCATCACCGCGCTCTGGGTGGCAAAAATTTCCATCGGGTCATGCTCAACCCAGCCGGCTTGCGGGTAATGCTGGGTAAACTCGCGCTGGGCGGTGCACACCACGTTGGCGTCACGATCGAAGATGATCGCTCGCGAACTGGTGGTGCCCTGGTCGAGGGCAATGATGTAGTTCTTATTCTGAATGTCGGTCATGTCGATTGCCTTGTACGAAAAAGGGAAGTCGGAAGTCAGCCTGGGCCGCAAAGGGCAGGGGACCAGGCCGGCGCTTTCAGGAAATACGCGTGTTGCCGTTGACAGCCGTGTCAGGTGTTTCAGCTACAGCAGGGACGGCGCTCGGCAGGTGACGGGCGATCAGCCCGCGGTAGGCCGCAGCACCCAGGCATGCGCCGACAATCGGCGCGAAAATCGGCACCAGGAAATAGGGAATGTCGCGACCGCCGGTGAAGGCTATTTCACCCCAGCCGGCGAAAAAGGTCATCAGCTTGGGCCCGAAATCCCGCGCCGGGTTCATCGCAAAGCCGGTCAGCGGGCCCATGGCGCTGCCGATCACCGCAATCAGCAGGCCGATCAGCAGGGGGGCGAGGGGGCCGCGTGGCAGGCCGTTGTTGTCGTCGGTCAGGGCCATGATCACGCCCATCAGGATGGCGGTGATGACCATCTCCACCAGGAACGCCTGGGCCGTGCTCAACAGGGCATGGGGGTAGGTGGAGAACACCGAGGCCAATTCCAGGCTGGCTTGGGTGCCGCGCACCAGATGGTGTGTTTGTTCGTAATCGAAAAACAGGTTGCTGTAGAGCGTGTACACCAGCGCCGCGGAACAGAAGGCGCCGGCGACCTGGGCGAGGATATAGAAAGGCAGTTTGCGCTTTTCGAAATCGGCAAACAGGCACAGGGCGATGCTGACCGCCGGGTTGAGGTGGGCCCCGGAAATACCGGCGGTGAGGTAGATCGCCATGCTGACGCCGATCCCCCAGATGATGCTGATTTCCCATAAACCGAAGCTGGCACCTGCGACCTTGAGCGCAGCGACGCAACCGGTACCGAAGAAGATGAGCAGCGCGGTGCCGAGGAATTCGGCCATGCATTGGCTCGAAAGTGAAGGCTGTTGAAGAGCAGTTGTCATGGAAAACCTCATTTGTTGTTCTTGTCTGGCGTACGGCCTCGTTGGGCCTTGCGCGATTTTCACCAATGACGAGGATCCCCATCCGCGCCACGGCTTACTGCTTGAATACTGCGGAAACCATTCCTACAGCATTCGGAAACGAAAAAATATAGACAAGAATGACGGCTGTCAAAGGTCGAAAGTGAACTGTCAGTCATTTTCCAACTATTGGTCTGATGAATGATCATGCTTGTGACAGCATTTATTAGGGCAAGCGTGGCCCACGCTAGAGCGTTTTACGTGGGCTTGGCTTAACATCGGCCATCTGTTTGCCTGACCGGAGACATCATGACCCCCGCATTGGACCTGCTGAAGAAAGTTCGCGCCGAACATCGCATCCACAGTTACGAGCACGATCCCAAGTCGGCGTCATATGGTCTGGAGGCCGCAGAAAAATTGGGCCTCGACCCGGCGCGGGTGTTCAAGACCCTGCTGGCCAGCACTGAAAAGGGTGAGTTGCTGGTGGCGGTGGTGCCGGTCGTCGGAAGCCTGGACCTCAAGGCCCTGGCGCAGGCGGCGGGCGCGAAAAAAGTCGAAATGGCCGACCCGGCGGCGGCGCAGCGCGCTACTGGCTATTTGCTGGGGGGGATCAGTCCGTTGGGGCAGAAAAAGCGCTTACGCACGTTTATCGATGTGACGGCGCAGCCGCTCGAGACGATTTTTGTGAGTGCGGGGAGGCGAGGGCTGGAAGTGGAATTGACAGCTTCGGCGCTGGCTGAAAACACTCAGGCCACCTTCGCCCCGATTGGCAGAATATGATGTCGGGGCACTGAAAATCCAAGGTGGGAGCAAGCTCCCTTGCACTTTCAGCGTGCTGCCTGAAACAGCACCAGATGTTCTGCCGCAACCCGAATGCCTACATCCACGCCCACCTGATGGTCCGCATGGCTGGGGAAAATCGATTCCAGCTGCGCACCGGTCGGCAACTGCAGACGGTAGAGCGTCGAGGCGCCGAGGAAAGTCTTGCCGATAATCCGCGCTTTGAGGGCGCTGTCCGGCGCATGGACGATATCGTCCGGACGCAGCAACACCTCCACCGCTCCCCCCGCAGGCCAGGTGTAGGCGCGGTTGCCGCGCAGCTCACCCAGTTCGGTGTGCACGGACTCCGGCGAGCTCAATTGGCCACGGATGAAGTAACCCTGGCCGATAAAGCTGGCGACGTAAGGGGTCTGCGGTTCGTGATAAAGGTTGTAAGGCGTATCCCACTGTTCCAGCCGGCCTTCCTTGAACACGCCCACCTGATCGCTCACGGCAAACGCTTCTTCCTGATCATGGGTGACCAGGATCGCACTGGTGCCGCGTGCCTTGAGAATCTCGCGCACTTCATGGCTGAGCTTGCGCCGCAGTTCGCCATCGAGGTTGGAGAAGGGCTCATCGAGCAACAGCAGTTGCGGCTCCGGCGCCAGGGCGCGGGCGAGGGCGACGCGTTGTTGCTGGCCGCCGGAGAGTTCGTGGGGAAAGCGCTTGCCCAGGTTCTTAAGGTTGACCAGTTCCAGCAGTTCGGCAACCACGCGGTCTTTGTGCGGGTGCTTGCGAATGCCGAACGCAATGTTGTCGGCCACGCTGAGGTGGGGAAACAGTGCGTAGTCCTGAAACACCATGCCGATACGACGTTTCTCCGGTGCCAGGGTGAAACCGGCGCTGGAGATGACTTCACCGGCCAGGCTGATCTCACCTTCGTGCACCGGTTCGAACCCGGCAATCGCTCGCAGCGTGGTGGTCTTGCCGCAACCCGAGGACCCGAGCAGGCAACCGATATCGCCGGCATTGAGGTGCAGATTGAGGTTCTGCACCACCCGTTGATCGTGATAACCGCATGCCAGATTGCGCAGGTTCAGCAGTAGGGGCTGGCTCATGCGTGGTGGTACGACGGCGGCACAAGAAATTCGAGCAGGGCCTTTTGCGCGTGCAGGCGGTTTTCGGCCTGGTCCCACGCCACCGAGCGCTGATCGTCGAGCAGGTCGAGGCTGATTTCCTCGCCACGGTGCGCCGGCAGGCAATGCATGAACAGCACATCGGGAGCGGCCAGATCGAGCAGGGCGCGGGTGACCTGGTACGGCGCGAACCGGGCCAGGCGCTTGGCGGTTTCTTCTTCCTGACCCATGGAGGTCCACACGTCGGTGCTCACCAGATGCGCGCCGGCCACGGCTTCACGCGGGTCGCGCACGAGGGTGACGCGGCTTCCGGCTTGTTCGAGGAAGCGTGCGTCAGGCTCGTAGCCTTCAGGGCAGGCAACACGCAGCTGGAAGTCGAACTGGATCGCCGCTTCTATATAGCTGTTGCACATGTTGTTGCCATCGCCGATCCAGGCCACGGTCTTGCCCTGGATCGAGCCACGATGCTCAAGAAAGGTTTGCATGTCGGCCAGCAACTGGCAGGGGTGCAGGTCGTCGGACAGGCCGTTGATCACCGGCACCCGCGAGTTGGCGGAAAATTCGGTCACGGTACTGTGGGCAAAGGTACGGATCATCACGGCGTCGAGCATGCTCGACATGACGATGGCGCTGTCGGCGACGGTCTCGCCTCGGCCCAGTTGCGTATCGCGCGATGATAAAAAGATGGCCTGGCCACCCAGTTGAATCATGCCGGCTTCGAACGACACGCGGGTGCGGGTCGATGACTTCTCGAAAATCATGCCGAGCACGCGGTTTTTCAAAGGCTCGAACAGTACGCCGCGGTTACGCAGGTCTTTAAGCTCAATGCCTCGACGGATCACGCCGACCAGCTCTTCGGGCGTGCAATCCATCAGGGAGAGAAAGTGCCTAGCGCTCATCATTAACTACCTTTTGCAACAGACCGCAGATACTCAAAGCCTTGTTTATTGTGACAACGGGCGAGACCTGCGGCGAAAGCCGCACGGGGCGACGAAATAGGGGAAGGCGCGATGTTATAATTAAATGTCGCGTCTTACCAATAGGGCTACGGTTTTTAAGGGTGTTCAGCGGGGCGTCAATGCGCGTTTGAAAACAACTTCCTGACAGCAGCGGGCCATTTGTACACTGGCGTCGTAACCTTTTGCAATGCGCGGCGGCGGGGCCAGGCCAGGCTGCGTCGGTTTTCTGCGACGATGCGTGCACCGTTGAAACATTTGCTCACGCTCTCGGCCATGGCCTGGCCTGATGCCAGCCGATTCATGCCGCGAAGGTTACTGGTGCCAAGGTTCCCGGCGGCCCATAGTTGCCCCAAAGCCCCTATAAAGAGACTGGCCATGACCAAGACTCTCCACCACCGTGCCTGCCATCTGTGTGAAGCCATTTGCGGTCTGACCCTGGAAACCACCCAGGCCGACGACGGCAGCCTGGCGATCACGTCTATCAAGGGCGACGCAGAGGACGCCTTCAGCCGTGGGCATATCTGCCCCAAGGCCGTGGCGTTGCAGGATATCCAGAATGACCCGGACCGCCTGCATCAGCCCATGCTGCGCGTCGGCAGCCAATGGCAACCGATCCCGTGGGAAGACGCCTTCGCGCTGGTGGCTGAACGTCTGTCAGGCATTCAGGCGCGTCATGGCCAGAACGCGGTGGCGGTCTACCAGGGCAACCCGAGCGTGCACAATTATGGGCTGATGACCCACAGTAACTATTTCCTGGGGCTGTTGAAGACGCGCAATCGGTTTTCCGCGACCTCAGTGGATCAACTGCCCCATCACCTCACCAGCCACCTGATGTACGGCCACGGCCTGTTGCTGCCGATCCCGGACATCGACCACAGCGATTTCATGCTGATCCTCGGTGGCAATCCGTTGGCCTCCAACGGCAGCATCATGACCGTGCCGGATGTGGAAAAACGCCTCAAGGCCATCCAGGCCCGGGGCGGCAAAGTGGTGGTGGTCGACCCTCGGCGCAGCGAGACGGCGGCGATAGCGGACCAGCATCTGTTCGTGCGGCCTGGCGGTGACGCGGCGCTGCTGTTCGGCCTGCTCAACACCCTGTTTACCGAGAACCTGACCCGTACCAGCCATTTGCCGGTAGCCGGCCTTGAGGAAGTGCGCCGCGCCATTGCCGGGTTTACCGCCGAGGCCATGAGCAGCCAGTGTGCCGTGCCCGCTGAACAGATCCGTCAGTTGGCGCGTGATTTTGCCGCCGCGGACAAAGCGGTGTGCTACGGGCGCATGGGGGTGTCGACCCAGGCGTTTGGCACGCTGTGTCATTGGCTGGTGCAGTTGATCAACCTGGTGACCGGCAATCTCGACCGAGTGGGCGGCGCGCTGTGCACCACGCCGGCCGTGGACCTGGTGGCGTCCACCGGTGGCGGGCATTTCAATCGCTGGCAGAGCCGCGTGTCCGGGCGTCCGGAGTATGGTGGTGAATTACCCGTGTCGGCCCTGGCGGAAGAGATGCTTACTGCAGGCGAAGGGCAAATCCGCGCGCTGGTGACGGTGGCGGGCAACCCGGTGCTGTCCACGCCCAATGGCCGCCAGTTGGAGCAGGCGCTGGAGGGGCTGGAGTTCATGGTCAGTGTCGACCTGTATATCAACGAGACCACGCGCTATGCCGACCTGATTCTGCCGTCCACTTCGGCGCTGGAGAATGATCACTACGACACCACGTTCAATATGTTCGCGGTGCGCAACGTCACCCGTTTCAATCGCGCGATCCTGCCCAAGCCGGCGGGCGCTCTGCATGACTGGGAGATTTTTGTCGGTTTGGCCAAGGCCTTTGCCGCGCAGACCGGCGTGGTGCTCAAGCCGACGGTGGCGCCGGCGCAGATGATCGATGCCGGCCTGCGCGCCGGGACTTATGGTGATGCCTCCGGTCACAAGCTGTCGGTGGCGATGCTGGCGGACCATCCCCATGGACTGGACCTGGGGCCACTGGCGGCCAACCTTGCTGCGCGCTTGAAAACCGCGGATGGCAAGGTGCAGGCAGCACCGGCGGTGATCCTTGCCGACCTCGTGCGCTTTGCGGCACAACCGGCGCCTGTGGCTGACGAGCTGCTGCTGATCGGCCGTCGCCATGTGCGCAGCAACAATTCGTGGATGCATAACTATCACCGGCTGGTGAAGGGCAAGCCACGGCACCAGTTGCATATGCACCCCGAGGACCTGGCGAGCCGGCAGTTGACTGATGGCCAGCGCGTGCGCGTCAGTTCGCGCATCGGCATGATCGAAGTTGAAGTGCTCGCCAGTCTGGAGATGATGCCTGGGGTGGTCAGCCTGCCCCACGGTTGGGGCCATGGCCGCCCGGGCGTGCGGATGACAATCGCCAGCAGCCAGCCGGGAGCGAGTGCCAATGACTTGACTGACGAACGGCAGTTGGATGAATTGTCCGGCAATGCCGCATTGAACGGAGTGCCGGTGCAGGTAGCGGCCGCATAAGGAGCCTGAGCATTGTGCCGGGATTTTGCGTTACAATGCGCCACCGTGCCGACCTGTGAGTCGCAAAGTTCCAGCCGAGGTGTTCCATGGATATCATCGAAACGATCAAAGAGCAGATTGCCAACAACACCATCCTGCTTTACATGAAAGGTGCACCGAACGCGCCTCAGTGCGGTTTCTCCGCGAAGGCATCCCAGGCCATCATGGCGTGCGGCGAGAAGTTCGCCTACGTGGATATCCTGCAGAATCCTGAAATCCGCGCCAACCTGCCCAAGTACGCCAACTGGCCTACCTTCCCGCAACTGTGGGTAGCTGGCGAACTGGTCGGCGGCAGTGACATCATCACTGAAATGGCAGCGGACGGTTCGTTGCAGGCGCTGGTCAAAGATGCAGCAGCCAATGCGGCGGCCAAGACCGACGCTTGATTGGCCCGCAATAAAAAGCCCCGCTTCTCGAAAGAGAGCGGGGCTTTTTTGTACCTGCGTGGTGTGGGTTATTCGCCCATCTGCGACTGCAGGTAATTCTCCAGGCTGACTTTGACGATCAGGCCCAGTTGGGTCTCCAGCCAGTCGATGTGCTCTTCCTGGTCTTCCAGAATGTCTTCCAGAAGCTCACGGCTGCCGAAGTCACCGTGGGTTTCGCAGTGGGCAATGGCGGCCTTGAGGTCGCTGTGGCTCTTGCGCTCAAAGCCCAGGTCGCTGTTGAGCATTTCCTGGGTGTGTTCGCCGATGTTCAGCTTGCCCAGGTCCTGCACATTCGGCAGACCTTCCAGGAACAGGATGCGCTTGATCAGCGCATCGGCGTCCTTCATGGCCTTGATCGACTCTTTGTATTCGCGCTTGCCGAGCTTTTCCAGGCCCCAATCGTCGTACATGCGGGCATGCAGAAAGTACTGATTGATCGCGACCAGTTCATTGGCAAGGATTTTGTTGAGTTGCTGGATGACTGAGATGTCGCCTTTCATGACTGGGGTCCTGCCCTGTAATAGCTGTGTATGAGGCAGAGTTTGAGCGGCGGAAACCTTAGTGTCAAACCTAAGTTATTGAATAATAAATGAAAATTAATCGGAATAAGAATGTTTGTGTTCCGCGTCTTGGCGCTAACTAATTGAATTACAGGCATAAAAAAACCGGACTTCGGGTCCGGTTCTTTAAAACACGCCTATTTAAGCGTGTGTAAATTCTGCTGAGTAGGGGGGCGCGCTTTGCGCTGTCTGCAGTTGGGTCAGCGTTTCCCGTACCACTTGCTTGGCGAGGCAGGCACATTTACCACACTGGCTGGCAACGCCGGTGGTTTCGCGCACTTCCTTGTAGCTGCAGCAACCTTCATAGATTGCTTCGCGGATTTGTCCGTCGGTGACGCCAGTACAAAGGCACACATACATAGGGAGAACCATCGCGGTGTGAGGCTTGAATGCGTTGGATCTTAATGTTAACGAGAATGATTGTCAAAGTACATTCACAGGGTATTTCCCGGCGCGGCGCCCGCGCTGACGAACGGTTTTTTCAGTGTATGATGCTCGGTCTTCACGAAGCGTGACTGCGTCACAGCTCTGTCGCTTGAACGCGGCAGACTCAAGGCCGGTCCTGTTACTTCAATCTTCACCCTTAACATCAGGAGATACCCAATGAGCGTACTCGTCGGCAAACAAGCCCCGGATTTCGACGTACCTGCCGTGCTCGGCAATGGCGAAATCGTAGACAGCTTCAAGCTGTCTGAAGCCATCAAAGGCAAATACGGCCTGGTGTTCTTCTACCCGTTGGACTTCACCTTCGTCTGCCCGTCCGAGCTGATCGCTCTGGACCACCGCATGGACGATTTCAAGGCGCGCAACGTTGAAGTGGTTGCCGTGTCCATCGACTCCCATTTCACCCACAACGCGTGGCGCAACACGGCCATCAACGATGGCGGCATCGGCAAAGTCAAATACACCATGGCTGCCGACATGAAGCACGAGATTGCCAAGGCCTACGACGTTGAATCCGAAGGCGGCGTGGCGTTCCGTGGCGCGTTCCTGATCGACGACAAGGGCGTTGTGCGCTCGCAGATCATCAACGATCTGCCGCTGGGGCGTAACATGGAAGAGCTGATCCGCCTGGTCGACGCGCTGCAGTTCCACGAAGAGCACGGTGAAGTCTGCCCTGCCAACTGGAAAAAAGGCGACAAGGGCATGACCGCTTCCACCGAAGGTGTTGCGGCTTACCTGACCGAGAACGCCGGCAAGCTGTAAGCCGAATTCGAGGTACAAAAAAACCGGCCTGTGAGGGCCGGTTTTTTTATGCATGCATGGAAAAGGCTTTTTCGGGAGTGGGCTTGCTGCCACCCGTCTCAGTCGCCGAAGTCTTCCCAGCCGCCCATCTGCTTCCAGCGGTTAACGATGCCGCAGAACAGCTCGGCGGTCTTCTCGGTGTCGTAGCGCGCCGAGTGAGCCTCGCGGCCGTCAAAGTCGATACCGGCGGCCTGGCAGGCCTTGGCCAATACCGTTTGACCATAGGCCAGGCCGGCGAGCGTGGCGGTGTCGAAGCTGGAGAAGGGGTGAAACGGGTTACGCTTCATGTCCAGGCGCGCCACGGCGGCGTTGAGGAAGCCCAGGTCGAAGCTGCTGTTGTGGCCAACCAGGATCGCGCGTTTGCAGCCATTGGCTTTCAATGCCTTGCGTACGCCACGGAAGATATCGGTCAGCGCCGCTTCTTCACTGACCGCCATGCGCAACGGATGGTCGAGCTTGATTCCGGTGAACTCCAGGGCGGCCGCTTCGATGTTCGCGCCTTCGAACGGCTCGACGCGGAAGAAATGCGTGTGTTCGGCAAACACGAAACCCTGCTCATCCATGCCGATGGTGGTGGCGGCAATTTCCAGCAAGGCGTCGGTGGCGCAGTTGAAGCCACCGGTCTCTACGTCGATGACAACCGGCAGATAGCCGCGAAACCGCTCGGCCATCGGATGGCGAGAGCCGCCACCGCTGTGCTCGTGTTCGTCGTCGTAATGGTCTTCACTCACTTGCTTTCCTCCAGCAGGCGCCAGCGCAGTGTTTCACCGGCGCGCAGCGGGATTACGGTCAGCTCGCCAAAAGGCAGGCTGGCAGGGGCGGTCCAGTCTTCGCGGACCAGGGTGATGCGGTCGGTATTGGCCGGCAGGCCGTAGAAGCGCGGGCCATTGAGGCTGGCGAACGCTTCGAGCTTGTCCAGCGCATTGCGTTGTTCGAAAGCTTCGGCGTACAGCTCGATGGCAGCAAATGCGGTGTAGCAACCGGCGCAGCCGCAGGCGGCTTCCTTGGCATGCTGGGCGTGGGGCGCCGAGTCGGTGCCGAGGAAGAACTTCGGGCTGCCACTGGTGGCGGCGTCCAGCAAGGCGACCTGATGGGTGTTGCGCTTGAGGATCGGCAGGCAATAGAAGTGCGGTCGAATCCCGCCCACCAGCATGTGGTTGCGGTTGTACAGCAGGTGATGGGCGGTGATGGTCGCGCCGACGTTTTCCGAGGCTTCGGTGACGAACTGCACGGCATCAGCGGTGGTGATGTGCTCGAACACTACCTTGAGGGTCGGGAACAGCTCGACCACGCGACGCATGTGCTCGTCGATGAAGATCTTCTCGCGGTCGAACACATCCACGTCGCCACGGGTGACTTCACCGTGGATCAACAATGGCATGCCGACCTCTGCCATGGCTTCGATGGCCGGCAGAATCTTGTCGATGCTGGTCACGCCGGAGTCGGAGTTGGTGGTGGCGCCCGCCGGATACAGCTTGGCGGCGTACACAAAACCGCTGGCACGGGCTTCGCGAATTTCTTCGGGCTGGGTGCGGTCGGTGAGGTAGAGCACCATCAACGGTTCGAAGTGGCTGCCGGCCGGTCGTGCAGCGAGGATGCGCTGGCGATAGGCGTCGGCTTGCGCGGCATTGCGCACCGGAGGTACCAGGTTGGGCATGATGATGGCGCGGCCAAACGTGCGCGCTACATCGGCCACGGTGTGGGGTAACGCAGCACCATCGCGAAGATGAATATGCCAGTCGTCGGGACGCAGCAGGGTCAGGCGGTCGGACATTGGGAATTCCAGGCGGGTCAATCTGGTGGGAATGCTACCGGAAAAGACTGTTGCAGGCACTCGCTATCAAGTTTTGCAGGATGCGACCGATAGCTGGGGGTATGCCTTAACGACGTATGACGCCTTGATGTGTTGTAGAAACCAGTGGAGCCGCCCGTGCGCCAGCATTATCTAGCCCTGCTCAGTGTGTTCGCCAGCCTGCCTGCAATGGCCCTCACGTTCCAGACACGTCTGGAGAACATTGAGTGGAAGGTGGAAGGCGATCAGTTCGAGTGCCGCCTGACCCAGCCGATCACCGATTTCGGCTCGGGTGAGTTCGTGCGCCGTGCCGGCGAGCAGGCGACGTTTCGCCTCAAAGCCTATAACGGTGCACTCGGCGCAGGCTCGGCGACGCTGCTGGCGGCCGCTGCACCGTGGCAGCCGGGGCGCGGCGATATCAATCTGGGCGCGGTGCGGGTCGGCAGTGGCGATGTGCTGTTTAACAGTTCCCAGGCCCAGGCCGGGCGCCTGTTCACTGGCCTGCTGGAAGGGCGCAGCCCCACTGTGCGCCATTACGGGCGCGAAGGCGGCTACTCGGAGGTTCGCCTGTTGCCAGTGAAATTCAACAAGGCCTACAACGACTATCAGGTGTGCACCGCCAAGCTGTTGCCGATGAATTACGACCAGGTCAAACAGACCGAAGTCGGCTTCCCTGGCGGTGGCGTTGAACTGGACTCTGCTGCCAGGCAGAAGCTGTCGGTGATTCTTGCGTACCTGAAAGCCGATCCCACGGTTAACCATGTGGAGTTGAACGGTCACTCCGACAACAGCGGCAATCGCCTGACCAACCGCGACGTCTCGCGCCGCCGTGCCCTGGCGGTGATGGACTACTTCAAGGCCAATGGCATCCCGGAGTCGCAGATCACCCTGCGATTCCACGGTGAAAGCTATCCGCTGGCGCCCAACACCAACGCGGCCAACCGTGCGCGCAACCGTCGTGTGAACATTCAGCTTGAACGCGTGGCGGCCCCCGAAAAACCGGCACCGCAGGCTACCGCTCCAGGCAATCCGGCACACACTTCATAAGGTGCGACCCTCGGTCGCGCCGTCGACATAATCTGTCGCTTTATCTTCATTTGCTGTCGCGCCCCTGTAAATTCACGGTTTTGATCGGTAGAATCGTCGCCTTTCCGTACAACCCCGTGGAGTGATGGCATGGCCGACGTAAACAAGGTCGTTCTCGCGTATTCCGGCGGCCTGGACACTTCGGTGATCCTCAAGTGGCTGCAGGATACTTATAACTGTGAAGTGGTGACCTTCACCGCTGACCTGGGTCAGGGCGAAGAGGTCGAACCGGCACGTGCCAAGGCGCAAGCCATGGGCGTGAAAGAGATCTACATTGACGACCTGCGCGAAGAGTTCGTCCGCGATTTCGTCTTCCCGATGTTTCGCGCCAACACCGTCTACGAAGGCGAGTACCTGCTGGGTACCTCCATCGCACGTCCGCTGATTGCCAAGCGCCTGATCGAAATCGCCAACGAAACCGGCGCCGACGCCATTTCCCATGGTGCGACCGGCAAGGGCAACGACCAGGTGCGTTTCGAATTGGGCGCCTACGCCCTCAAGCCAGGCGTGAAAGTGATTGCACCGTGGCGTGAATGGGACCTGCTTTCCCGTGAAAAGCTGATGGATTACGCTGAAAAGCACGCAATCCCGATCGAGCGCCACGGCAAGAAGAAGTCCCCGTACTCGATGGACGCCAACCTGCTGCACATCTCCTATGAAGGCGGCGTGCTGGAAGACACCTGGACCGAGCACGAAGAAGACATGTGGAAGTGGACCGTCTCCCCGGAGAACGCTCCCGACAAGCCGCAATACCTGGAACTGACCTACCGCAACGGCGACATCGTCGCGCTGGACGGCGTCGAGATGACCCCGGCCACCGTGCTGGCGACCCTCAACCGCATCGGCGGCGAGCACGGTATCGGCCGTCTCGATATCGTCGAGAACCGTTACGTGGGCATGAAGTCCCGTGGCTGCTACGAGACACCCGGCGGCACCATCATGCTGCGTGCCCACCGCGCTATCGAGTCCATCACCCTGGACCGCGAAGTGGCTCACCTCAAAGACGAACTGATGCCCAAGTACGCCAGCCTGATCTACACCGGCTACTGGTGGAGTCCTGAGCGTTTGATGCTGCAACAGATGATCGACGCCTCCCAGGCCCACGTGAATGGCGTGGTGCGTCTGAAGCTGTACAAGGGCAACGTGATCGTCACGGGTCGCAAGTCCGAGGAGTCGCTGTTCGACGCCAATATCGCCACCTTCGAAGAAGACGGCGGCGCCTATAACCAGGCGGACGCGGCGGGCTTCATCAAGTTGAACGCACTGCGCATGCGCATCGCGGCCAATAAAGGTCGCAAGCTGTTCTGAGTGTTCCAGGTGATCTGAAAAAGGCCCCTTATTCAAGGGGCCTTTTTTTGGTGCGCCAGGCATGGCGCGTTGCGCGAAGCGCAACCAGTTTGGCTGTGGTGGCCACGCTGGTGACTTGGAGGTGAAAGTCCTCTACACACCCGGCAAGGGGAAGTGTTAGCCAGAGG
>NZ_CAKLBR010000025.1:0-72121 GCF_920984685.1 Pseudomonas sp. Leaf59 | reverse complement strand
CGACCATAGAGCATTGGAACCACCTGATCCCATCCCGAACTCAGTAGTGAAACGATGCATCGCCGATGGTAGTGTGGGGTTTCCCCATGTGAGAGTAGGTCATCGTCAAGATTAAATTCCGAAACCCTATTTGCGAAAGCAGATGGGGTTTTGTTTTTGTAGAAGTCCATGAATTTTCACCGGCGTGTTGTTTGAACAACGCTCTGGTATACAGAATTTCTTGACGACCATAGAGCATTGGAACCACCTGATCCCATCCCGAACTCAGCAGTGAAACGATGCATCGCCGATGGTAGTGTGGGGTTTCCCCATGTGAGAGTAGGTCATCGTCAAGATTGAATACCAGAACCCCTGTCTGCTAGCGCAGACAGGGGTTTTTTCGTTTAGGGACTTGGACAGGGTGCTCGCCTTACCTGGTCCCATATCACGCTTACATGCTTGCACTTGTACGATAACCATTGGTCGGCTGCCCTGTAGGGGATGAGAATACATCTCAAGATTTCCGCACTCCCTGCCGAAAGCCTGACGAGCCACGCGTGCCCCGAGATAGAGCGGCCGAAGAGCCTGCTTATAGCGCTACATGGAATGTTCCACGCGGCACGCTCATCCCCTTTGGCAAAAGAAGTCGACGAAATGAATCTGAAGTTCAGTCATAAAATCCTGCTGGCCGCGTCAGGCGTCGTTGTCCTGGCCTTCGCGTTATTCACGCTCTACAACGACTACCTGCAGCGCAGCACGATCAAGCAAAATCTGGAGTCGTCCATCCAGCAGTCAGGTGAACTCACCGCCAGCAGTGTGCAGAACTGGCTAAGTGGCCGCGTACTGGTCCTCAAGAACCTGGCACAGAACATCGCACACCAAGGCGCAACTGCCGACCTTCCGGGTCTGGTTGATCAGCCTGCGCTCACTTCAAATTTTCAATTCACCTACGTTGGCCAAACCAACGGCGTGTTCACGCAGCGCCCCGACGCCAAGATGCCCGATGGCTACGACCCGCGTCAGCGTCCCTGGTACAAACAAGCCGTCGCTGCCGATAAGCCCATGCTTACACCGCCCTACATGGCCGCAGTAGGTGGGCAGATCGTTACCATCGCCATGCCGGTCAAGAAGAACGGTGAGCTGCTGGGTGTCGTCGGTGGAGACCTGAGCCTGCAAACCCTGGTGAAGATCATCAATGCCGTGGACTTCGGCGGCATTGGTCACGGGTTTCTGGTCAGCGGCGATGGCCAGGTCATCGTTAGTCCGGACGAGGACCAGGTGATGAAGAACCTCAAGGATATCTATCCAGGCATCAGCCTGCGTATCGACAAGGTCAACCAGGATGTCGTCCTCAACGGTCAGGAGCGCATCCTGTCGTTCACGCCTATCAGCGGCTTGCCAGGCGCGGATTGGTATATCGGTCTGTCGATCGACAAAGACAAAGCCTACGCACCACTGGGTAAATTCCGCACTTCAGCGCTGATTGCCATGCTGATCGCCGTGGTAGCGATTGCCGTGCTCTTGAGCCTGCTGATTCAAGTATTGCTGCGGCCCTTGACCACCATGGGCGCGGCGATGAAGGACATTGCCCAAGGTGAAGGCGACCTTACTCGTCGCCTCAATGTGACCAGCAAGGACGAATTTGGCGAAGTGGGCAGTGCTTTCAACCAATTCGTCGAGCGAATCCACGCGTCCATTTCCGAAGTGTCCTCGGCGACGCGCCAGGTACACGATCTGTCCCAGCGAGTGATGGCCTCGTCCAATGCCTCCATCGTTGGCTCCGACGAGCAGAGCGCGCGCACCAACAGCGTAGCCGCCGCTATCAATGAGCTGGGCGCCGCCACCCAGGAAATTGCACGTAACGCGGCCGACGCCTCGCAGCATGCCAGCGGTGCCAGCGAGCAAGCGGATGGCGGACGCAAAGTGGTTGAGCAAACCATCCTGGCAATGTCGGAGCTGTCGCAAAAAATCAGCCTGTCCTGCACCCAGATCGAAACGCTGAATGCCAGTACCGACAACATCGGCCACATTCTCGATGTGATCAAAGGTATCTCTCAGCAAACCAACCTGCTCGCGCTCAATGCCGCGATCGAAGCGGCACGGGCCGGCGAGGCAGGTCGTGGCTTTGCAGTGGTCGCTGACGAAGTGCGCAACCTCGCTCACCGCACCCAGGAGTCGGCTGAAGAGATCCATAAAATGATCACCTCGCTGCAAGTGGGCTCGCGTGAAGCGGTAACTACCATGAACGCCAGCCAGGCCTCCAGCGAAGAGAGCGTTGAAGTGGCCAACCAGGCCGGCGAGCGCCTGATCAGCGTGACGCAGCGGATTGTCGAGATCGACGGCATGAACCAATCGGTGGCTGCCGCTACCGAGGAGCAGACTGCCGTGGTTGAGAGCCTCAACGTGGATATCAACCAGATCAACCTGCTGAACCAGCAAGGCGTGGTCAACCTCAATGAAACGCTGAGAGACTGCGATGCGCTCTCCCAGCAGGCCAGTCGATTGAAGCAGCTGGTTGACAGCTTCAAGCTCTGACTTTTGAGGGCAAAGCAGGAGCGAGCACGCTCGCTCCTGCGTTCAGCCAAGCATCCGGCGCACATTCTCCAGCGCACTGTCGGCAAACGCTTGTGCAAACGCATCAAATTCCACCTGGGTGTCTCCGACAGGTTCGCCGATGATCGTCCAGGTCGCCCTGGCACGGCCGGCGTCAACCGCCTCAACACTCATCGCCGCCCACAGGCGCGCCACGCCCAAGGTGTTGTAGACCGTAGTCCAGGTCATGCACATGGCGTCTTCATCCCGGCTGTTGAGTTGTTCCACCACGCAGTGACCATCGTGGAAGAACTTGGTACGCAAGGCTTCGACACCCGTGCCGGTCATTTCGATATGTGACAGGGCCGGAATGAACGCATCAAAGCCTGCAAAGTGACCGACTACGGCCCACAAGCGAGCCGCTTCGCACTCGACAACGACACAGGCCTGCACCGGTGCGGTACAGGGATTGCGAATCAGCGTATCGGGTTGCAGTGGTTTCATGAGAAAGGTCCTTAAAAGCAGTTCAAAGAAAGCCCACAGCCTTCAGGTAGTCGCAGCCCTGACGCAACAAGGCGGGACTTTTCTCGGGGTAGTGCGTGCCCATTTGTTCCACGCCATGACGTGCGTTGTCGAAACGGATCATTGAAGTGTCGCCGATGTCTTCGCCCGGCCCATCCATGTAAAACCCGAGTACCCCGAACAACGCGTTGTCGCGATCAACTGTGCGCAAGGCCTGTTGCCACTGCACAACAGTGACGCGGTCGAAGGCATGTCCCGCCTGGCTGAACGCATTAAGGTAGTCGTCCCAACTCAGCGGCTGCGGGTTGTGCAGGTTGAAAACGCTGCGCTCGCTGTCGAACTGGCCACAGTGAAACGCGAGAAAGCGTGCAAAAAAGTCCACCGGCATCAGGTCGAAGTTCACCTCCTGACGGGGCATCAGACCCAATTGCAGCGATCCCTTGAGCATCAGCATCAGGCGATTTTTCCGGGGTTGGCAAACACCGTTGCGGCTGTTGAAACTGATGTTGCCCGGACGCAGGATATTGACCCACGCGCCTTGCGCCACCGCACGTCCCAACAGCCGCTCGGCCACCCACTTGGAGAGGTTGTAGCCATTCTTGATGTAGATCGGCAGTGTCGCCTCGGCCGGTAACTCCAGAACGTAGCCTTCGGCATCAATGCTGCTGCAGGCGGACAGCGTCGAGATGAAGTTCAGAACCTTTTTGCAGTGGGTCTCGCACAGGCGCAAACATTCCCGCACGGGGTCGACGTTGTCCGGCACCAGCGACCCATAGTCCATCACATGATTGACCTGTGCAGCGTTGTGCACCAGCACGCCAAAGTCCCTCGCGAGCGCGTCATACACCTCGCACGCCAGCCCCAGGCGTGGCTGGCTGACATCGGCCGGATACACCCGCACCCGGCTCGTGTCCAGATGTTCCAGGCGGTACTCCTTCAGTGCCTCGCTGAACCTGCTGGCTGCCGGCTGACCCGGCAACTCACGCACCAGACACGCTACCGCTGTTGCACCGCCTGCCAGTAATGCCTCGACGGCATGTACGCCGATAAAACTGTTGGCCCCCGTCACAATCACCTTGCGTCGATCACCAGCTCGAGTTTCGGGCAGCACCCTCAGTGCCTGTTCACGCTGAGCATCGCGCACGGCCTGGCCGTACGCTGCGTCTGGCAGCGCACTGTCCTGCATCAGCAAGGCGAGCGTACTGATCGTCGGCCTCTCGAAGAAGTGGTTCAGCGGTACACTGCGGCCGAACTGTTCACGAATGCTCAGCAACAAAGTCGACAGCAAAATGGAGTGCCCACCGAGGTTGAAGAAGCTGTCGTCCAGCCTCAAATCATCCACAGGCACGCGCAACAATTCACTCCATAGCCGCGCCAGTTGCCGTTGAAGGGGCGTATGCGCAGTGCGGCCATTGCCAGCCAGTGAGGATTGAATCGGCAATGCCAGCAAGGCCTGACGGTCAATCTTCCCGCTGCCGGAGCAGGGCAGGGCAGACAGTTCGGCCCACACCTGTGGTTGCAGGTAATCAGGCAACCACTGCCGCGCGTGTTGCTTGAGATCGACCAGCGTAGCACCGGCCTCCGGATAGGCGACCACCCCCCGAATCTTGCCGTCACGCTCGATCACCACCGCAACCTGACGAAACAGCCGACTGTCGCGCAGGCACTGCTCGATCTCCTGCGGCTCGATCCGCACCCCGCGGATCTTTACCTGATCATCACGGCGCCCACCAAGTTCTATACCGTCGTCCGTCCATTTCGCGAGGTCGCCACTGCGGTAGGCCCTGACAACCTGGCCGTCCGGCAGTGTCAGCTCGACAAAGGGACTGTCGAGTACCGGCGCGGTGCTCAAGTATCCCAGGCTCACCCCAGGCCCGACGATATACAACTCCCCCATCACCTGCTCATCCACCGGCTGCATGTCCTCGTCGAGGATCAGCGCCTGACTGTTGGCGATTGGCCGGCCCACCCGGGTGTTGCCATCTTTGCGCTGCAGCAGGCGATGCGTCACCAGTACCGTTGCTTCGGTGGGGCCGTAGAGGTTGTGCAGGTGGCATTGGCCGGCCAGACGTTCGATGACATGGGGTTCGCACGCTTCGCCACCGGTTAGCAGGTGAGTCAGGCCCAGCGGCTCATCCAGCGGCAGGATACCGAGCAGCGCCGGTGGCAGGAACGCGTGGGTGATGTGCTGTTGGCGAATCAACTCCACCAATTGCTGCGGGTCACGTCGCTGCGCCTCGCCGGGAATGATCAACTGCGCGCCGGCAATCAGACTCGGGAAAATATCCATCAGCGAAGCATCAAAGTTCAATGCGGCGAACTGCAGCACGCGGCTCTGTTCACTCAATTCCATGCAGCCACCGAACCAGGCAGTAAAGTGCGCCAGGTTGCCCTGGCTGAGCCGCACGCCTTTTGGTCTGCCACTGGTGCCGGACGTGAAGAGCACGACGCACGGTGCGCTCGGGTCTGGCCGAGGGTGCGGCAGCGGTTGCGAGGCGTCTTGCCGATCGGCACCACGCACATCCAGCGCCATGAAGCGTTCACGCAGCGGGTGCGCGCGCTCACGCCCAGGTGTTCGATCAATTGCAGGTCGAAGGTTTTTTGCAGATCGTTGGTCAGGTAGTGCATTAGAAACGTCGGCAGCACCTGAGCGATGCTGTCGCGATCTGCCGGGCTGGCCGCCTGCCAATACAGATGCACCAGACTTGTCCAGAAACGGGCATGGCGGCCTTCGTCAAACAGGTGATCGGCCATCATGCCGCGAATGGACGACTTGACACTGTCGTCCCTGGAAAACGCCGCCACCTCATGGGTCACGGTGTTTTCGGCAATCGCCACGCCAATCAGCTCCACGGCATCGCGCAGATGAGTGGGCGCCTGTGCCTGCGCTGCCGGCAGCGCGCGGCTGAGTTCGATCTGCCTGGGCAGGTCGAGGGGCTGGATGCCGGTCATGCTCACCGTCTGATGCAGGAAGTCCAACGCCACCATTGCGTGGTAATCCTCGTCCACCACGACGGACATTGCGTCGTAGCGACAGGCAAGGGGGAAGGGCAGTGTGAAGCGGTTCTTGGCAATGCTGCGGGCGGTCCTGTCGACAATTTCGGTCTCGAAAATCACCACGTCATTAATGTATTTGTAAAAGCTTTGTACCAGCACAAAGTCTCGCCATTGCGCACAGTGTTCGACAAACGTCGCACTCAATACCAGCGGCTGGCGGCACAGCGGGAAGATCAATTTTTCATCGTCTTCCAGCAGACGGCGCGGGCGCGTGCGGATGGTTGCGCGACGCTCCCAGTCGTCGGCGATGGAGCAGTAATCCGTGATGCTCATGGGTGCACCTCCTGCAGCGAGGCTCGCAGGTCGTCCCAGAAATGGATGCGCTGTTCAACCGCGCTCAAGGCGAACGCGTCAGCCTGTTGCCGGCGATGCACGTCCCCATCGATCAGGCGCTCAAGCATCGCCCGCGCGCCGGGTTCATGGTCCTCGGCGTCCAATTGAATGTGTCGGTTGAAGTAATGGCGCAGCATCGGCGCCTGGCCGATCCACGCTGCGCTGCCTTGCAACAGGCGTTCAAACATGGTCGGTATGACGCTCTCACGGCCGTGCAGGAAGGCCGCCGCAACACAGTGGGTAGGTGCGTCGAGTACGGTGTGCAGCGTGCTGCCGACAAACCGTGCCGTGCCGGGCAGACTCTCTAACGTTTGCAACGCTACCTGAGCGTCTACCCCCTGGCGTTGCAGCATGACGAACCGATCGATGGCGACAGTACTGGCACCTGTTTCAAGCATGCCCCCACGGTACAACTCGAAATGGCTGCAATGACCACCCCCTGGACGTTCATCCGACTCCTCACACAGCACGATCTCATTGATCAACCGAGCGGCCTGAGGATCGGTTGGGGGGAGCCAGGGCACCTGTGTGCCGGCCAGGTCCCGTTGCAGGCGTTTGGTGAGACTCATGAAGTCCCACACAGCAAATACATGGCTCTGCATAAAAAGTTGTAACTTGCTGAGTGAAGTTATTTCATTAAATAAAGGATGACTGCACAGTTGCAGTTTTTTCTGCTCTAGTAAAGTTTGATGCATGGTTGATGCCTATAAGTTTGTTGCGACTGCGCTGAAGACAGAAGGACTGTTATTAAGCTTGAAATGGACAGTCAGGATTTTTGCCGGGCCGAGCGTGTAGCCGCACTTGGGCAAGGGATTGCGCGGCCGGTTTGAGTGTCTGGTTTAGTGGCGCAGGATAATAAGCGGATTAAACGTTTGGATGAGCTTGCAAATGTATTAAAAGTTTTTCGAGAAAATACATGTTGTGAGTAAGTTAATTGCTTAAGTGTGGGAAGTTTCTTTAACCTGCGCAGGCTCAATCAAGTTGTATCGGCGCGGGGGCTTCCCCCTGATAAAAAGGAGGCCCCGAACGGCATGAGGTTTACTTGCCGGCCGCTTCAAGGCCGTTGAGATAGGCAGATATCACTTCCATCCCGCGCGTGAGGTGATTGCGCAGGGTGAGAATGCTCTCATCGGTCTTCTTCTGCGCCACCAGGCTCAGCAGTGTGCGGTGATCTTCCTGGGACGTCTCGCCGAGCCCCATCGCCTCCAGGTTGAAGCGCAGGAAGCGCTCTTCTTCATTCAGGCCATGTTCGACCAGCTTGAGCAGCCTTTGATTGGGCGCCTTGTCATACAGCGCCATGTGGAACAGGCGGTTCAGGCGTCCGATCTCGGTATAGTCTTTTTCCCGCTCCAGGGCATTGATCAATGTCTCGGCCTCGGCGATGTCGGCCTCGGTGAGCAAGGGGATCGACAGGCGCAGGGCTTCGGACTCCAGCAGTATGCGCAAGGCGTAGGTTTCAGCCGAGTTGTCTTCGATCAGGGGCGCCACCACGGCGCCCTTGTGCGTCACCACATGCAGCAATGACTGCGCTTCCAACTGGCGCAAGGCCTCACGCACCGGCATGCGGCTGACGCCGAACAGGCTGGCCAGTTCCTGCTGGCGCATGGCGGTGCCGCAGGGCAACCGGCCATCGAGAATGGCGTTGCGCAAGGTTTCTTCAATTACGGAACGAGCAAGATGAGCGGGGATAGGTCCGCTGACCTTAATGCTGTTCAACAGGTTCGGCTTCTGCGTCACGGCTACGCTCTCCTCCCTTTTTAAAATAAGTATGGCTAATTGGATCCAAAGCACACTAGAGACAGCTCAAAAGCTTGTCAAACGAACAAGGTTTTCGGCTTGTAAGTGCTTAAACACGGGGTTCTCCAGGCCCACACCGTGGTTTTGCGACGTCTTACACGCCAGCAACAACTGAATGATTCGCCACCTTTCCTTACTCGCTCAGCGTAGCCGGTCCAGCCTCTTGATGAACACATTAACGTCTATAGATATTCACTAATGGTATTTAAACTGACCTTCTTATGTCTATAAAGTTACTCTCCTGTCCGACCGGGAGTCACTTCATGTCCGCCGCCTCTACTGTTCCAACAGCGACCGCTACCCTACAAGCATTCGAGATTCGCCCATTATCCGGCAGCGTCGGTGCCGAGGTTATTGGCCTGGACCTGTCCCGCCCGGTCAGCGACGAAGAGTTTGCGCGCATTCACCGCGCGCACCTGGACTATCACGTCGTGGTGTTCCGCGACCAGCGCATCACCCCTGCACAGCAGATCGCCTTCAGCCGCCGTTTCGGCGTGTTGCAGATTCACGTGCTCAAACAGTTTCTGCTGACCAATCACCCGGAAATCCTGATCGTCTCCAACATCCTGGAAAACGGTCAATCCATCGGCCTCGGAGATGCGGGTAAATTCTGGCATTCGGACCTCTCCTACAAGGAACTGCCGAGCCTGGGTTCGATGCTGCATGCCCAGGAGCTGCCCTCCGAGGGCGGCGACACCCTGTTCGCTGACATGCATAAAGCCTGGGACCAGTTGCCCGAGCACCTGCGCAACGCCGTGCAAGGCCGCAGCGCCGCGCACTCCTACACGGCGCGCTACAGCGAAACCAAATTCGAAGGTAACTGGCGCCCGACGCTCACCCCGGAGCAGCTGGCCCAGGTAGCCGAAGTGGTTCATCCCATCGTGCGCACCCACCCGGAAAACGGCCGCAAGGCGCTGTTCGTCAGTGAAGGTTTCACCACCCGCATCGTCGGCCTGCCCGAAGACGAAAGCCGCGACCTGCTGGCCCAGCTCTATGCCCACAGCGTGCTGCCGGAAAACATCTACCGCCACCAATGGCAACCCCACGACATGGTGTTCTGGGACAACCGCTCGCTGATTCATCTCGCCGCCGGTTGCCCCAGCCATCTGCGGCGCAAATTGTTCCGCACCACCATCCAGGGCGATGCGCCTTTCTGAACCCTATCGCAAGAGAGTTGAAATGAACGCGCCTTTGCCAGGCCACGCGGCCAGCAACCTGAGCACCGCCCAACCGTTGCTGGCGGTGGACAACGTCAGCCTTGAGTACCGCACCCCCGAGCGAGTAGTGCGCGCCACCCACCAGGTCAGCTTCGAGATCGACCCGGCCGACCGCTACGTGTTGCTCGGCCCTTCGGGCTGCGGCAAATCCACGTTGCTCAAGTCCATCGCCGGGTTTATCAAGCCCAGTGAAGGGGAGATTCGCCTGCTGGGGCAAAAGGTCGAACAACCTGGCCCGGATCGCATCGTGGTGTTCCAGGAGTTCGACCAGTTGCCGCCCTGGAAAACCGTCAAGCAGAACGTCATGTTCCCCCTGCTGGCGTCGAAAACCCTCAAGCGCCGCGAAGCCGAAGAACGCGCGCTGCACTACCTCGACAAAGTCGGCCTCAGTGCCTTCGCCGATGCCTACCCGCACACCTTGTCCGGCGGCATGAAAGCTCGCGTGGCCATCGCCCGCGCCCTGGCCATGCAGCCCAAAATTCTGCTGATGGACGAACCCTTCGCCGCCCTGGACGCCCTCACCCGACGCAAGATGCAGGAAGAGCTGCTGCGGCTCTGGGAAGAAGTGCGCTTCACCCTGCTGTTCGTCACCCATTCCATCGAAGAGGCGCTGGTGGTCGGCAACCGCATCCTCCTGCTGTCGCCCCACCCGGGGCGCGTGCGCGCAGAAATCCACAGCCATCAATACGACCTGCACAGCCTCGGCGGTGTGGACTTCCAGGCCTCGGCGCGGCGCATTCATCGCCTGCTGTTCGATGAAGCCCCCGAGGCCGAACGTGAGTTGGGTTTCGCCGATATTCGCATCGCTTACTAAAGGGTCGCCCCATGCGCCAGGAATACGAAATAACCCTCGAACCGCTGCTCAGCGTGCCGGTGGAACGCGAACTGCCGCTGCGTCAGCGTCTGTGGCAACAAGGCTGGCTGCGCAAAGGCCTGATCCTGATCGTGCTGGCAGTCATTTGGGAGTCGGTGGCGCGCTATCAGAACAACGACCTGCTGCTGCCGAGCTTTTTGCAGACCTTCCACGCGCTCTACGACGGCCTGCTCAGCGGCGAACTGCTGAGCAAGGTCAGCATCTCCCTGGCCGTGCTGATCAAGGGCTACCTGATCGGCATCGTGCTGGCCTTTGCCCTGACCACGCTTGCCGTCTCGACCCAACTGGGCCGCGACTTGTTGAGCACGCTGACCTCAATGTTCAACCCGCTGCCGGCGATTGCGTTGCTGCCGCTGGCGCTGCTGTGGTTCGGCCTGGGCCAGAACAGCCTGATCTTTGTGCTGGTGCATTCGGTGCTGTGGGCGCTGGCGCTCAATACCTATTCGGGGTTCCTTGGCGTGTCCGAAACCCTGCGCATGGCCGGTCGCAACTATGGCCTCAAAGGCATGCGCTTCGTGCTGTTCATTCTGATCCCGGCTGCGCTGCCTTCGATTCTCGCCGGCCTTAAAATCGGCTGGGCTTTTGCCTGGCGTACCTTGATCGCCGCCGAGCTGGTCTTTGGCGCCACCAGCGGCAAGGGCGGGCTGGGCTGGTACATCTTCCAGAACCGCAACGAGCTGTACACCGACAAGGTATTCGCCGGCCTGGCCGTGGTGATTCTGATCGGCCTGCTGGTGGAGAACCTGGTGTTCGACACCTTCGAGCGGCTCACGGTGAAACGCTGGGGCATGCAGCGCTAGGCCGGCCATCCCTGTTAGGATTGCGGCCAATTCACGCTTTTACGACCGCGAGTGCCTGGCATGCAATTACCGGACATGAACCTGCTGGTCGCCCTCGACGCTTTGCTCGATGAAGGCAGCGTGGTCGGCGCCGCACGGCGGATGAACCTCAGCCCGGCGGCCATGAGCCGCACCCTCACACGTATCCGCGAGGCGGTGGGCGACCCGATTCTGGTGCGCGCCGGACGCGGCCTGGTGCCCACGCCCAAGGCGATGCAACTGCAAGGCCAGGTGCGTAATGTCGTGGAGCAGGCCGCGCTGCTGTTTCGCTCGGCCGACCAGGTGGACTTGAGCACCTTGCGGCGTCGCTTCAGCGTGCGCGCCAACGACTTCTTCATCGGCGTGTATGGCGGCCGGCTGTTCGACACCATGGAGCGCATGGCGCCACTGTGCGAGCTGTACTTCGTGCCCGAAGGCGACACCGACGACGAAGCCCTGCGCGAAGGGCGCCTGGACCTGCGGGTGAGCAACACGCTGCCCGTCACCCCTGAGGTAAAGGTGCAGAACCTGTTCTCCACCACCTTCGTCGGGCTGGCGCGCGAAGGCCACCCGTTGTTCGACGGGGAAATCACCGCCGCACGGTTTGCCGGTTATTCCCATATCAGCATCTCGCGCCGTGGCATCGCGCGCGGGCCCATCGACACTGCTTTGAACGCCCAGGGCCTGGAGCGCCGCGTCGCGATGATCGCCCCTGGGTTTCACGGCGCGATGTTCATGCTGCCCGACTCCGACCTGCTGTTGCCGGTGCCCAAGGAAGCCCTCCTGAGTGTCAAGCGTCTGAAACTGCCGCTGCGCGCCTTCGCCCTGCCGATCTCGTTGCCGACCCTGATGCTGACCCAATCCTGGCACCCGCGTTTCGACAAGGACCCGGCGCACAAATGGCTGCGCGAAACCTTTCGCGAAAGCTGCCAGGCCACCTGGCTCGAAGCCCAGCCCACCTGAGCATTTCACAATCAACTGTGGGAGGGGGCTTGCTGCCACATAGATTGCGTTGCGTGCACTTATACCCTGCCAATAAGTAACTTTTTGTCATGTGTGTAGCTGCTTAAACTGCTCGGGTATCTATCATTCCGAGTTACCCGTACATGACCTCCCTCGCTGCCCCCGCCCTGCAGGCCGCAGCCAAACCTGTCGCGCTCAATCCGCCGGTGTTCGGCCTGCGCATCATCATCGGCCTGGTCGGTGTGCTGCTGGCGGTGCTGGTGTCCGGCCTTAACGACATGGTCACCAAAATCGCCCTCGCCGATATCCGCGGCGCGCTGTTCATCGGCTATGACGAAGGCACCTGGCTGGTCGCGGCCTACACCGCCACCTCCGTGGCGGCCATGGCCTTCGCGCCCTGGTGTGCGGTGACTTTCTCCCTGCGCCGTTTCACCCTGTGCGCCATCGGCCTGTTCACCCTGCTGGGCATCCTCTGCCCGTTTGCGCCCAATTACCAAAGCCTGCTGCTGCTGCGCACCGCGCAAGGCCTGGCTGGCGGCGCATTGCCGCCGATGCTGATGTCGGTGGCGCTGCGCTTTCTGCCGGCCAACATCAAGCTGTATGGCCTGGCCGGCTACGCGCTCACCGCCACCTTCGGCCCGAGCCTCGGTACGCCCCTGGCGGCGCTGTGGACCGAGTACGTGGGCTGGCAGTGGGCGTTCTGGCAGATCGTCGCGCCGTGCCTGCTGGCCATGGCGGCGGTGGCCTACGGTTTGCCGCAGGACCCGCTGCGCCTGGAGCGCTTCAGGCAGTTCAACTGGCGCGGCCTGCTGCTGGGCTTTCCGGCGATCTGCATGTTGGTGATCGGCCTGCTGCAAGGCAACCGCCTGGACTGGTTCGAGTCCGGCCTGATCACTTTCCTGCTCAGCGGCGGCAGCCTGTTGCTGGTGCTGTTCCTGCTCAATGAGTGGTCACAGCCGCTGCCGTTTTTCAACGTGCAGATGCTCGGCCTGCGCAACCTGGCGTTTGCCCTGATCGTACTGGCCGGCGTGCTGATGGTGCTGACCTCGGTGATCATCATCCCGTCGAGCTTCCTCGCCCAGGTGCAGGGCTACAGGCCGCTGCAGACCGCACCGGTGATGTTGCTGATGGCCCTGCCGCAATTGATCGCGCTGCCGCTGGTGGCGGCGCTGTGCAACCTGCGCCGGGTCGATTGCCGTTGGGTGCTGGGGCTCGGCTTGAGTTTGCTGGTGCTCAGTTGCCTGGGCAGTTCGCAGCTGACCTCGGCGTGGATTCGCGACGATTTCTATGGCTGGTACCTGCTGCAAATCATCGGGCAACCGATGGCGGTTCTGCCGTTGCTGATGCTGTCCACCGGCAGCATCCAGCCCGTTGAAGGGCCGTTCGCTTCGGCCTGGTTCAACACCATCAAAGGCCTGTCTGCGGTGATCGCCGCCGCAGTGCTCGAAACCCTGACCACCCGCCGTGAACACTTCCACTCCACCATGCTGGTGGATCGCCTGGGCAACTCGCCCCTGGCCGACGGCGATGCGCCGGGCCTGGCCCACCGCCTGCACGAACAGGCCGTGGTGCTCACCTCGTCGGATCTGTATGTCGTCATGGCCGGTGTCGCGGTGGCGTTGATCCTGCTGATTTTCTGGATGCCCACGCGGATTTATCCGCCTCGCGCACCGACATAGCCTCAAGGACTCCCCATGAAACGCAAAGACAAAATTGCCGTCTCCGTTATCGCTGTATTTGCCGTTGGCGTGCTGGTGTATCTGGTCACGCCGGGCCTGTTGGGCAACGCGCGTCAGACCACCAACGATGCCTTCGTCGCCGCCGACTTCACCCTGATCGCCCCGCGTGTGGCCGGCTTTATCAAAGAGGTGCTGGTGGAAGACAACCAGCAGGTCAAGGCCGGCCAACTGCTGGCGCTGATCGACGACCGCGATTTTCGCGCCGCCGCCCAGGCCGCCGATGCCGATGCGTTGGTCGCCCAAGCCCAGCTTAAAAACGCCGGCGCCACCCTGGAGCGCCAAAGCTCGGTGATCGCCCAGGCCCAGGCCACCGTGGCGGCAGACCGCGCGGAAGTGGCGTTCGCCGAGCACGAACTGAACCGCTACAACCACCTCGCCGGCGTGGGCGCGGGCACCGTGCAGAACGCCCAGCAAGCCAAAACCCGCATCGACCAGGCCACCGCGCGCCTGGCCAAATCCACCGCGGTGCTGGCGGCCGAACGCAAGCAGGTAGAAATCCTCAGTGCCCAGCGCGATGCGGCCGAAGGCGGGCTCAAGCGCGCCCAGGCGGCGTTGGAAATGGCCAGCTATCAACTGTCCTATACGCGCATCGTCGCGCCGGTGGACGGCATGGTCGGTGAGCGCGCGGTGCGGGTCGGCGCCTACGTGACGCCGGGCAGCAAGCTGCTCGCTGTGGTGCCGCTGAGCGAGGCCTATGTGGTGGCCAATTTCCAGGAAACCCAGCTGTCGCACATGCATGCCGGCCAACCCGTGCAGGTGCAAGTCGACAGCCTCGACGGCGAGTTGCTCAACGGTCATCTGGAGAGCCTGGCGCCGGCCACCGGTGTGACGTTCGCCTCGATCAAGCCGGACAACGCCACCGGCAACTTCACCAAGGTGGTGCAGCGCATCCCGGTGAAGATCATCCTCGAACCCGGCCAACCCCTCACCGAGCGTCTGCGGGTGGGCATGTCGGTGGAGGCCAGCGTCGACACCCAGCCCGTCGCGCAGCCGCGTGAGGTGGCCCAGCAATGATACGTTTTGCCTGGCTCGCCTTGAGCGTCATCAGCCTGAGTGCCTGCACCGTCGGCCCGGACTTTCACACGCCCCAGGGGCCGCACGTCGAGCGTTGGCGCGAACCTCAGGGGCGTCAGGCCGACAGCCGCGCCGTGGCCGATCCGCTGCAGGAACGCTGGTGGGACGTGTTCCATGACGCGCAACTGTCAGCCCTCACACGCCGCGCCCTCACCGACAACCTCGACCTGAAACTGGCCGGCAGCCGCCTGCAACAAAGCCGAGCCGTGCGCCAGGTGACCACGGCGGGGCGTTACCCCAACCTCGCGGCAGGCGGTGGCTACCAGCGCAAGCGCAACAGTGGCGAAGGCCTGAACGACCCCTCCGGAGAAAACGGCCGCTCGGCCTTCAACCAATGGGACACGGGCTTCTCCGCCGCCTGGGAGCTGGACTTCTGGGGCCGCGTCAAGCGCGAGACCGAGGCCGCCGATGCCACCCTGCAAGTCGCTGAAGACGACCGCCGCGCCGTGCTGCTGTCGGTGCTGGCCGAGACCGCCCAGGACTACATCCAACTGCGCGGCGTGCAGAACACCCGCAACGTCACCGAGCAGAACCTCGACGTCGCCCGGCACAGCCTGAAGCTCTCGCAACTGCGCCTCGCCGATGGCGTTGCCACCGACCTGGACGTGGCCGAAGCCGCTGCCCAGGTCGCCACCATCGAAGCGCGCCTGCCGGAGCTGCAACAACGTCAGGATCAGTTGATCAACGCCCTCAGCCTGCTCATGGGCGAGCCGCCCCAGGCCCTGCACGCCCAACTGTCCAAAGACGCCGCCGTACCGCAAACCCCGCGCCAGGTCGCCATTGGCCTGCCGTCACAGTTGGCCGAACGCCGCCCGGATATCCGCCAGGCCGAGGCGCGCCTGCATGCCGCTACCGCCAACATCGGCGTGGCCAAGGGCGATTTCTACCCGCGTATCACCCTGTCCGGCAGCCTCGGCTCCCAGGCTCTGCAACTGGCGGATTTCGGCTCCTGGGGCTCGCGCGCGTTTGCCTTCGGCCCGCAGTTCAGCCTGCCGCTGTTCAACGGCGGACGCCTGCAAGGCATGTTGACGCTGCGCGAAGCCCAGCAGCAGGAGGCAGCGCTGGCCTATCAGCACACCGTGCTGCGTGCCTGGCACGAGATCGACGATCAGTTGACCCGCTACAACGCCAGCCAGCTGCGCCGCGACAGCCTCGCCGAAGCCGTGCGCCAGAACCAGATCGCCCTGTCCACCGCGCAACACCAGTACGTCGAAGGCGTGGCGGATTTCGTCAACGTCCTCACCGTGCAGAGCGCGTTGCTGGCGACCCAGGAGCAATGGGTGCAAAGCTCCACCGACGTGTCGCTGGCCATGGTCGGTTTGTACAAGGCGCTGGGTGGCGGGTGGGCGTCGGTGTATCCGGTGCAAACAGCCGTGCGCTGAGCCTTGGCGCGCCTTGTGACTATTGCGGTGCGCAGGCTTTTTTGTGGTGTGCAGGTTTTTTTGTGGTGACCAGGCTTGTCGTGGCGAGCGGGCTTGCCCCGCGTTGGGGTGCGAAGCGCCCCCAATCGAGCAAAACGCGGTGAACCTGATACGGCTCAGCGCCTGGTTTTGGGGCTGCTTCGCAGCCCAACGCAGGACAAGCCTGCTCGCCACAGGGAATCTGCGCTTAACTGAACGGCATTAGGGCTCGCCACAACACACTCGCTTGCCACAGGAATGAGGGTGTCTGAAATACCCCATTTGCAGCGCTAAGGATTGCGCAAAAACACCACATACCCGCCAAACCACTCGCTCTCGCGCAAGTACGCCGGCGCCTGCCACTCGCCACCCTGAATCAAGCCTACCTTGAACGGCACCCCCATCCGACTCACCCTCGGCAGATACGCCGCGTAATCCGGGATGCTGTGCCGTCCCTGGTACGTCTGCACCACCACTTCATCCACCACGCCTTTGAGTTGGGCGATGGCAGTGGGATCGGCGTTGCTGCCCCAGTCCAGCAGGCCGGTGATGCTCAGACGCAGGTCGGCCGGCAGGCGCTGGCGCAGGTCGCGCAGAAACTCCGCGTATTCGTGCAGGTATTGGGTGCGGGCGTCGAAGTCGATCTGTATGCCGACCACCGGATTGCCCGCGTCGCGCCAGCGTTGCACCTGGCCGAGCAATTGGGCGTAGACCCGCTCCGGCCAGTGCAGGGTGTGGGCGCGGTAGACGATCCAGACCTCGCCCTGGGTGATACGCGGCACGCTCATGCCCTGGGCGATCAAACGCACGGTGGGCGTGCGGCGGGTGGAGTTGATCTGGCCCTGAAGGATGTACAGCGTCTTCGCCTGTTTGAGTACCGGCTGCGGCGTGACGCCGCTCCACAGCCAGAAGGCGTCATAGTCGCGGGCGTCGACGGCGCCGAAGGCCGGGCTTGCCAGCAACAGCAGGCCCAGCCACAGGTGTTTCACCAGTAGTACTGCAAGGCGTTGCCCCACTGGGTGTCACCGAAGCCTGTCTTCAGCTGGCGGAACCAGGCTTTGCGCACGGCCGGCGCGACGTCTTCGCCGCCGCAGCTGTTGTAGCCGGCGGGCGCGTAGCAGTTGATGGCGCGAAACAGCGCGTAGGCCTTGTCGGTTTTCGGCGCCTTGGGGTTGGCGATCACCTGTTTGTAGCCGTCCAGACGCGAGAAGGTTTCACCGCTGAAGTTCGACGCGCTGCTGCCCAGGCTGCCGGCGGCGCGGGCTTGCTCGAGTGGCATGCCGTCCAGGCTGTTGCGCAGGATGAACTCACCGAAGCAATTGAGCGCCTGCGGGTTTTTCGCGTCGTTCTGCAGGGTCGCGGCGGTTTGCGCGATGCTCGGGCAGGTGTAGCCGGACGCGGCTTTGTCGCCGTTCCACTGGAACAGTTTCAAGGTTTGCCCGCCGCCATAGGTGTAGCCAAGGCTGGTGTCGAGTTTGTCTTCAGGCGGCGTGGCCGGCAGTTGTTTGAGGTCGTCGGCGAAGGTGGCGAACTGGCTGCGCAGCAGGTCCTTGTAGAGCAGCACGAATTGCGCGGTGTGGCGCTCCACCGGGTCGCTGGCCTTGGCGATCTGCTGGCGCAGCAGGTCGGGGCCGGCGACGCTGCGCAGCAGCAGGTAGCGCACGTTGTTGGCGCTGATCGGCGAGTCCGCCGCGAACACCTTGGCCAACTCGCCGCTGCGTTCGTAGTTCATCGCCAGGGCCAGCTCCAGCTGGTCGCGTTGCAGAGGCTGTTTGGCCAGCGGCAATAGTTGCAGCCACAGGGCTTGCGCCGCTTTCCAATTCTGCCCGGCTTCCAGGGCCAGGCCGCGCAGGGTCTGCTGACTGAAGGCGAAGTAATCCAGGCTCGACGGCACATCCTTGGGCAGCAGTTTCAGGGCGGCCTCGGGCTGATGCTCGACGTACAACGCAAACGCCGCTTGCAGGTAGGCGTACAGCGCTGGCTCGTCGGCAAACGTGGCCTTCTGTTTGTCGAGGTCGGCGCGGCTCAGTTTGGGCGGCGTCTCGGCGCGCATCAGCATCAGGTCGTTGACCGCCTGCAGCATCGGGTTCTCAAGGCTGCCGTTGCTGTCGATCAACAGCTTGAGATCAGCCTCTTGCACGAGGTCATCGAGGGACACATTGCGCTGCTCGGCGGTGGCTTCGGTCATTTGCCAGGCGAAGTCCTCGGCGAGCTTGCCATCGTCATTGGCCAGCCAATGCACGCGGCGCAACAGGCCCCGAGCGGAAGTCGCGTACTGGCCCTGTGGATAAGTGTTCAGATAGCCGAGCAAGCCCTTTTCGGCATTGCCCAGCGCGGACTTATCCACATGCTCGCGCTGCGGCATGCCGTATTCGTCGAACGCTTCGGCCTGGGCCTGATTCAGCGCGGTGCGCGCGGTCATGTACAGCGCGGTTTCCTGCAGCCACGGCAGGGTTGAGCCGCTGGCGGCGGCAAAACCGCGTTCGGCCTCACTGAAGCGCCCGCTGTAGAAATCGGCGGCGGCTTGCAGGTAGGTGCGCAGCAGGCGGCCGTTCGAGGACTCGATTTCGCCGGTGACCACCGCGCCCTCCCAACTGCAGGCGGTGAGCAATTGCAGGCGCGCCCTGGCCAGCAGCACGCGTTCGGTATCCGGCATATCGGCCTTGATCACCTGGCTGACAAACGCCGTGGCGCTGTCATCGTCGTTGCTGCGGCAGCGGCGGCCTTCGCCGCTCAAAAACGCTTCGCCGGCGGTTTTGTAGTCCTCGCGCTTGATGCCCAGGGTCTTGAGCAGCGTGTCCAGTTCAGCGGTGCGCGAGTCGTCGGGCTTGTCGTCGGGTTCGTCGTCACCGGCAGGCGCAGGGCTCAGGCGATACACCGCAAACGGCACCTGGCCGAATCCCTCGGCCCGGTCGGTGTCGTCCAGGGCACTGGGGGCCAGCGGTGCGACCTTTTTGTCGGACAGCAGCAGGCGCAGGTTGACCCGGCTGTCGTTGCCCGGGCTCAGAAAGGGCAGGTTGTTGCACGGGTCCAGGCTGTCACGCGACACCCGCCAGTCCGGGTAGCACGAGTCGTCCGAGCTGGCCAACGCCTGCTGGGAAATACCGGCGAGCAGTGCCAGTGCCAGGGGTGACAGAAAACCGATGCGCATGAGGTGTCCTTGAGCCTGAGTCCTTGGAGGAGGGCAATCATAGCGTGATCCCACCAGCGCTTCGGTGAAGTCCTGCGCAATTGGCCGATTTGTCCGATTGCACAAGCGAATCAGGGGCATTTGTCCTAAAGTGGCGTTGGTTTGCGTGTCGGCAATCAGAGCAGTGGCAGGGGAATCAAGGTGCGTCGGTCTGTGGTAGAGCAAAACGAAAAAGTCGCGGCATTGCCCGCGCTCAACCGACTGGGCTGGGAACGTGCCGGCTGGATCAGCCAGCTTTGGTGGGTACCGCTCCTGGCGCTGGCGATGGCCCTGCGGTTCTACAACCTGACGGCGTCGGCCATCTGGGGCGATGAGGGCTCAAGCCTGTTGCTCAGCGAATACGCCGTGGACGACCTGTGGTTTCACGCGGCCCATGACGTACACCCGCCGCTGTACTTCTTCCTGCTGCGCGGCTGGATCGAACTGTTCGGCGACAGCATCGGCTCCATCAGGGCCATGAGCGCCATCCCGGGCGCGCTCGCCGTGGGCCTGGGCATCTGGCTCACGCGGCAGTTGTCCACCCGGCGCGCGGCGGTACTGGCCGGCGTACTGCTGGCGCTGCTGCCGACCGCGGTGCGGTACAGTCAGGAAGTGCGCATGTATTCGCTGTTGGGCGTCTGGCTGCTGGGCGCCACGCTGGCGCTGGTGTACTGGGTGCGCCAACCCGAACGCACGCGCTATCTGGTGGCCTATGGGCTGCTGATGACCGCAGGTTTCTACACCCATTACTTCACCGCACTCTGCGTGCTGGTGCATTGGGCGTATCTGGGGGTGCTGGGCACCTGCGGTCAGCGGCTGATCACGCGTCGGGCATGGTGGGCGACCAACGTCGCGATTGTGCTGGCGTACCTGCCCTGGTTGCCAGGCCTGCTGGACCTGGTGCAGCACGTCGACCAGCTCAAGGTGGGCGGTGACATTGGCTGGGAAGATCCGGTCAATGCGCTGTCTGTGCCATCGATGGTCTGGCAATTCATGTTGCAGGATGAAGGCCTGGCGCTATGGCGACCGCTGTTCTGGGGGTTCCCCCTGCTATTGATTGCGCTGGTTGGCATCAGCGTCTGGCGTGATCGCCAACCCTATCGACCTGCCAGCCTGCTGGCGCTGTTTTTCCTGCTGCCGCTGCTGCTGGTCTACGCCGTGTCGTTTATCTCGCCGGTGTTCATTGAGCGCTATCTCACAGTGTATGCCCTGGGCTTGCCGATCCTGCTGGCGCTGCTCATCGACCGCGGCTCGTGGTGCGGCGCGGCGTTGTTCGTGTTGCTGGTGGGGGTGGAACTGGTTGGGCTGAAAAACAACTTCACGGTAGACGAGCAGGACCAATTCAACGTGCCGGTGGAGTTCGTCAATCGCAACTACCAGGAAGACGATCGCATCGTGCTCAGCGACATGCTGTGGTACCTCAGCTATGTCTATTACGACCAGACCGACGCCCAACTGCAGCTCTATACCCCGCCCAGGCCCGACGGTACGTCAACGCGCCCGAACGCCTACGGCTTCGGCACCCTGGTGGATCAAGACGGCGGGCGCATCTACCTCGACCACCTCTCGTCACTGCCCGCCGGCACCCGGCGCGTATGGCTGATCAGCAGCAACGAAGCGCCGGACGAATTCGCGCCACTGCCCCAGGGCTGGCACGAACTCAGTCGCCAGGACGGCGGGGGTGCCAGGGCACGCTTGTTTGTGTTGTGCAATGTGCCGTCGATGTTGCCCGAGGGCTGTCCCTAGACTGGGCTTGGGCTTCGACGCGCCAGCCCCGGAGCCAAGACTGATCCAAATGTGGGAGGGGGCTTGCTCACGATGGCAGTGTGTCAGTCAGCTCATCCGACACTGACCCAGCGCCATCGGGAGCAAGCCCCTCCCACATTTTTGCCACCACCCATCCGCCAAATTGTTTCAAAACTTGACGCTCAAGCCAGCTTCCACCATATTGATAGTTAGCAAACTAACTGTATGCGATCAATCCTGTGTCCCAATCCCTTGAACACCTTCAGATGAACCTCAGCAGCAGCATGGTGGTGGGCGCCCGCAACTGGCGCAAAATCTGCCAGGCCACGCTGGTGAGTTATGGCATCTCCGAAGCCTGCGCCGTGCCGCTGTTGATGATCGGCCGCCTGGGCGACGGCGTGCATCAGGTCAAGGTGGCCCAGGCCTCCGGCATGGAAAGCCCGTCGCTGGTGCGCCTGCTCGACCAGCTGTGCAGCGGCGGCTATGTGTGCCGTACCGAAGACGTCCACGACCGCCGTGCCAAGGCCTTGAGCCTCACCGAGCGCGGCCGTGAGCTGGTGCAGGCGGTGGAAGCGCAACTGGTGCGCCTGCGCCGCGAAGTGCTGGCCGACATTCCGCGCAACGACCTCGAAGCCGCGTTGCGCGTGCTGCGCGCCTTCGAAGCGGCGGGGGCGGTGGCGCCTTGAACGGATTTTTTACCGGCATGCCGCCGGCCCGCGACTGGTTTTACGGCGTGCGCACCTTCGCGGCGTCGATGATCGCGCTGTACATCGCCATGCTCATGCAAATGCCGCGTCCATATTGGGCGATGGCCACCGTGTACATCGTCTCCAGCCCGTTTGTCGGCCCTACCAGTTCCAAGGCGCTGTACCGCGCCATCGGCACCCTGATGGGCGCGGCGGCGGCGGTGTTGTTCGTGCCGATGTTCGTGCAGTCGCCCTACATCCTGGTGGTGGTGATTGCACTGTGGACCGGCACCTTGCTGTTCCTCTCCATGCACCTGCGCACCGCCAACAACTATGCCCTGATGCTCGCCGGCTACACGCTGCCGCTGATCGCGCTGCCCGTGGTGGATAACCCCCTGGCAGTGTGGGATGTGGCCGAAGCGCGCACCGAAGAAATCTTCCTCGGCATCGTCGTGGCCGCCGTGGTCGGCGCGATGTTCTGGCCGCGTCGCCTGATGCCGGTGTTCGACGGTTCGGTGGCCAAGTGGTTTGCCGACGCGCAGGTCTACAGCCAGCGCTTTCTCACGCGCAACGTCGACACCGAGGAAGTCAGCAACCTGCGTGGCGGCATGGTCGCCACCTTCAACACCCTCGAACTGATGATCGGCCAGTTGCCCCATGAAGGCGCGCGGCCACAGACGGTGCGCAACACCAAGGAACTGCGCGGGCGCATGATTCACCTGCTGCCGGTGATCGACGCGTTGGACGACGCGGTGTACGCCATCGAACATCGCGCCCCCGAGTTTATCGAGCGCCTCATGCCCTTGCTGCAAGCGGCCGACGCCTGGCTGCAAGGCACCACCGACACCGCGCCCCTCGAACGCTGGCGCTTGTTACGCGACCAGATCGACGCCGCGCAACCCCAGGGCGACGCGCTCAACGACCGCCACACGTTGCTGTTCTCCAACGCGCTCTATCGCCTGGCCGAGTGGGTCGACTTGTGGCAGGACTGCCGCAGCCTGCAAGCCGCCATCCAGTGCGAAAGCCAGGACACCTGGCGCGCCGTGTACCGTCACTGGCGCCTGGGCCGGCTCACGCCGTTCCTCGACCGGGGCCTGATGTTCTATTCGGCGTTTTCTACCGTCAGCGCGATCATCGTCGCCTCGGTGCTGTGGATTCTGCTGGGCTGGACCGACGGCGGCAGCGCGGTGATCCTCGCCGCCGTCGCATGCAGCTTCTTCGCCACGATGGACGACCCGGCGCCGCAGATTTACCGGTTCTTTTTCTGGACCGCCATGTCGGTGCTGTTCGCCAGCCTGTACCTGTTTCTGGTGCTGCCCAACCTGCATGACTTCCCGATGCTGGTGCTGGCCTTCGCCGTGCCGTTCATCTGCATCGGCACCCTCACGGTCCAGCCGCGCTTCTATTTGGGCATGCTGCTGACGCTGGTCAACACCTCGTCGTTCATCAGCATCCAGGGCGCCTACGACGCCGATTTTCTCAACTTCGCCAACGTCAATCTGGCCGGGCCCGTGGGCCTGCTGTTTGCCTTTGTGTGGACGCTGATCGCGCGGCCCTTCGGCGCCGAGCTGGCGGCCAAGCGCCTGACCCGGTTCAGCTGGCGCGACATCGTCAGCCTCACCGAACCCGCCACCCTCGCCGAGCACCGGCACATGGCCGCGCAGATGCTCGACCGCCTGATGCAACACCTGCCGCGCCTGGCCCTCACCGGGCAGGACACCGGCATCGCCCTGCGCGACTTGCGCGTGGCGCTGAACCTGCTCGACCTGCTGGCCTACTCGCCGCGCATCCTCGGCGTGCCGCGAGTGCTGCTCAACCAGGTGGTGGAAGGCGTGGGCGGCTACTTCAAGGCCTGCCTCAAGGCGGGTGAACGCTTGCCCGCGCCTGGCGGTCTGCTGATGACACTCGACCGCACCCGTCGCGCCCTCAACGGGCAGGGCCTGCAGGACACCGACGACACCCGCCTGCATCTACTGCACGCCCTGGCCGGCCTGCGGCTGGCGCTGCTGCCGGGGGTTGAATTCATTGGTGGCACGGAGCTGGAAGCGCCGCTGCCGGATGGAGCACCTTTATGATCGGTGATCTGGATATCAGCGGGGTGTTCCTGCCCACGCTGCTGGTGCTGATGGGCATTACGTACCTGTTGTTTCTGGTGGTGCACGGGCTGTTGACGCGCATGCACTTCTATCGCCTGGTCTGGCACCGGGCATTGTTCAATGTGGGGCTCTACGCGCTGATGCTGGGCGCGGTGGACTCACTCAGTCGATACCTGATGACATGAAAAAACCTTTTTTGACCATCGGCCGTGTGGTCCTCACGCTGTTGATCGTGACGTTTGCGGTCGTCGTCGTGTGGCGCATGGTCATGTACTACATGTTTGCCCCCTGGACCCGCGACGGGCACATCCGTGCCGACATCGTGCAGATTGCGCCGGACGTGTCCGGGCTGATCCAGCGCGTGGACGTGCACGATAACCAGCCAGTGACCAAGGGCCAGGTGCTGTTCGCCGTCGACCAGGACCGTTTCAAACTCGCCCTGCGCCAGGCCCGTGCCGCCGTGGCCGACCGCCAGGAAACCCTGGCCCAGGCCCAGCGCGAGTACAAGCGTAACCGTGGCCTGGGCAACCTCGTGCCCAGCGAGCAACTCGAAGAAAGCCAGTCCCGTGTGGCCCGCGCCCAGTCTGCCCTGGCCGAAGCGCAAGTAACGGTGGACGCGGCTCAGTTGAACCTGGATCGCTCGGTGATCCGCAGCCCGGTGGACGGCTACGTCAACGACCGCGCGCCGCGCAGCCAGGAATTCGTCACCGCCGGGCGCCCGGTGCTGTCGGTGGTGGACAGCAACTCTTTCCACATCGACGGTTATTTCGAAGAGACCAAGCTCGACGGCATCCATGTCGGCATGGCCGTGGACATCCGTGTGATCGGCGACAACGCCCGCCTGCGCGGCCATGTGCAGAGCATCGTCGCCGGCATCGAAGACCGCGACCGCAGCAGCGGCTCCAACCTGCTGCCCAACGTCAACCCGGCGTTCAGTTGGGTGCGCCTGGCCCAGCGGATTCCGGTGCGCATCGCCTTCGACGACGTGCCGGCCGACTTTCGCATGATCGCCGGGCGCACGGCCACGGTGTCGATCATTGGCGACAAGGTTAAAGACGGAGAGCAACCATGAAACGGCTTCTGGCCACGTCCGCGCTGGGGTTGCTGCTGTCGGCCTGCCAGGTGGTGGGCCCGGATTACTCGCTGCCGGACACGGCCGCCGTCAACCGCAAAGACCTGCAAGGGCCGATAGCGGGCGAGGGCGACAACGTGGTGTCGGCGCCGGTGCCGGCCGATTGGTGGAAGCTGTATAAGGACCGGCGCCTGGATGAACTGGTGCGCCAGGCCATGGCCTCCAACACCGACCTGCGCGTGGCCGCCGCCAACCTGCAGCGCGCGCGTTTTCAGAGCCAGCAGGCCGAGTCCGCCGGCGGCTGGAGTGCCGGCGCCAAGGCCGAAGCCCAGCGCCTGCAGGAGTCTGGCGAGGCGTTCCTGCAGCCCGAGAAGGTCCCGGTGGACAACATCGGCAGCGTGGGCATTACCACCTCCTACCAGTTCGACCTGTTCGGCACCTTGCAACGTGGCATCGAAAGCGCCCAGGCCAATGCCGACGCAGCCCAGGCCGCGGCCGATATCGCCCGCATCACCCTGGTGGCCGATGTGGTGCGCTCGTACACGCGGGTCTGCGCAGCCAACGAGGAACTGGCGATTGCCCACGAGTCCCTTGACCTGCAAGGCCAGAGCACCCGGCTCACTCAGCGCCTGCGCGATGCCGGTCGCGGTGATGAAACCCAGGTGACCCGCTCGCAGACCCAATACAAATCCTTGCGCGCCGACATGCCGCGCTATGAAGCCGCACGCCAGGCCGGGTTGTTCCGCCTGTCGATGCTGCTGGCCCGGCCGCTGGATCAATTACCGGCCGGCACCGCCAGTTGCGCCGAGCTGCCACACATTGCCCAGTTGCTACCGGTGGGCGACGGCGCCGCCCTGCTCAAACGCCGCCCCGACGTACGCCAGGCCGAACGCCAGCTGGCCGCCGCCACCGCGCGCATCGGCGTGGCCACCGGCGCGTTGTACCCGGACATCGCCATCGGCGCCTCTGTCGGCACCGTGGGCCTGCTCGACGACCTCGGCACGCCGGCGACCAACCGCTGGGGCTTCGGCCCGATGATCAGCTGGACCGTCCCCACCAACGGCGCCCGCGCCCGCATCCATGAAGCCGAGGCCGCCACCCAGGGCGCCCTGGCGCATTTCGACGGGGTGGTGCTCAATGCCATCCGCGAAACCCAGACCGGCCTTGCGCAATACACCGCCATGTTGCAGCGCCGCGACGCGCTGGCCGAAGCCGGCGAGTCCGCCAGGGAAGCGGCGGGGCAGACCCATCGTTTCTTCCAGGCCGGTCGCGCGTCGTTCCTGGCCGACCTGCAAGCCACGCGCACCTACACCGATGTACGCGCGCAACTGGCGGCCGCCAACACCCAGGTTGCCATGAGCCAGATCGACCTGTTCCTGGCGCTGGGTGGCGGCTGGGAAAACGCACGAACGCAAGCATCCCAGGCCCCGGCAACGCCTTGACACACCTTGAGTTCGGGGCGCTGGCGTACACCGGGACGGCCCGTCTGTCGCCCACCGTATGAGATTGATAGGGCGTCCGCGTGAACTCCCGCTGGCCAAGCCCCTCTGAAAGGCTGGGCCGTTCGTGGCCGCCAGTGCTAATCTTCCCCCGTTTTCGGCGGGCTTGAGCCAACCCCTACAGGGTTCAAGGAAGACAGCCCACTTCTCACAGGATTTGATCAGGTCACTTCATGAATAAGCCAGCAGTCGTTCTTTTGGGTTTTGTGGTCGCCGTTGGCGTCGTCAGTGCAGGCGGCGCCTGGTACACCGGTAAGCAACTGGAGCCGGTGCTGCAAACCGCAATCCAGAACGCCAACAAGGAACTGCAGACCTCCATGGCCGGCGTCGATGGCAAGGTCTCCCTGGAGCTGGTCTCGCTCGACCGTGGCGTGTTCAGCAGCACCGCCCACTACCGCCTCAAGGCACAGGGCGCGGTCTTCGGTGAAGACAACCCCAACCCCGAGTTGCTGTTCGTCGACCATATCGAACACGGCCCGCTGCCGTTCTCGCGCCTGGTCACGCTGAAATGGCTGCCGGTGATGGCCACCAGTCACTTTGAGCTGGAAAAGAACCCCACCAGCGAAAAATGGTTCGCCGCCGCCAAAGATGTGTCGCCGCTCAAAGGCGTGACCAATATCGGCTACACCCGCTCGGTCAACGGCAACGTCGAACTGCTGCCCCTGGAGTTCAAGGACGACAAGTCGTCGGCGAGCTTCTCCGGCCTCAACCTTAACTTCGACAGCACCGCCGAAGGCAAGAAGGTCAAGCTCGACGGTTACATGAACAGCCTCAAGGTGGCGGCAGTGGACGCCAACGGCACGCCGCTCGCAGCGGATCTGGCCGGCCTGACCGTGGCCAGCAACCTGGAGAAGTCCACCTTCGACTTCTACACCGGGCAAAACACCGTGGAGCTGACCGACGCCAAGTTCACCTTTGGCCCGCAGCAAAGCGTGCTCACCCTCAAGGGTTTCGAGCAGAAAGATTCGAGCAACATCAAGGACAACAACCTGGCCGGCCGCGTCGACTACAAGATCGACGAGATCGGTTACCAGGGCAAACCCGTGGGTTCGGCCGCCATGGCCGTGAGCATGAAGGATGTCGACATCCCGTCGATGGTGGTGCTCACCAAGCTCTATCAGGAAAAAATGCAACCCGTGCAAGCGGCCGCCGCTGCGGGCGAGCCGGCGCCGGAGCTGCAACTGACTGAAGCCGAACAGACCCTGGCCGAGGCCAACGTCAACCAACTGCTGGCCGCCAAGCCGCAAGTGGCGGTAGAGAACCTGTCGCTGAAAACCACCCATGGCGAAAGCAAGTTCAACCTCGTGCTGGACCTGGCCAAACCCGCCAGCATGGAACTGCCGCCGGTTGAACTGGGCAAGCAGATGGTGTCGCTGCTGGACGCCAACCTCACGCTGTCCAAGCCAATGATCGCCGACGTCGCCGCTCTGCAGGCGCAGCTCGGCGGCGTGACCGACCCTAAAGCCATCGAGCAGCAAGCGCAGATGGCGTCGCAGATGATCAGCGGCATGGCGGTCGGCACGCAGCTGGCCACAGTGGTCGGGACTGACGTGGTGTCCAAGCTGCATTACGCCAACAACGAAGTGACCTTCAACGGCCAGAAGATGACCGTCGAGCAATTCATCGGCTTCGTGATGGGCAAAGTCGGCGCAGTCAGCCGCGCCCAGTAAGGATCAACGCAGCCAAGACGTTTCAGGCAATCACATTCCTCTGGCGAGCCCGCTTGTTGTGGCGAGCGGGCTTGCCCTAATGCCGTTCAGTTAAGCGCAGATTCCCTGTGGCGAGCAGGCTTGTCCTGCGTTGGGCTGCGCAGCAGCCCCAAAGCCAGGCGCTGAGCCGTATCAGGTACACCGCGTTTTGCTCGATTGGGGGCTGCTTCGCACCCCGACGCGGGGCAAGCCCGCTCGCCACGACAAGCCCGCTGGCCACAACAGGTCCGTTCGCCACAGAGGCTTCGGTTTGCTGCCCGACGGAGCCCAATTCTGAACAATTGTTCCGATTTGGCCATCACCCCGTTTTCCTGAGCGATAGTTCGCCCAGGAAAGCTAGGCCGCGTCAGTGGACGCCGCACCCTGAAGCGCTTTGCTCAGGACACCTATCGTTACGCTTTCCGTGTGTAAGGAAGCTCACGATATGTTGCGAAACCTACCACTCAGTGCCTCAGGCCGGTTGCGTCTGCTGATCGGGGTCGCCTTGTGCAGCCAATTACTGATGCCCGCTTTTGCCTCGGCCGACCCGGCCTATGACGCGCTGATCATTCAGGCGCGCAATGGCAACTTCACCCCCGCCCTGACCCAGCTGCGCCAGTTGTCCGCCGAACGCCAGACGCCCGGCCAGGTCAGCGATCACCTGATCATCGCCGGGTGGGCCGGCCAGGATGCCGAAGTGCTCAAGGTGTACGAAGCCCAGGGCAAAAATCGCAACCTCAGTACCCAGGCACTTGCCACGGTGGCGCGTACCTACCGCAACCAGAAGCAATGGGCCCAGGCCGAGGCGGTGTATCGCCAGGCGTTGCTGCGCGAGCCGAACAACATCGACCTGCAACTGGGCCTGGCCCTCACCCAGGCCGACGGCGGCAAAGCCACCGAAGCCGTGCAGCGCACCCGCGCGCTGGTGGCGGCCAAGCCCGAAGACCCGAACCGGCGCATGGCCCTGGGCTACGCGCTGGCCCGCGCCGGTTTGAACTACGACGCCCTGTTCGAATTCGACCAGGCCTTCACCCGCGCCGGCGACAAACCTGAAGTCGCCCGCGAATACCTCATCGCCCTGCAACAGGCGCGCCTGCCAGAGGCTGCGTTGCGCCTGTCGGCCCAGCGTCCCGGCCTTGTGGACGCGGTCACCCAGCGCCGCCTCGAAGGCGACCTCGCCGCCGAGCGCGTGCGCCTGGCCGAGTACGCCACGCGCTCTGAGAAAGAGCGCTACGTGGTGGCCGACCGCGCGCTGCAGGACTACGACCGACTGATCACCCGCTGGGCCCCGGACGCCAGCGCCCGCGAAGACGTGGTGCGCTGGCGCATCGACCGCCTGGGCGCGCTCAAGGCCCGCGCGCGCACCGCCGACGTGGTGCGCGAGTACGAAACCCTCACCGCTGAAGGCGTGCAATTGCCCACCTATGCCCTGCGCTGGGTAGCCGGTGCCTACCTCGAACAGCGCCAGCCCGAACGCGCCCAGACCCTGTATCGCCAGGTACTGACCGCGCCGGATGCCGACGCCAGTTACCGCGTCGACGACAGCACCGCATTGTTCTATGCCTTGCTGGAAAGTGACCAGGTGCAGCAGGCGCGCGACGTCGCCGCGCAATTGGCCAACGAACAGCAACCACGGGTTGAACTCAAGGGCCTGCCCATCGGCAACCCCAACGACAACTGGATGGACGCGCAGCAACTCTCCGCCCAGGCCGGCACGTACGGTGGCGACCTGCCGGGCAGCGAAAGCGGTCTGGAGGCCCTGGTGGCCAAGGCCCCCGGCAACGTCGGCCTGCGCCTGGCCCAGGCCGACATGTACCGTGCCCGTGATTTGCCTCGGCGCGCCGAAAGCGTCCTCAAGGAAACCGAGGCCCAGGCCCCGCGCGATATCGGCCTGGAAGTGTCCCAGGCCTACACCGCGATGGATCTGCAGGAGTGGCGCCAGCTCGATGTGCTCACCGACGATGTGCTCGCGCGCAACCCGGACAACCGTCAGGTGCAGCGCCTCAGCCGCCTGCGGGACGTGCACGACATGGCCGAACTGCGCGTGGAGGCCTACACCGGCAAAAGCTTCGGCGGTGGTCCCAATGAAGACGCCGGCGCCGCCACCGGCAGCCGCGACTGGGGCATCGAAAGCGTGCTCTACACGCCGCCCATCGACGAAGACTGGCGCCTGTTCGCCGGCGCCGGTTATGCCACCGCAGACTTCACCGAAGGCACCGGCCAGCATCGCTGGCAGCGCGTGGGCGTGGAGCGGCGTACCCGCGACATGACCATCGAGGCCGAGGTGTCCAACCATTCCTATGGCGATGGCGCCAAGCAAGGCGCCGCCGTGTCGATTGCGCGCGACATCAACGACAACTGGCAATACGGCGGCAGCCTCGGCTACCTGCTCAGCACCACGCCGCTGCGCGCACTCAACGACGGGGTCACGGCCAACGGCGGCAGTGGTTTTATCCGCTGGCGCGCCAATGAAAGCCGCGAGTGGAAACTGACCCTCAGCCCGTCCCATTTCAGCGATGGCAACGACCGTTTCGAAGCCTTGCTCAGCGGCCGCCAGGGCCTCTACAGCGCGCCGCACGTGCAAGTGGACCTGGGCCTGGAAGTGGGCGCCAGCCGCAACAGCAAGCAGGACGTGGTGTATTTCAACCCCCGGTCCGACCTCACGGTGCTGCCCGTGCTCAACATCAACCATGTGCTTTATCACCGCTACGAGACGCAGTGGAGCCAGCAGTTCCAGATCGGCGCAGGCACCTACAGCCAGCGCGATTACTCCACCGGCGGGGTGGGGCTGGTCGGCTACGGCCAACGCTTTCGCTGGAACGACGTGCTGGATGTCGGCGCCAACCTGAGCCTGATCAGCCGACCTTACGACGGTGATCGCGAACGCGATCTGCGCCTGCTCGTCGACCTTACCTACCGTTTCTAAAAGAGCCCGACCATGACCGTCCTCAGCCGTTGCTTGTTGGTCCTGGGTGTAGTGCTGGCCAGTGCCTGCGCCCAGCAACCCGCGCCATTCACTCCACCCGCCGAACGGCCGACACCGGCCAACGAAGCGCCGTGGCCGAAAAACCATTTCCTGGGCATCGCCTACCACGACGTCAGTGACCGCGATCCCGACCAGACCGTGGTGGCGGTGCGCACCGAGCGCCTGATCGAGCAACTGGCCTGGCTGCGCGAGAACGGCTACCAGGCGGTCAGCGTCGATCAGATTCTGGCCGCGCGCCGTGGCGGGCCGGCCTTGCCGCCCAAAGCCATCATGCTCAGCTTCGACGATGGTTACGCCAGCTTCTACACCCGGGTGATGCCGATTCTGCGCGCTTACCATTGGCCGGCGTTGCTGGCGCCGGTGGGCTACTGGATCGATACGCCGCTCGACAAGCCGGTGGACTTTGCCGGCGCGCCACGACCGCGGGGTGAATTCCTCACCTGGCAGCAGATCCGCGAAGTGTCCCAGTCGGGCCTGGTGGAAATCGCCGCGCACACCGACAACAATCACAAAGGCATCCTGGCCAACCCCCAGGGCAACCTGGAACCGGCGGCGACGTCGATGCGCTACGACCCGGCGACCGGCCGCTACGAAACCGATGCCCAGTTTCAGACACGGATGCGCGCTGACGTCGCGGCCATCAGCCAGAAAATCCGCAGCGTGACCGGCAAGGCGCCACGGGTGTGGGTATGGCCTTATGGCGCGGCCAAGGGCACGTCCCTGGCGGTGGTCGGCGAACAGGGCTACCAGATGGCCCTGACCCTGGAAGACGGCCTCGACAGCCTGGGCAACCTGATGGACAGCCCGCGCTTTCTGGTGGCCTCCGACCCGGACGGCGAGCACTTCGCCAACAGCATTGTCGCCGTGCAGGCCAAGGCGCCGATGCGCGTGCTGCATGTGGACCTGGACAACGTCTACGACCCGGACCCAGCCCAGCAGGCGCGCAACCTCGACCAGTTGGTGCAGCGCGTGGTGGACATGGGCGCAGGCACCGTGTTCCTGCAAGCCTTCGCCGACCCCAAGGGCGACGGCCTGGTGCATTCGCTGTACTTCCCCAACCGCCACCTGCCGGTGCGCGCCGACCTGTTCAACCGCGTCGCCTGGCAACTGCGCACCCGCGCCCATGCCAGCGTGTATGCGTGGATGCCGGTGCTGAGTTTCGCCCTCGACCCCAAGCTGCCGCGTGTCACGCGGTGGGATCCGCACACCGGCCAGGTGGCCACGGACGCCGATCAATACAAACGCCTGTCGCCGTTCGACCCGCAGGTACGCAGGCTCATCGGTGAAATCTACGAGGACCTGGCGCGCAACAGTGCCATCGACGGCGTGCTCTACCACGACGACGCGGTGCTGACGGATTTCGAAGACGCCAGCCCCGCCGCGCTTAAGGTCTACGCCGCCAACGGCTTGCCCGGCAACATCGCCGCGTTGCGTGCCGACCCGGCCGTGATGCAACGCTGGACCCGCTTCAAGAGCCGCTACCTGATCGACTTCACCCAGGAGTTGACCGCCAGGGTGCGCGCCATCGGCGGCCCGCAGGTGCAGACCGCGCGCAATATCTTCGCTGAGCCGATGCTCAACCCCGACAGCGAAGCGTGGTTCGCGCAGAACCTCGACGATTTCCTCCAGGCCTACGACTGGACCGCACCCATGGCCATGCCGTTGATGGAAGGCCAGACGCTGAAGCAATCCAATGCCTGGCTGGAGAAATTGGTGGCCACCGTCAAGGCCCGTCCGGGTGCGCTTGAACGCACCGTGTTCGAGCTGCAGGCCAAAGACTGGCGGACCCAGGCCGCGCCGGATATCGACGGCGCACAGATGGCGCAATGGATGGGCGTGCTCAAGCGCCAGTGCGTCACCAGCTTCGGCTACTACCCGGACAACTTTCTGGAAAATTCCCCGGACTTGAACACGGTACGTCCGGCCCTTTCCAACCAATGGAACCCTTGACCATGTTCGACAGAATCCTGGCTTTATTCGTGCTGGCGCTGGTGCTGGGCGTGCCCCTGGGCCTGATCTTCCTGGTCACCGGGCAGTTCCTGATGGACTTCGTGTTCTTCTACCCGCTGTTCATGTCGGCGCTGTGGATCGCCGGCGGTCTGTACTTCTGGCTGCACTGGGAGCGCCACTGGCCATGGGAAGAAGACACCCCCGCGCCGACGCTGGCCGGCAACCCGCTGATCTCGATCATCATCCCTTGCTACAACGAGGGCGATAACGTTGGCGAGACCATCCACGCCGCGCTGGACCAGCTGTACCCGAACATCGAAGTGATCGCCGTCAACGACGGCTCCAAGGACAACACCGCTGCGCTGCTCGACGCGCTGGCCCTGCAACACCCGCGTTTGCGCGTGCTGCACCTGGCGCAGAACCAGGGCAAGGCCGTGGCCCTGCGCATGGGCGCAGTGGCTGCGCGCAGCGAATACCTGGTGTGCATCGACGGCGATGCGCTGCTCGACAAAAACGCGGCGGCCTACCTGGTCGCGCCGATGCTCGACAACCCGCGCCTGGGCGCCGTCACCGGCAACCCGCGCATCCGCACCCGCTCGACCCTGATCGGCCGCGTGCAGGTGGGCGAGTTCTCGTCGATCATCGGCTTGATCAAGCGCACCCAGCGGGTGTTCGGCCGGATCTTCACGGTATCGGGAGTGGTGGTGGCGTTTCGCAAGAAGGCGCTGGACCGCATCGATTACTGGAGCACCGACATGATCACCGAGGACATCGACGTCAGCTGGAAGCTGCAACTCGATCACTGGGCGATCTTCTACGAGCCGCGTGCACTGTGCTGGATTCTGATGCCCGAGACCGTCGGCGGCCTGTGGAAGCAGCGCCTGCGCTGGGCCCAGGGCGGCGCCGAAGTGCTGTTCAAGAACATTCGTGGCATCTGGCAATGGCGCCATCGCTACCTGTGGCCGCTGCTGTTCGAATACTGCCTGTCCACCGGGTGGGCCTTCACCTTCATGCTTTCGGTGATCTTCTGGGGTGTGGGCAAATTCATCCCGCTGCCCCAGGCCATCGCGGTCGACTCCCTGATGCCGCCGGCGTTTACCGGGCTGGTGCTGGCGATGGTGTGCCTGCTGCAGTTCGCCGTGAGCATCCTGATCGACCGGCGTTACGAGAAGGACCTGTGGAAAACCCTGTTCTGGACCGTGTGGTACCCGATGGTGTTCTGGCTGGTCAGCCTGTTTACCACGCTGGTCAGCTTTCCCAAGGTGCTGTTCAACCAGCACCAGAAACGCGCGCGCTGGGTGAGCCCGGACCGTGGCATCAAACCAATTGAATAAGGAGGCGTGACATGAAACTTGTCAGAACTCGCCAGCATGCCGTGATGTGGCTCATCGATGTGGCGCTGACCCTGCTTGCGTGGGGCGGCCTGGTCTGGCTGCTGGCGCGCGGCATCGACGCCATGCTGGAAACCCATGGCGGACCGCGCATCGAAGCGCCGATCTTCGCCGCGCTCAATACCCTGCAGATCTACCTGTGGATCGCCGTGTTCAACGCGTTGATCCTGGTCAGTTGGGCGCGTTACCAGCAACGCAAGGGCCGCAAGTTCGCCCAACGCCGCGCCCAGGCCAATGCGCTGAGCGACCAGCACCTGAGTGAAAGCTTCAACCTGGCCGAGGGCGACCTCGAGCAACTGCGCAGGCCGGGCGTGCTGGTGATTCACAACGACGAAGAGGGCGGTGTGGGCGAAGTGAAATCCCACGTCTCCCGTGACGTGGAGCGCTCGCCGCCGACGCTGGTGCCGGGGCAGGAAAGAAACCGCGACGTGCGCGGAGCCACCCGCCAATAAAGATCCAAATGGGGGGAGGTGGCTTGTCCCAAAGCCATAGGCGAGCGGGCCTGTCGTGGCGAGCGGGCTTGCCCTAATGCCGTTCAGTCAAGCGCAGATTCCCTGTGGAGAGCAGGCTTGTCCTGCGTTGTGCTGCGCAGCAGCCCCAAAGCCAGGCGCTGAGCCGTATCAGGTACAACGCGTTTTGCCCGATTGGGGGCGCTTCGCACCCCAACGCGGGGCAAGCCCGCTCGCCACAACACGTACCCTCCCAGAGTAATCAGCACAGCTGAATCACCTCTGCAATTGCCATTTATGCGATCCAATTCACACTCCCCTCGCGAACTTATCGGCATCCTTCGGTACTAAGCCCTAGCTCGGCAATTTCATAATGGCTATTTAGTGGCAGTCATTGGTTATCAGCCGATTCATAATCAAAAGCGTATCCGTCTGTCGGAATAATCGTTTCAGTCACGGCACGATTACGTTTTTTATTTTTATTTATCAAGATGTTGCAACTCTGCCGGTGCCGCGTGCCGTCAAATCCCATTCATTGGATTGACGCCGCTTCGATGGTAGTTTGCCGACCCTTGATTTTCGATGGATCGAACATGTCCTTATCGCCCCGGATTCGGTTGTTGCTGTGCACCCTCCTGCTCTCTTGTATGAGCCAGAACAGCGCGTTCGCCGCTCCCACGCCTGGGGATCAAGACCTGATCCGCGATCGGCAGAACCGCCTGCTCGAAGAACAGCAGCGGCGCCTGCAGGAACTCAAGGACCTGCCCGGCAAAGAGGCCAAGCCTGATGCTCCGGCCGCGCCCGCCGACAGCCGTTGCTTTCCGATCCAGGACATCGAGCTCAAAGGCGCCGACAGCCTGCCCGCCAGCGACCGCGCCATGCTGCTCAAGCCCTACCTTGGCCAGTGCCTGGGCGTGTCGCAGCTCAATGAACTGCTCAAGGTCATCACTGACTACTACATCGCCAAAGGCCGCGTCACCAGCCGCGCCTACCTGCCGCAACAGGACCTCTCCAGCGGCCACCTGCAGGTGCTGGTGGTCGAAGGCAAACTCGAAGCCCTCAAAAGTGCCGAAGGCAGCACGGTGACCGACCGCGAGCTGGCCATGGCCTTTCCCGGCAAACTCGGCGAGCCGCTGAACCTGCGCGAAGTCGAGCAACTGGTGGACCAGCTCAACCGCCTGCCGTCCAAACAAGCGCAAATGGAACTGACCCCCGGCCAGCAGATCGGCGGTAGCGACGTGGTGGTCAAGAACACCCCTCAAAAGCCCTGGCGCGCCAGCCTGTCGCGTAACAACGATGGCCAGAAGAGCACCGGCGAGCAGCAATGGGGCGCCGGCCTTGAGTGGGACAGCCCGCTGGGCCTGGCCGACCAACTGATTCTGCGCGGCGGCCACGACGCGATCAGCGACCACCAGAAAACCTCGAAGAACACCATGCTCTACTACAACGTGCCGTGGGGCTGGTGGAACTTCAGCTACACCTACAGCGAGAGCGACTACCGCACCTTCGGCGTGACCGACAATTTCAAGTTCAAGCAGGACGGTGACAACCAGAACCACCAACTGCGCGCCGAGCGAGTGATCCACCGCGATGACGTGAGCAAGACCTCGGTCAACGTCGGCCTGGCGCACCTGCGCACCAACAACTACATCCTCGACGTGCGCACCGCGCCCAGCAGCAACCGCCTCAGCGAACTGCAACTGGGCATCAACCATGGGCGGCGTATTGGCACCGCGTTCGTCAACCTGGACCTGGGCATGCAAAACGGCATCGGCCTGTTCGACGCCCAGTCCCAGGAGGAACGCGACCCGCTTGGCCGGCGCCAGCCCAATTCGCGCTACCGCAAATACACCGCCACCGTCAGCTACCTGCAACCGTTCAGCCTGTGGGGCGAGTCGTTCAGCTTCAGCAGCCTGGCCACCGGCCAACGCAGCGAAGACATCCTGTTCTCGCCGCAACGCATGAGCCTCGGCGGCTCGGCCTCGGTGCGCGGCTTCAAGGACCAACTGCTGACCGGCGACAGCGGCGGCTACTGGCGCAACGAAGTGCGCTGGGCACGCCCGGTGACCCTCGACTGGATGCGCCCGGCTTTTGCCGAATACGGGGCCAGTGTCGGCTACGACCAGGGCGTGATCACCAACGACCGCTACAACGACGACAACCACGGCCGGGTGTCCAGCAACTCCCTGGAGCTGTTCGCCCGTGGCAAAAACGTCAGCACCAGCGTGACCTTTGCCCACTCTTTAGAACGACCTGGCGTCGTCACCGAGCGCGAAGCGCCGATCTACTTCCGCCTGGATTTCTTCCTGTAATTAAACGCCCCGCTGCAACGAGAATTTTGAAATGGATGTTCGCCAATTTGCCTTCCTGGCCCGCCAACCTTCTGCTGCCCTGAAACGCCGAGACGCGTTCCTCGGCCTGCCCAAGCGCGGGCTGGCGCTGATCCTGGCCAACGCGCTGTTCTGGCAGCCGTTGCTGGCACAGGCCGAGGGCATCGTGGTGAGCGCACCCGGCACCACGGTCGGCCAGGCGGGCAATGGCGTGCCCGTGGTGAACATCGCCACGCCCAATGGCGCGGGCTTGTCCCATAACCAGTACAGCGACTACAACGTCGGCCCCAACGGCGTCATCCTCAACAACGCTAATGGTGCGGCGACCAACACCCAATTGGGCGGCTTTATCGTCGGCAACCCGAACCTCAAGGGCGGCGCGGCCAGCGTCATCCTCAACGAAGTCAATGGCGGCAGCCCCAGCCAGTTGCGCGGTTACACCGAAGTGGCGGGGCAATCGGCCAAGGTCATCGTGGCCAACCCTTACGGCGTTACCTGCAGCGGCTGCGGCTTTATCAACACGCCCAACGTGACCCTCACCACCGGCAAGCCGGTGCTCGACGCAAACGGTCAACTGCAGCGCTACCAGGTCGACGGCGGCGCCGTGACCATCGACGGCGAAGGCCTCAACGCGAGCAACGTCGACCGCTTCGAAATCATCACCCGCACGGCCAAAATCAACGCGCAGATCAACGCGCGTGAGCTGAACGTGATCGCCGGTCGCAACGACGTCGACGCCAACACCCTGAACGCCACCCCGCGCGCCGACGACGGCAGCGCCAAGCCCGAGCTGGCCATCGACTCTTCGGCCCTGGGCGGCATGTATGCCGGTGCAATCAAACTGGTGGGCACCGAAGCTGGCGTGGGCGTGAAGCTCGACGGCACCCTGGCCGCCAGCGGCGGCGACATCCAACTGGACGCCAACGGCCGACTGAGCATGGCGCAGGCGGCCGCCACCGGTAACGTCAAGGTCACCGCGCAGTCGGTCGACCTCTCCGACAAGGTCTACGCCACCGGCAATGTGCAGGTGACCAGCGCCCAGGCCCTGGTCAACCGCAAGAGCATCGCCGCCGGCCAGCGCATCGACCTCACGGCGGCCAACCTCACCAACGCCGGTATCATCGAAGCCGGCGTCGCCCCCGACAACAGCCGCAACAGCAGCGGCGATCTGACGATCAACGCGCAGACCGTCAACACCAGCGGCAACCTCCTGGCCAGCCGTGCACTGGCGATCACCGCCGCGCAGGCGCTGACCAACCAGGGCGCAATCATCCAGGCCAAAACGGTCAACGTCAGCAGCGCCAGCGTCAGCAACCAGGGCGCCACCGCGCGTCTGTTCGGCGAGCAGGCGCTGGTGGTCGACGCGCCGGCCATCGTCAACCTTGGCGGTTTGATCCGCTTTGGTGACGGCCAGGCCGCCACGCTCACCAGCGCAAACCTGGACAACCGCCAGGGCCGCATCGAAATGTCCGGCGGCAGCCTGGCGCTCAACAGCACCGAGCTAAACAACAGCGGTGGGCAAATCGTCGCCAGCCAGATGACGGTGAACGCAGGCAATCTGAACAACCAGAACGGCGTGCTGCTGGGCAACGCGCTTACGGTAAACGCCGGCAACATCGACAACAGCCTCAAGGGCCTGCTGCAAGCCGACAGCGGCGTACTTAACCTCAACGCCACCAACGCCTTCAACAACAGCCAGGGTTTTGCCCAGGCCGCCACTGACCTCAACCTCACCGCCGGCACGCTCAGCAGCAACGCCGATGGCGTGTTGAGCGCCAACACCGGCACGCTCACCCTCGCCGTCGCGCAACAGCTCAACAACGCCCTGGGCCGCTTGCAGGCCGGGCAGGGCAACGTGCAACTGGGCGCCGCGAACCTGGACAACCAGAGCGGCGTGATCACCGGCAAGCAACTGCTGCTGAATGTGAGCGGCGGGCAGATCGACAACCGTGCCGGCCGCGTGCTGGGTGACCAACTCGACGTGCGCGCCTCGGGCCTCGACAACCGCGCGGCCGGCCTGCTCGCCGGTGGCGCCCAGGGCGTGAGCCTGCTGCTCAAGGGCCCCGGCCAGTTGCTCAACGCCCAGGGCCGCATCCAGAGCGAAGGCCTGCTGCAGCTACAAGGAGAGCGCCTGGACAACAGCGCTGGCATCCTGCTCGGCAACAGCGTCGAAGTGACCGCGCAAACCCTGAACAACAGCAGCAAGGGCGCGCTGGTCAGCAATGGCGGTGATATCACCTTCAACGTCAGCGACCTGTTGACCAACGTCGACGGCGTCATCGATGCCGGCGAGCGCAGCGTACTGGTCAAGCAACTCACCACCCTCAACAACAACGCCGGCACCCTGCGCGGCAAGCGCCTGGACATCGCCGCCCAGCACCTGAACAACGACGCCGGCCAACTGCTGGCCGGCAACCAGGGCCTGAGCTACAACGGCCAGGACGTGAGCAACCGCAAAGGCCTGATCCTCAGCGGCGGCGCCCTGACGGAACTGAACACCGCAACCCTCGACAACCAGGGCGGCACGGTGCAAGGCGACACGCTCAACGTGACCGCTGCCAAGGCCGACAACAGCGGCGACGGCCTGATGGCGAGCCTGGTGGGCGACCTGCAATTGACGGTCCAAGCGCTGGTCAACACCGGCGGCAAGCTGTTCGGCAAAGAGCAGGTGACCGTCAGCGGTGCCACTCTCGACAACAGTGGCAACGGCCAGATCAGCGGCAACCGGATCGCCCTGACCTCACGCGACACCCTGACCAACCGTGGCGGCCTGATCGAAGCCAACCAGGGCCTGACCCTCAGCGGCGGCAACCTCGACAACAGCGCCGGCGGCCAACTGCGCGCGCTGGGCGGGGCGAGCAGCAGCCTCAACCTCAGCGGCGCGGTCAACAACCAGAACGGCGCCCTCGAATTCGGCAGCACCGCCTTCAGCCTCGATGCCGCCAGCCTGAACAACCAGTCCGGCCGGGTGCAGCATGCGGGCCTGGGCCTGTTCCACCTCAACACCGCCAGCCTCAGCGGCAGCCTGGGCCGCATCAACGGCATGGGCACCGCCGATTGGGCGTTCGGCAAGGTCGACGGCCTGGGCAGCGTGCAGCTCAACGAAGCGCTCACCTACAAAAGCGCTCAGGGCCTGGCCCTCAAGGCAGGCGACCGCCTGGCCAGCGGCAAGGGCCTGGTGCTTGACGTAGCCAGTCTGGACAACGGCGGCGAACTGCTCAGCGACGGTGACCTGAGCATCACCACCGGTGGCGACATCACCAACAGCGGCCGCGTCTCGGCCCTGCAAAACCTGACGGTGACGGCCAATAACCTCAGCCAGAACGGCGGGCGTCTGGCGGCCGTCAATACGCGGCTTAACCTGAGCGGCACCCTGGACAACCTCGGCTTCCTCACGGCGCGCCAGCAGCTGGATATCGCCGCCGCACAGCTCAACAACCGTGGCACCCTCGGTGCCCAGGGTGCGCTGAACCTCACTGCCGTCAACGGCATCACCAATGCTGCCGATTCGCTGTTGTTCAGCGGCGGCGACATGACCCTGCGCAGCAATGGTTTCAGCAACCTCTATGGCGATGTCTACAGCAAGGGCAACTTGAGCTTCGCCGCACAGGATGGCGGGCGTGCCGTGCTGTTCAGCAACCGCTCCGGCACCGTGGAAAGCGAAGGCTCGATCGGCATCAATGCAGGCTTTATCGAAAACGCCAAAGATGAGTTCGAACTCGGGCAGACGCTGACCACAGGCAGCTTGAGTTGGGTCTGTGGCCAGCACTGCGGTGAGAAAGACAGCTGGGAAAAAGGCCTGATCACCATCTACGAGACGTACCTTGAGGCGGCGACCAAAGATTCGGTGGCGGCGCGCCTGGTGGCTGGCAAAAACATGCTGCTGCAAGGCGACAATGTGCAGAACCGCTACAGCCTGATGGCTGCCAATGGCGACCTGAGTATCACCGCCGGTGACCTGCTCAACCAGGGCGCCGCCACGCGCACAGGGCAGCGCAAGATTGTCGTCAGCACGCCAGGTCGCATTTCCGACGATTTGTTTGAAAGCATGCAACATGTCGACGTTCCCGCTTTTAATGCGGCCACGGCGGCTGGGCATTTCGATAAGGCGCGCTTCGAAGAGCTGAAAAACCGCTCACCCAATAGCTTTCCTTTCGCCTACATAAGCGACGTCACCACCTGGACCGACAACAGCGGCCCCGGCTACGACGCCACCCTGCAAGCTGGCGGCACCGTCAACCTCAACGTCACCCGCACCCTGCAAAACGGCACGCTGCACGACAACACCCTGGCCCAACTCACCGGACGCCTGGGCGATGACCAGACCGGCATCCCGGTCGGTGGCATCAACATCAACCTGAGCAAACACGCCAACGACCCAAGTGCCCAAGCAGCCGGCAGCGTATTGCCAGTGGCTGCCGTCGCCCCCGGCGGCGGCTTCGTGCCCGTGGACTACACCGGCACCGCCTTCGCCCCGGTCGATCCCACCACTGCGCCGAACTTCCAGCTGCCCAAGGGCGAATACGGCCTGTTCGTCAAAAATCCCGACCCGACCAGCCGTTATCTGATCGAGACCAACCGCGAGTTCACCTCGCTGTCGGGCTTCTTCAGCTCCGACTACATGCTCGGCAAACTCGGCTTCACCGGCGACAACGCCTGGCGCCGCCTCGGTGACGGCCAGTACGAAACCCGCCTGATCCGCGACGCCGTGCTCGCGCAAACCGGCCAACGCTTCCTCGCCGGCGGCCTCTACAGCGACGCCGACCAGTTCCGCTACCTGATGGACAACGCGCTGGCCAGCAAGGATGCCCTGCGCCTGAGCCTGGGCGTCACCCTCACCAGCCAGCAAGTCGGTGCCCTGACCCACGACATCGTGTGGATGGAAAACCGCGTTATCGACGGCCAGACCGTCCTGGTGCCCGTGCTTTACCTGGCCCAGGCCGAATCGCGCAACGTGCGCGGCAACAGTCTGATCCAAGGCCGCGACCTCAACCTGGTCACCGGCGGCGACCTCATCAACGTCGGCACCCTGCGCGCCAGCAACAACCTCACCGCCGCCAGCCGTGGCGGCAGCATTTACACCGGCGGCCTCGTGGAAGCCGGCAATAACCTGAGCCTGCTGGCCGACGACAGCATCCGCAACGCCATGGCCGGCGAAATTCGCGGCAAACAAGTCAGCCTCGCCGCCCTCAAAGGCGACATCACCAACGACACCACCGCCATCCAGGTGCGTGACGGCGCCGGCATGCGCACCCTCACCGACACCAGCGCCGGCACCATCGTCGCCCGCGAAAATCTCGCCATGGACGCCGGCCGCGACCTCACCAACCGAGGCGCACTGGTCGCCGGCAACGACGCCACCCTGCGCGCCGGCCGCGACCTCAACCTGATCGCCGCCAGCGACACCAGCGTCAAACACGAGATTCGTGACGGCGGCGAAAAATCCAGCATCACCACCGACGTCAAAAACCTCGCCGCCAGCGTCACGGCGGGCGGCAACCTGACGATGAAAGCGGGGCAGGACGTCAACGTCATCGGCAGCAGCGCCACCGCCGGCAAAGACCTCACGGTCGAAGCCGGACGCGACTTCAACGTCGCGTCGGTCAGCGACATGCACAACGTCGAAGGCAAGGAGAAACACGGCAAGAAACGCATCAAGACCTCGGACGACCAGACCACCCAAGTGGCGAGCGTACTGACGGCGGGTGGGGATTTTGTCAGCCAGGCCGGGCGTGACACGACGATTGTTGCGAGCAAGATCAGTGCGGGGAATGAGGCTTATCTGTATAGCGGGGATAAGTTGAGTTTGTTGGCGGCGCAGGACAGCACGCATACGTTGTATGACATGAAGGAGAAAGGAAGCTGGGGCGCTAAAAAGGCGCAGATGGATGAAGTTACTCGTACCACTCAGGTAGGTACCGAGATCAAGACGGGTGGCAACCTAGTTCTGAAAAGTGGCGGCGACCAGTTGTACCAAGTCGCCAAGCTCAACAGCGGTAAGGACATGATCCTCGATAGCGGCGGTGCAGTCGTCTTTGAAGGGGTAAAGGACCTGCACGATGAGAGCCATACCAAAAGCAAAAGCGACCTCTCCTGGTTCAGTGCCAAGGGTAAAGGAAACACCGATGAAACCTTGCGTCAGAGCGAGTTGGTTGCCCAAGGACAGCTTGTCATTAAGGCCGCCGAAGGCATTCGTATCGATGTTAAACAGGTCGATCAGCAGACCGTAAGCCAGACCGTTGATGCGATGGTCAAGGCTGATCCTAATTTAGCCTGGCTCAAGCAAGCTGAGGCACGTGGCGACATTGATTGGCGCCAGGTGAAAGAGATTCACGAGAGCTTCAAGTACGACAACTCAGGATTGGGCGCCGGTGCCAAGATTGCGATTGCGATCATGATGGCGGCGATTATGGGGCCGGTAGGATTTGGGTTGCAGGGCGCCACCCTAGCGGTGAGCACCAGCCTGAGTACGACGGCAGTCACCAGCACCATCAACAACAAGGGCAATTTAGGTGCAGCGCTTAAGGAAACGGCCAGCGCCAATAGCCTGAAAAGCGCAGCAGTCGCTGGGTTTACGGCGGGTGCCCTTGAGTATGCCGACACCAACTGGTTCGCTGGTGCTGACGGCGCAGGTGCAGGCACAACTACCGTCCAAGGTGTTACCCCAAGTACGGGCTCAACCTTGGCGGTTACTAACTCTTCCAAAGATATTTTCACCTGGACGTCAGCGGGTGATATCGCGCTGCGTACGGGAGGCCGGGCGGTAATCTCTAGCGGGATTTCAACGGCCGTCCAAGGTGGAAGTTTCGGCGACAATTTCAATGCTGCCTTGCTGGGAGAGGCTGGCAACGTTGCGATGGCTACCGGGTTTAATTGGGTGGGTGATTACGTCACGTTCCCTAATGGGAGTCCTCAGAAGATTATTGCGCATGCTTTGATGGGGGGATTGCTGGCTGAAGCGACGGGCAGTGATTTCAAAACTGGGGCTGCGGCTGCAGGATTGAACGAAGCGTTAATTAATCAGTTAGCTTGGGCAGCCCAAGATAATAAAGACATCATGTTAATGCTTTCACAGCTGACCGGTTTGGTGGCCGCGGCTGCGGTAGATGGCGACCTGGAAAAGGGCGCACAGGTAGCACAAAAGGCGACTACGTTTAATTACTTAACCCATCAAAAATTTGATGAAGTCAGAGATTGCATATCGGGTAGGACCTGCTCGACAGACGCTGAAAAAACTGCTGCGAAAACAGAGGCTGAAAGACTAAGTAAGTTTTTGGATGACGAAATGAACGATATATGCTCCAAAAACCCCGGTAGCGATAGCTGCCGGACGGCAGTGAGCTCTGCAATAAAGTATACTGCTATTAAAGATGCATGGAATGTGATGCACGAAGACGTTGAGCGCTCATCAAAAAACACATTCGATTATTTATATAATACCGAGGAAGGAAAAGGCTCCTTTGTATCCTATTTCAATACAATTGATAATCGAGCAAACTTTTTTAGTGCCAGTGATACCTATGAACATCAATTGGGTATTGGTGCAAAATGGTTTGGAGGCGCAGATACTGTTTCGCGTGCACCTATTACCGGGCTGGGGGCGGACGGGAATGCGTCATATTTGACCTTTGGAGCGGGATGGGCGTTAGCACCTGTGTATGACTGGCGCAAGGCGGCAGGAGATGCTCTTATGGCTGGCGGTTACGATAACTTTAAAGCCCTTTACGATAAAAAGGCGACCGACCCAGTAGCGTGGGATATAAATCAGCTAAAAAATGAGCAGGCAACTCTCCAGCCTATTCATGAAGCATACTTGCAGGATCATACGCGGTTTGTAGAACTGACCAAGGAAGCCACCAGCGTCGATGGGTTTATGAAATATATCCCTTTTGTGGAAACCCAGCGCATAGAGGGTGGTGTTGATATCTTGGATTATAAGTCAAGAGTTAAGTTTGGATGTAAGTTGCTCGGTTATTCAGCAAGCCAAGGGTGCGCGCCATGAGCGTCAAGAAATACCCGACAATAAAAATATTTTTCGTATTTTTATTTTGTCCTTTTCTCGCAGGTCTAATCATAGGGCCAATTTCTCTTATCATTATGCTGATAGGTCTGTTTAGTGATGCTCGTTTGCTGGGGCAAGTCAGAGGGGGAGAAGCGTTTTCAATCCTGTTGACTGCTCCGTTTTTTACGCAGTTAGTGTTTTTTATTCCTTCCCTTGTATTTGCATGTTGTATAAGTTTTGTTAAGCCAGCTAAAACTTTTAAAGCTTGCCGGAATGTTTCGATCTGCGGAGCTGTGGTTGCTTCGTTTTGGATGTTTTTGGCGGACTTTTACTTGCTTCGTAATAGTTATGATTACAGCTTTGTGGACAGCATGCTTCCTGCTTCAATTGCTTTTTTTGGAAGCGCGTTAATCACCGGACTGTTATCGTTTTGGACTTTCCCGAAATATTCTCATAGTTAAATTTGCAAAGGCGGGAAATAAAAACTATGAAGGCTCTGTAGAGAAGGCGAGAAAATAAACAAAATGAAATTATCTAGTCCTAAAAAGCTTGTTGATATGAATAGTTTTCTGCCCCTCGATGGTGAGAGTAGTATTGAAATACTTTATGAAGGAACAGAACTGATCATAAATTTTTTTTGAGCCCGATGATGGGGGTTCCGACGAAAAAAAACGTTTCGATTTAAAAAGGCAAAATACTTTTATAAGTTGCCGTTCCCTGGGTACAGCCCCTTTAGCTGTTCAAGTGATGAAGGCATAGAGCTTCTTAATTGTTTGGTCGAGTATGGTTGCTCAGAGATGGTAGATATAGATAAAGAAAAGTCTGGTATCTCCGATTATACTCATTATAGATTGTTTTTCCATTCTGTAGGTGTCGCTGTATATGTGATAGCTAAAACTTTTTCTTTGGAGTGAAAAGATTTACTCTGAGAGTTAGGTGTTCGGTAAACCTAAGCTATAAGGTGCGTGTATCCAGACCGTTATGCTAGATGGAGCTTCCTTGTTCCTGCATAATATATTGTGGCGGAACGTGGGTTGTTAGCCATATACCATTTTCAGCTAGATAAAAAGCTAAGCCGTTTTGATGCATTTTTAGAGAGTCAATTATGAGGTCACAGGTTTTCCGTATCTCTGTCCAACGGCTAATGCTGTGCTTTTATCTTTTGTTAAATGTACATGATGGCGAGATCCGGAAATTAATAGTGCTGCAGGAGAGAAAAAGTTATTAAACCAAAGTCCAGATTACAGGCATTTTCATTGCTATTGATTTATGTGGTTTTTTTTGTTTTTTTTGATAGGGGTTATTGGAAAGTTTATAGGTTCGCTGGTTAGTTATTCAAAAATTGGAGTTTGGAATTTTGGTTGGGCTGATATTGCAGATCTGTTTCCGGGTGTTTTCGCTTACGCGATCCCTGTTGGGATAGGCATTTTGACGCTGTCATGGATGAAGAAAATTAAATAATATATCCTTTTATTCCCCCTTTTTATTGAATGGAAGAAAATTGTGAAAGTTTATATATGGTTACTGATCTTATTGTTGGCAGCCTTAATTGGCTGCGCACCTTCCCGTTCCAATTGGGAAAATGGAATGAACCTCAGGGTAGGTACTCAGTTCGATTCCCACCTTTACAAGCACTGCACACGAGGATGTGGCGACTCATATTGGTCGCCTGTAAATAATAAGCGGACGTTTGATAAGGTTGTTGATGAAAGCAGAGGCAAGCGGTATTACATAACCTGGATTAGGGATTGTCGATATTCGGTTTTTGTCGCTGCCGATCGGTCAATAAAGTCATGGAGGTACGAAACCTCTAACGTAAAAGGATGTTATGTATTTTAGCTGCTTTCTGAAGCGGAGAAAAAGCATGAGCGAAGTTATCGTCGCAATGGTATTTATGTTTTTGGTCGCGGGATGCGCGCCCTCGCGTTCAGTGTGGCTGTCCAGTAAGCATAGATGGATCGGGTCCAGCTTTGATTCTCACGTATACAGCATTTGCTCCAGCACGCCACATACATGTACTGATCCGTTTTGGTCTCCCGCCAACAACGATAAAACGTTCGATAGGTTAACAAAGGAAAGCAGCTTTGCACGCTAATCTATAACTTGGGCCAGAGATTGCCGCTATTCGGTACTTGTATCGCCCGAAAGTAAGATAGTCTCATGGCAGCATGAAACTAGTTACCTTGAAAATTGTTATATATTCTAGAATGAAAAAGGAGAGTTTTATTTTAATTTGAGTTGATAGTAGAAAGTGGTTTAATAAATCTGTCCGTTTTGTTTGGTTTTCCTTGCAGTTGCAGAGTTGAAGGTTGGGCATTAATGTACACACGATATGATCATAGCTAATGATCTTGAGAAGAAACTGTCCGCAGATTTCGACGTATTCAGCATTTCTAAATTTGCGTTTGAAATTTATCAGCATCATGGGTAAGAAATTACTCATCCGGAAGATCGAATACTTCTCTCATTGATGGCAATGGAAGAAGGGAAAGCGTTTGAGCTGACTAAGTCTGAATTCTTAGATCTGATTTCAGAGCTCAGAATTCCGGGATGAAAAAAGGGACGAATTTATTTGGTTGTACTGCTCACGCATAAAACGGGCGACACTACGGCCGCCCGACTTTCACTCAGACCGGATCCGCATTAAGCCCGCGACTGATCACATCCAACACATCACACCCATCGCGCAGCGGAGTTGCCAGCAACTGCGCAAAATCTTGCAGCACCACCGCATCGCTGCTCAATTGATCGCGAAACGCCAGGTTCTCCAGCAATTGGGTAACAGCGCGGATGCGGTATACGGCGGCGTCGTGGAGTACATCCAGCGGTGCCTGGGTGTCGATAATCAGCGCTGGGACGGTGCAGTCGTGGCCGGTAAGAGGCATGTATCTATTCATGTGAAGTCTCGTTTTGATGGTATGAAAGCCATCACCCCATCGTCGCCAAACGAGTCAGGTGGCAGCTGTGCGCAGGTTGGCGAACCGGAAACGAGTAACCGGCAGACCCGAAGGTCTCCCGCGCACAGCCGCCATAACACGACTTTGCGGGTGCAAAAATGCCTGCAAAAAAACGCAGACCGTTTTTGCACTCGTTTACGGATCGCCAAATCCCATCGCTCTGTTGAGCGACGGCGGGACTATAAGCCGCCCGATCAAAACCGCGCAAGGCATCAAAGGCCGCGTCACGGGACTTCCACTATTTGCGACCCGTTTCACAATCCCCCCAAGAACTTTTCCAACCTTCCCGGTACTAATCTATCTCGACGGCAGTTTGCTGGCTAAATAATGGCAACTAATCATCAGCCCGCAAACAAACTGCCCTCAATACAGCTGCCGCTTGTCGGAATAACGCGTCCAACAACCGGAATTTCATCTTTACGCTGATGTGAAGTTGTTATTAGTCAAAAAATTGCGTGCCCAGTCGCTCGGCCCTGCACTCAACCCGGCAAGTTCGATGCCTGTGTGCCACCCAATAAGTTTCGACGGATCGAACAGTCTCTATCGCTCCGTCGCCTTGAGATTTTGAATATGGACGCTCGCCCCGCCTTTGCCCTGAAACGCCTGTGCCAACGTGGCTTGGCTTTGATCCTGGCCAACCTGCTGTTCTGGCAGCCGTTGCTGGCCCAGGCCGAGGGGATTGTGGTGAACGGCCCCGGCACTACGGTCGGCCAGGCGGGCAATGGCGTGCCGGTGGTGAATATCGCCACGCCCAATGGCAGCGGCCTGTCCCATAACCAGTTCAGCGACTACAACGTCGGCCCCAATGGGGTGATCCTCAACAACGCCAGCGCGCCGCTGCAGAACACGCAGTTGGGCGGCATCATTGTCGGCAACCCTAACCTCAAGGCCGGCGCGGCCAATGTGATTCTCAACGAGGTCAACGGCGGCAGCCCCAGCCAGTTGCGCGGTTACACCGAGGTGGCGGGGCAGTCGGCCAAGGTGATCGTGGCCAACCCGTATGGCGTTACCTGCAGCGGCTGCGGCTTCATCAACACGCCGAACGTGACGCTGACCACCGGCAAGCCGGTGCTCGATGCCAGCGGCCAGCTGCAGCGCTATCAGGTCGACGGCGGCGCGGTGACCATCGACGGTCAGGGCCTGAACGCGAGCAATGTCGACCGTTTCGAGATCATCACCCGTACCGCCAAAATCAACGCGCAAATCAATGCACGCGAGCTGAACGTGATTGCCGGGCGCAATGACGTCGACGCCAAAACCTTAAACGCCACCCCGCGCGCCGATGACGGCAGCGCCAAGCCGGAGCTGGCCATCGACTCGTCGGCCCTGGGCGGCATGTACGCCGGTGCAATCAAACTAGTGGGCACCGAGGCTGGCGTGGGCGTGAAGCTCGACGGCACGCTGGCGGCCAGCGGCGGCGACATCCAGCTGGATGCCAACGGCCACTTGAGCATGGCCCAGGCGGCGGCCAGCGGCGCGGTGAACATCAACGCGGCCAGCCTTGAGACCAAAGGCGCGGTCTACGCCGGTACCACGCTCAAGGCGCAAACCCGCGGCGAGCTGAAAAATAGCAAAACCCTCGCCGCCCGCGACAGCATCAGCCTGGCCAGCAACGGCCAGTTGACCAACAACGGCATCGTCGAAGCCGGGGTCAACGCCGACAACTCCCGCAATGCCAACGGCGACGTCACCCTTAACGCCCAGCGCATCACCAACACCGGCACGCTGATCGCCAACCGCGCGCTCACCGCCACGGTCGCCCAAACTCTGAATAACCAGGGCGGCACCCTCAGCGCCAAACAGGCGCTGACGGTGAACGCGGCGGCTGTGGATAACCAGAACCAGGGCCGTCTGCTCAGCGATAACGCGCTGGTGGTCAACACGGTTCAGCTCGACAATCGCCACGCCGGCATTATCTCCAGCGACGGTGCGCAAACCCTCAACGTCAGCGGCTTGCTCGACAACAGCGCCGGCGGCTCGATCGACAGCAGCGGCGCCATCGTGCTGCACGGCCAGTCCCTGGACAACAGCGTCGGCAGCCTCACCAGCGGCGCGGCCATCACCCTCGACCTGCTCGGTGACCTGATCAACCGCAACGGCAAGCTGGCCAGCGCCGGGCCGCTGCTGGTCCAGCGCGCCGGCCATGTCGACAACCAGGGCGGCAAGCTCGCGAGCCAGGGGCTGCTGAGCCTGTTCGCCAACAGCCTCGACAACCAGAACAACGGCACCCTGGCCGCCAACGACGGCGTGACGGTCACCACCAGAGGCCTGCTGCAGAACGGCAGCAACGGTTTGATCCACAGCGAAAACGCCGGCCTCACCCTCAGCGCCGGCAGCCTGGACAACAACGGTGGTCGGCTGTCGTCCAGAGCCGGGGACGTGCTGATCGACGCCGGCCAGTTCAGCAACGGCACCGGCGCGGTGTTCGCCGGCAATCGTGTGTCGTTGCGTGGCGGCGACGTCGACAACGCCGGGCAGATCGCCGGGCAGGCCATCGACGTCAGTCTGCGCGGCGCACTCAACAACCGCAGCCTGATTGAGAGCGCTACCACGCTGGATGTGAGCGCCGCCAGCCTGAGCAACAGCGGCCAGATGCGGGCACTGGGCAGCGCCGGTAAAACGCGTTACATCATCGGCGGCCTGTTGAGCAACAGCGGCGCTCTGGAAGCGGCCAACAACGAGTTGAGCCTTGCTGCCGGCTTGTTCCAGAACACCGGCGGCAGCGTGCTGCATGTGGGCAGCGGCGTGTTCGACCTCAGCGGCATCAACCTCGATGAGGTCGGCGGCAGCCTGGTCAGCCACGGCGACCTGACCCTCGACAAAGCCCGTTGGACCAACAGCAGCACGATCCAGGCCGAGCGCCTGACCGTCAACGTCGGCACCCTCAACCAGACCGCCAGCGGCAAACTGCTGGCCGGCACCCGGCTGGTGGGCAGCGGCCAGGACTGGACCACCGCCGGCGCCGTGGCCAGTAACGGCACCCTCGACCTCACCCTGGGCGGCACGCTCAACAACAGCGGCCGCATGACCGCCGCCACCGACCTCAGCCTGCGCGCCGCAGCCGTCAACAACCTCGGCACCCTCGGCAGCGGCGGGGCCACGACCGTCAGCGCCGCCAGCCTGCTCAATGACAATGGCCTGATCTTCAGCGGCGGCGACATGAGCCTGCGCGTCGAGCGCCTGAAAAACCTTGCCGCCAACATTTACGCCCTGGGCAACCTGCGCATCGACCGCGACGGCCAGGGCGGCCTGGCCGACAGCATCGTCAACAGTTCCTCGACGATCCAGACCGACGCCAACCTGACCCTCGCCGCCAGCACCCTTCAGAACATCCGCACGCTGCTCACCAGCGAATCGGGCATCTACAGCGCTTCCATCACGCCCACCGCGTGCATCTTCAATGTCACGGGCGGCGACTGTGACGGCGGCAAGGAAAACCGCCCGTACCTGATTGCCCAGCGTGAGCACTTGATCGTGACGCAAGCCAGCGCGGCGTCCAGCATCACCTCGGGCGGCAACATGCTGCTGACCGGTGGCGAGCTGCTCAACAGCAGCAGTAGCATCGCCGCCGGCGGCAACCTGACTGCCGTCGTCAACCAGTTGAACAACGTGGGCCTGGTGACCCACGACACCCTCAGCGAACGTATTTTTGCCTCCGAGCGCAGCCGTCACCCGGAAATCTGGGCCGAGCCTGCGGCTGCGTTCAACCAGCGTTATTCCATCGGCGGGGCGAATTACGACCCCAACAACATGAGCGGCGTCGAGGCCGCCATGGCTGCCTTTATCGGCACCATGGAGCGCGAGTGGGTGCCCCTCAAGACCACCGAGCTGGCGCCTTCCGACCAGCGTTACGCAGCGGTGATCCAGGCCGGCGGCGCCGTCAATGTGAAAGCCCAGGCCGGCATCGACAACAGCGTGGTGCGCGGCGGCTACACCTACGTGGGCAGCGGCGTCAAAACCGACACTCGCGCGCCGGGCTACTCCACCCTGGTCAGCCTCAACCCGCAACTGCCGCCGGACGTCGCCCAGCAACAGGTCAACCCCCTCGGCCTGCCGGGCTTTGGCTTGCCCACCGGGCAGAACGGCCTGTTCCACCTCAACGACGGCACCGGCGCCAGCGGCCTGCCCAGCAGCCAGTTCGCGGCCAACCCGCAAAAGTACCTGATCGAAACCAACCCGGCGCTGACCGACATGCGTCAGTTCCTGGGGTCGGATTACCTGCTGGCCAAGCTGGGCTTCAACCCGGACCTGGCACAAAAGCGCCTGGGTGACGGCTTATACGAACAACGCTTGATCCAGCAAGCCGTATTCGCCCGCACCGGCCAGCGGTTCATCGATGGCCTGACCAGCGACGCCGCCCTGTACCAGCGCCTGATGGACAACGCCGTCGCCAGCAAAACCGCGCTCAACCTGTCCGTGGGCGTGAGCCTTACTGCCGAGCAGGTCGCGGCGCTGACCCATGACATCGTCTGGCTGGAAAACGCCACCGTCGCCGGCCAGCAAGTGTTGGTGCCCGTGCTGTACCTGGCCCAGGCCAGCAACCGCCTGGCGCCCAACGGCGCATTGATCTCCGGCAACGATCTGAGCCTGATGGCCGGCGCCGACCTCAACAACGTCGGCACCCTGCGCGCCACCAGCAGCCTGTTCGCCAGCGCTGGCGGCAACCTCACCAACAGTGGCCTGATGCAAGCCGGCGGGCGCCTCGACCTGCTCAGCGGCAACACCCTCAGCAACCGTGCCGGCGGCATTCTCGCCGGCCGCGACGTCAACCTCGCTGCCGGCGCCGACCTGCTCAACCAGCGCACCGTCACCACTCACCAAAGCGCCAGCGGCTACCGCACCGAGCGCAGCGACTTCGTCGACAACGCCGCGCGCATTGAGTCGGCCAACGCGCTCACCCTGCAAGCGGGCGGTAACATCAACAACGTCGGCGGCGCACTCAAGAGCGGCGCCGACACCATCGTCCAGGCCAAGGGCGACGTCAACGTCACCGCTTCGCACACCCTGAACAGCGGCAACATCGGTAGCCGCTCGAGCTTCAGCACCCTGGCCCAGCAGGGCTCGGTGGTCGAGGCGGGCCGAGATCTGCATGTGGTGGCGGGGCGCGATATCAGCGCGGTGGGCAGTCAGCTCAATGCCACGCGTGATTTGGCGATGGCGGCGACGGGCAATGTGAACCTTGGCGCGGTCACCAACGAGCAGCATTCGGCATTCAATTCGAAGAAGGTCACCAGCAAAGAGGACCACGTTCAACAGGTGGGCACCTCGCTGGTGGCCGGTGGCGACCTGTCCCTGAGCGCTGGCAACGACCTGACCGCCACAGCCAGCCGCGCGAGTGCCGGCCAGCAAGCCTACCTGTACGCCGGCAATGACCTGGCGCTGAACGCCGCGCAGAACAGCGACTACAGTTATTACCGCAAAACCAAGACCAGCAGCGGGTTGCTCTCCAGCAGCCAGAAGACACGCATCGACAGCAGCAACCAGATCGCCCAGCAAGGCTCTTCCATCAGCGGCGACACGGTGGTGGTGCGTGCCGGTCGAGACATCGGCACCACGGCCAGCGATGTGGTGTCCACCCACGCCACAAGCGTGCAGGCCGGGCGCAACGTATTGATCGGCGGCGCCACCGAAAGCTTCGAGCAGAGCCATTCGTCCTCGGTCAAAAAATCGGGCTTGCTGAGCACCGGCGGTATCGGCGTCACGCTAGGCTCCAGCAGCAACAAAAACACCACCACCAGCAGCACCGAAACCACCCGCGCCAGCAATGTTGGCAGCGTGCTGGGCAGCGTGAACATCCAGGCCGGCAAGGACCTGACCTTGCGTGGCTCCGACGTGGTGGCCGGCAAGGACATTAGCCTGGCCGGGCAGAATGTCAGCATCCTGGCGTCCGAGAACAACAACCGCAGTGAGCAGACCGCCAAGAGCAAATCCAGCGGCTTGACCCTGGCGTTGTCCGGCACCGTGGGCCGCGCGGTGGACAGCGCCTACCAGACTGCCAAACAGGCCAGGAACGAGGACGACACTCGCCTGTCGGCGCTGCAAGGCGTGAAGGCCGGCTTGACCGGTGTGCAGGCGTGGCAGGCGGCGCAGAAGGACGGGGGCATCAACGGCGGAAACGTCGCGCAGTTCGTGGGCATCAGCCTCTCTCTGGGCTCACAAAAGTCCGAGTCCAAACAGACCCAGGAACAAACCCTCAGCCAGGGCAGCAGCCTCACCGCCGGCAACAACCTCACCATCGTGGCCGACGGCAACGGCACGCCCGGGGACGCGGGTGATATTCGTGTGCAAGGCAGCAAGCTGCAGGCCGGCAACCAGATGCAACTGGCAGCCGAGCGCGATATTCGCCTGGAAGCGGCAGCCAACAACCAGAAACTCGAGGGCAACAGCAAGAGCAGCGGCGGGGCGGTGGGCATCAGCCTGGGCGTAGGCTCCGACGGCGGCGGGCTGAGTATCTTCGCCAATGCCAACAAAGGCACAGGCAACGAAAAAGGCAACGGCACCACCTGGACCGAGACCACGCTGGACGCCGGCAACCAGATCAACCTGACCAGCGGGCGCGACACGACCCTCAAAGGCGCGCAGGTCAGCGCAGACAAAATCGCCGCCACCGTGGGTCGTGACCTCACGCTGCAAAGTCTGCAAGACAGCGACAACTACAAGTCCAGGCAGACCGATGCGAGCGCCGGCGTCAGCTACGCCATCATCGGCTCAGGCGGCAGCGCCAACCTCAGCGTCAGCAAAAGCAAGCTCGACTCCAAATACCAAAGCGTGCAGGAGCAAACCGGCCTGTTCGCCGGCAAGGGCGGTTACCAGGTCGACGTGGGCAACCACACCCAACTCGACGGCAGCGTGATCGCCAGCACCGCCACGTCAGACAAAAACCGTCTGAGCACCAGTACCCTCGGCTGGAGCGTGTTGAAGAACAAGGCCGAGTACAGCAGCAAACTGCAAAGCGCCAGCGTCAGCACGGGCAGTGATGGCTCTGGCGCCTTCATCAGCAACATGCCCACCGGCACCCTGATCGCCTTCAACCACGGCGACAGCGACAGCGGCACTACCTCTTCGGCCATCTCCAACGGCACCCTCGACATCCGCGACCCTGCCAAACAACAGCAGGACGTCGCTACGCTCAGCCACGACGTCGAGCACGCCAACGGCAGCATCAGCCCGATTTTCGATAAGGAGAAAGAGCAGAAACGCCTGCGGCAGGTGCAGCTTATCGCCGATATTGGCACGCAAACGGTCGATATCGTTCGGACCCAGGGCGAACTCAACGCCAACAAGGCGGCACGCGAAGAACTGGCCAGGCAAAACATTGATAACCCATCGAGCGACCAGATCCACGCCAGCGCCGCATACAAAAAAATCATGGCCGACTACGGCGTCGGCGGCGACTACCCCCGCGTCGCCCAAGCCGTAACAGCAGCCTTGCAAGGCCTAGTCGGCGGTGACATCGGTTCCGCCATCGCCGGCGCCTCGGCGCCGTACCTGGCCCAAGTCATCAAAAAAACCACCGGCGACAACGCGGCCCTCAACACCATGGCTCACGCGGTCTTGGGTGCGGTGGTAGCGCAGGCGCAAGGCAACTCGGCACTGGCCGGCGGGGCTGGCGCAGCGACGGGTGAGTACATTGCGCACCAGATGTATCCGGGAGTGGCAACGGCGGATCTGACGCAGGAGCAGAAGGAGACCGTGTCGGCGTTGTCCGGTTTGGCTGCGGGGTTGGCTGGTGGGATTGCGGGAGGCGATCTGGGCGGGGCGGTTACGGGGGCGCAGGCGGGGACAAATGCGGTTCAGAACAACTATCTGAGCGAGGAGCAGAAAGCTCAGCGTGATGCGGAAATGGCAGCTTGCCCGGGTGTGGGATGCCGCACAGGTACCGCTACCAAGTGGCTGGCAATCGATATTTCGCAGGATGCCGTCTTTACAGCAGGTGCACTCTCAGGTGCGGCTATTGGGTTGAATGAATCCATCGACAGCATTGTGCACACGGCCGGTAACTTTACAGAGACCATCTCGGCTCTGAAATCCGTCGTCGAGAGCGGTGGTGTTTGGGATTCGGTCAAGCAATCGTACATCGACCGCCTTGATAAATTGCAGATGCACTACGAAGAAGCCGGGGCCAGTGGTTCATACCTGGCTGGGGTTGAAACCGGCAAGCTTTTGATTGATATGGCGAGCGTTCTCGCTGATGGCGCCGGGCTGGTGAAGGGTGGTGCCTTGCTGGCGGAGAAGGTTACGGCCAGGGTTGCCAAGGCTGAGTTGGAGGTGGCGGCGAAGGGCTCGGCGGCTACGCCTCCTTGGGTCAGCGCTGAGGGGGAGTTCAGCGGAAGGCTTTCTGATGGTTATGCGTCGGGAACGACTACGTTTAATGGGGTTGTGGTAGAGAACGCTGGGGATTTTAGCGGCGGGATTGGTGTAAAAGCGACTGGTGCAGCTGAAGTGCCGGCTACTTCAGCAATTGCGCGTGTTGGGCTGAGAGACGATCTGGCCGCTCAAGCAGGGATTCCTCGAAATATTGCTGAATTACCGTCTAGCATGTGGGGTAAGTCGATTGATGACATCAAGCAGTCGCTAATGCTTGATGGTGCGAGCCTTACGCCGAAACCACCATTGGCTGGTACTTCAGGTAAAGCACAGGTCTTTAACGTTGAAGGACACCCGACAATAAAAGAGGTAGAGTTCCATCCGGGCGGTGGGACCCACGGCGATAGTCCCTACTATAAGCTTGTTACTACTGAGAAGATTGGTGCGAAAAATATAGAAATACGGGTAATTGATCCGTCGCCTGATTTTAGGCCAGGCACTATTACGCGTTATCAACAATACTATGATACCCAAGGAAATCGTCTGAAGTATGAGGGCGGTGAGTGGAAGGGCTGGAAGTGATCTATGAGAAATTTATTCCCTGATTTGAGCTCTGACCTTGCGCCAGGTATATCAGCAGCAGGATTCTTTTTAGGTGAGTCGTTTCCCGACGTTAGCGAAAAAATTGGGGAGGTTGACTGGTTCGGTCCGGAAGTGCCAGTTCGTGACATTCTCATTAAAAACAACGCTTGGATCGGAGTTAAGAGAAAGATCGGCTTTGGTAATGAACTTATATTATCATATCGGTTTATGAATGAGGCGGTCTCACTGTATTTCGAAAATAGCGGGAAGCTTTATAGAGTTGCCGTGGGTGAAGGCTATTGTGGTAAATTTAATAGAGTCGGTGTGGGGGATGATCTTCGAAGCTTAGAAAAAGAGTTTGAGATTGTATTTAATGATGCTGATGATGATTTCCTTCTAAAGAAAGAGGAAAGTATATTGACTGGAATTAGCTTTGTTACGGACTACAGAGCTTCCTTGGAAGATGCGCCAGAACAAGTTATCAGGTTTATATCAATACATGACTGGTCTCTGCGGTAAAATTATTGTGCGGGCGGAGATTTTCATAGAGCTAATAAAATATACAGGTGCAAAAGGGCTAGGTCAGACAGGTGGAGCCGTTACGTCGGGTACGACACTTGATCTGTTTTCAGCCACCCGAGGTAAAGATCTTTCGAAGCTAACCAATCAGCAGGTTGGTGACCTAGGTGAAGATATCTCCTACTGTGCCACTGCCTGATACACGGCATCTGGACGCGCATATGCCAGGAGGATTTAGATATAATCCGGGCGGTCCAGGGTCAGCTCTCCCGGCATACCCACCGAAAAAAGGAGTTGAGTAATGCATTCCATGCCGCTAGAGCTTGCGAAGCAAAAGTTAATTTTTTACGTGGCTCAGGATTTGGACCCGTCTATTAGATCTAATGTGCAGCAGTTTGTGAATGAGGTTGCTGCGTCAAGAATATGGAGCGTTACTCCGCCAAGTTTTATTGACGAGATAGACGAAAGTGGCGCGGAAGTAGTAGGTGGGATTTTGGAGATTTATTCGGCTTTGCCGCCAAACATGCTTCCTGTTGAGATGGACTCAAAAAACCTAGATGACGTAGAGGCGCTGGTAGGTGCCGTAAAAAAGCTATCTGAAAAAGAAAGTCTTTCCTTTGAGTTTCAGTTAGATACTAATTTCGTTGGCGCTATTGAGGACGGTGTTATTGATCGAGTCCTGCTGGACGGTTTGCTTATACCGTGGCGAAATCACCTCAAAGAGAAAAGGTGAATTGGTGCAAAAGCAAATGGTGGCGCTGCCGGAAAGGTAGATGACCTTGCCTCTACTGGGATACCTGTTCGTCCCACGCCCCAAAAATCTGAGATTGATGTCGGCGCTGATCTTGGTGCCGGAGCTCGCCCACAAGTCAGTTATAAAAATGGGCAAGAAGTCCCTTACGGCACTTCGGGTAGCGATGGCGTTTTGTTCCTGACCCAGCAGGGCGAAGGATTCAGCCCCAACCGCCTGACGCAACTGGTGCGCGAACACATCGAAAAAGCCAACACCGGCAAGCGTGGCAGTTGCCATTTGGCGTCGCTGATCTGTAGAAATTCTATTTTTTAGCGGGGTGCTTTTGCAAGGCATCAAAACGCTGTTCTATTGGCAAGAGCTTTCAACCCTACAGTCTTCCAAACAGTTGCCGACATACTCTGGAGGCATGAAACGCATCCAACCATAAACACCCAAAACACCAAGGGACTGCCGTGAAAAACCTTCTCCTCATTCTCCTCACCACCCTCATCCTCGGCGGCTGCGTCAGCCACCCGCTCACACCGGAAAATCGCGCGCAGGTCAAAACCGTGAAAGTGCTGCCCGTGAAGTGGGGCAAGAACATGGTGTATTTCGGTCGTGAACAGGCCTGGGGCGCGGCGCTGGGAGCCGGGCTGGGTGCCGGCGTGGGCATGGCGAGCGGGGCGTCGAAGGTGGGGACCGCGGCGTTGAGCGGTGCCGGGTTTGCCGCCGGCATGAAGCTTGGGCAGTTGGCTGAAATGTCGACGCCGGCAGCGATATTGACGGTGATGGACGCCGAAAACATCGACGTGGGTGTATTGCTCAAGCAGGGCTTTGTCGATGCGTTGGGCAAGACGTCAACGCTCAAGGTGGTGGGTGACGATGAGCCCGCCGATGCGCAGATTCAGCTGACGGTGACCGAGTGGGGGTTTCGCCTGACCCAGGGGTTCAGCAGCGTGATCTACCCGACCATTTCGGTGATTGCGCAGATGGACCGTGGCGACCAGATGATCTGGCGCACGTTTGAGACGATCACGCCGTTCAATGGCCAGAATGTGTATGGCTACACGCCGCTGACCTACCGCACCGACCCCGAGGCCTTGCGCCGGGCGCTGACTGGGATCACGCAGATCTCCGGCCAGTATCTGGTGAAGGAGCTCAAGTAAGCCTAGTGGATCTTCATGTTCTGCAGGGTTCACATATCCGCGCGAAACAACTTGAGAACCCCCCTTAACTCCGTAAAATGCGCCAGCCGTTGCGGCACTACAGGTTCAGGGACGAATGCAGACGCACGTGTTACTCCTCCCGGAATCGCCGCAGGCCTCAGCTCTGCCGATTTTCCATTTCAGGAGCAACACGTGAAGACACTCTCCAAAATCCTGCTGTCTGGCCTCACCGCCGCAGCGCTGTTGACCGTGGCCGGTTGCGCCACCGAGAGCAACCGCGCGATGCCGGTGGAGCAGGTCGCCAGCGCCAAGATCGCCTATTCCGGCGTGCGCGTGCCGATTGCCGTGGGCAAATTCGATAACCGCTCCAGCTACATGCGCGGCATTTTCTCCGATGGCGTCGACCGCCTCGGTGGCCAGGCCAAGACCATCCTCATCACCCACCTGCAGCAGACCAACCGCTTCAACGTGCTGGACCGCGACAACATGGGCGAAATCTCCCAGGAAGCCGCGATCAAAGGCACTGTGCAGAAGCTCAAGGGCGCCGACTACGTAGTGACCGGCGATGTAACCGAGTTCGGTCGCAAAGAGACCGGCGACCGCCAACTGTTCGGCATTCTTGGCCGTGGCAAAACCCAGGTGGCCTACGCCAAAGTCGCTCTGAATATCGTCAACATCAGCACGTCCGAAGTGGTGTATTCCACCCAGGGCGCCGGTGAGTACGCGCTGTCCAATCGTGAAGTGATCGGCTTCGGCGGCACCGCCAGCTACGACTCCACCCTCAATGGCAAGGTGCTGGACCTGGCCATGCGCGAAGCGATCAACCGCCTGGTCGACGGCATCAACGCCGGCGCCTGGAACCCGCGCAACTGATCAGCCACACCACAAGGAGCAGTACACGGATGAGCAAGGCAGTGAAGTTGGCGTTGATGCTGACAGCAATCGCAGCGGTCGCCGGGTGCCAGACGGCGCCCCAGCCCCTGTATCAATGGGAAAGCTATCAGCCGCAGGTTTACGAGTACTTCAAGGGCGAGCCCAAGGAGGCGCAAGTCGAGGCACTCGAGCGCGATCTGCAGAAGATCAACGCCAGTGGCCGCAAGGCGCCGCCGGGTTACCACGCGCATTTGGGCATGCTGTACATGAGCATGGGCAAGGATGACCAGATGGTGCAGGAGCTGCGTACCGAGAAGGCCTTGTTCCCTGAGTCCGCCGCTTACATGGACTTTCTGCTGAAAAACGCCAAGGCCGGAGTCGCCCTCAAATGAACCTCTTGAAACTCACCGGCGCCTTGCTGGCCCTGGCTTTGCTCGGCGGTTGCGCGGCGCCCAAGACCATTGATTACACGGCCTACAAACAGGCGCGGCCCAAGTCGATCCTGGTGCTGCCGCCGATCAACGAGTCGCCAGAAGTGCAGGCTTCCTACAGCCTGGTGTCGCAGGTGACCTACCCCTTGGCCGAAGCCGGCTACTACGTGTTGCCGATCGCGCTGGTGGACGAAACCTTCCGCCAGAACGGCCTGACCACCGCCAACGATATCCAGGCCGTGCCGCCCACCAAACTGCATGACATCTTTGGTGCCGACGCAGCGCTGTACATTACGGTCAGCGAGTACGGCACCAAGTACATGCTGATCTCCAGCGACACCTCCGTGACGGCTTCGGCCAAACTGGTCGACCTGCGTACCGGCACCACCCTGTGGACCGGCGCGGCGCGTGCGTCCAGCGAGGAAGGCAACAACAACGGCGGCGGCCTGGTGGGCATGCTGATCACGGCGGCGGTCAAGCAGGTGATCAACAGCTCCACCGATGCGGCGCACCCGATTGCCGGGATTACCAGCGCTCGCCTGCTGTCGGCAGGGCAACGCACCGGCATTCTGTACGGCCCGCGTAATCCGAAATACGGCACCGACTGACGTGTTTTAAAAGCCGTGTCTGGCCGCCCGGTCAGCGCAGGCTTTTGCTGTTCAGTTCACCAGGATGTCCTTGGGCTTGATCAATTGCGTGCTGTTCACCCGGAACCCTGGCTTGCCTGTGCCGGTCAGGTCGATGGCGACGAAATAGCGATGGATAGCCGGGTCGAAACTGACGATGGTTTCGCCGGCTCGCCCAGTGAAGGCAGTGACGAGTTTGAGGTGCGTATTGGCCTCGTTCTCCAGGCCGCGCAGGTCCATTTTGTCGACGCCGGTGGTGAGGTCCATGATTTCATCCGGTGCCTCAGGCGTGGAATCGCTGGCGCGTTCATAGACGAACGTGTCGGCGCCTCGGCCGCCGCGCAGCCGGTCCGCGCCGCTCTGGCCCGTGAGCCGGTTAGCAGCGTCGTTACCGATCAAGGTGTCATGGCCGGAACCGCCGACGGCATTTTCAATGGTGCAGTCGCGCGCGATGGAAACGTTGCCTCGCAAGCCCCCCACATCGGAGAACGAACCCGCCCTGAGGTTGATGACCTGGTCGTTTCCGTAACCCGAGACATCCAGCGTGTCGTTGCCCCCGCCATCCCAGATGCAGAACGCGGCGCTGTCCCGGTAATTTCGAAGGGAGTAGTAATCCCTGCCGCTATTGGAATTGAAGCCGTAGGTGTTGTCTTCCCGACGAATGTGATGATTGGCCCCGTACCTTTTTTGCACGGCGCTGATGTCGTCCATCATTGGTGCTTTCGGCTTTTCTCCAAGCTGTTTGCCGCAGTGTTCGGCGCCGAAGTAACTCATGACGCTATGAGCTCTGGAGTCCTGTACGTGGCGAGGCGCCTTTGCCCCGGTCCAACCGTCGTAATGGCCCGGATGAGTCAGCCCTAAGGTGTGACCAATTTCGTGGGTCAGATCGTGGCGTGTCACTCGGCGTGGGTTGTAAAGCGTATTGCCGCTGTTCCAGAAGTGCCCGGGGAAAAAGCCCACTGCAGTGCCGACGTGTCTGGAAATGCCGAAGCTCAATCGACCTTCTGTCTGGCAATCGCTCTGAGTGAACTCCAGGTTGGCGACATCACTCCAGGATTGCATGGAGCGTCGGGCGTTCTGCTTTTGAGCTTCGTTGAACCGTCGCGCATGGGTGTTGAAGGTATAGGAAATTTCAGTCTTGCCGTTCCGATCCCGGTCATGCCACTTGTCCGTGTTACGGGTGAGTTGCTCCACGGCTTGCTGCTTGTCGAGCGAGCGCTTGTGGATCCTGGCCGCGTGCGGATCGTCCGGGCGCAGGGTCTGGTCGTAGTTGGCGTTGTGAGTACTGTTGGTTGGAGGGTGCGGGCGGTGATTCGGCTGCACATAAGGCAGTGGTGGCTTGCGCACATAGCGGTGCGGAATAAACGGCTGCATAAATGGCCGAAAGAGCGTTCCAATCCACCGATTGAAAGGTCGCAGAGCGGGTTGAACGTACGGTTGATAGGCATAAAAGGGCGCGCTGAAATGTATTCTCACGATGGTATTTTCCACTGGGTGCTGTCACCTTTCCTTACTTGAACGATGCCGCAGATTCCCTGTGCAGGGGGTAAAACTGCCAGCCCGGGAAAGAGTTTCCAAAGGTGGTTATGTGTCCGAACAAGACTTTTTTGGACGGTTGGACAGAGGGCAAAGTGTTTATGCAATGTTCAATTTCAACCCTCGACCCCGTCGCTACTGGCCATGCCGCCCGGTCCGTGGAATCTATCCAGATTGACCGGCGAATGAACCTACCGGGTGAATTGCTGCATCTGACCCAAGTGAGCGAGCCATTCACACGCTCGTTTAAGCCAATACCCCGGCCCTCCACAATCCAGTGTGGGAGGGGGCTTGCGCCCGATAGCGGTATGCCATTCACTGAATTGTCTGACTGACACGCCGCGACCAACAGGAGCCCGCCCCTCAAATGCCCACCCCGGCTGCCTCACCCAGCGACGAATCGCTGCTGGCCCGCTACCGAACCGGTGACGCCGCTGCGTTCGAAGCGCTCTACGCACGTCACCGCCAGGGCCTCTACCGATTTCTCGTGGCCCTGTGCAACAAGGCCGAACTGGCCGAAGAGATCTATCAGGAAACCTGGCTGAGCCTGATCCGCAGCACCACCCAGCCACAGGGCCGCGCGAGTTTTCGCACCTGGCTGTTCCAGATTGCCCGCAACCGCCTGATCGATCACTGGCGCAAGCACGGCATCCACAGCCCACTGCACGACAGCTACGACGAACAACTGCACGCCCAGCCCGACCATGACGCCGGCCCCGAGCAGCAACTGAGCCTGAGCCGCGACCAGGCCCGCCTCGACGCCGCCCTGCAAGGCCTGCCCGACGACCAGCGCGAAGTCTTCCTGCTGCGCCTGCACGGCGACCTCGACGTACCGCAAATCGCCGCCCTCACCAACGCCCCGCTGGAAACCGTCAAAAGCCGCCTGCGCTACGCCCAGCAGAAACTGCGCCGCCTGCTGGCCGAGGAGATCACCGCATGACCGACAAACGCGCCACACCGGATCCCGATGACACGCTGCAGCACTATCGCCAACACAGCCCGGGCGAACCGCCTGCAGCCCTCGACGCCTTCCTCCTCGACACCGCCCGACGTGAGGCCCCAGCGCCGCAGATGAGCGTGTGGCAACGCTGGCGCAACGTCTGTAAACAACCGCGCTGGCAAATGGCATTCGCCACGGTGGCCGGGCTGGCGTTGATGGTGGGGGTGGTGATGCGTGAGCCGGTGGCGCATAACGAGATATCCACTGCGACGTTTTCTGTGCAGGCACCGATGGCTCGGATTGCGATGGCGCCCAGGGATGAGAGTGCAGGGGCGATGGTGGGTCAATCTGAAGTCGGACGATTTAGCAAACGCACGCCGGTGGCAGGGCCTACGTTGGAGGAGGGGTTACGGGAGATTGTCGCGCTACGTGAGGCGGGGGAAAGCAGAGCGGCGGATGAGAAGCTGCTGGCGTTGCATGAGCGGTTTCCGCAGGAGGATTTGCCGGGGTTGTTGGAGGGGTTGCGAGGGCGTTGACGTAAAAAAGCCCCAGACCTTTCGACCTGAGGCTTCTTCATCTATATCTGGTGCACCCGGCGGGATTCGAACCCACGACCCCTGCCTTCGGAGTCCTAAAAGTCGACGTTTAGAATCAATACGTTAGCGCGGATTAGCCGGGAAATCAAAGGGTTGGGGTAGCTGGGGTTAGCGGGTTTTCGCCGTGATTAGCGGGCGGAGTGTGGCATATTTGTGGCAGCTTAATCGTGGCAGGGACGCCTTTACCGATCGACTTAGACTGAGCAAAACCCTCTTCCAATATTTGCTGGCGATGCACGATCCGGCCTGTTCAGTCATCACGTATGTGACAGCCTAAAGGCATCGTTCGATCTATTCGCCGAATCGACGGGAGAAAATCTGAAATTCTAGGGGTAGATAACCATATACACACGCAGATTTCTTTTATTTTTCCCGTGGTGTTTACGCGTTGTTTGGCTTGACTGCTTTATCAAAAACGCCGACGGCCTTGCAGGCTTGAAGAAAGCCGTTCTTCAAGAAATTTTCGTTGGTATACGGTGACTTTTCTGTGTGGTGGGCTACAGCTTGCAAGTAAGCTTCTGGGGCTCTGCCTTGCGTTTTAGCGGACTCTTCGTGCCAGCGCCATTCGTCCAGCACTTCCACAACCCATGCTTTTGCATCTGGGCCGCAGAACTTTGCGCGATAGCGCTCTTCAATTCCGTACACATCTTTCCAGGTAGCGATCTGCTCTTCTAATTCAAGCGGGCCAAAGCTAAGGCCGATATCTGCGCGAGTCAGCTTTTCTGGATCAGCATGCTGCAGAGTCACTTGTACGGTGATGCGATAGGGCTGAATCGAGAAAGGATAGAACATCTTGCGGCGGGTCTGATGATGGCAGGGGTCTTTAGGAGTTAATGCAGTATCCTTGCTACCTTTATAGCTGCTATTGCAGTGATGGCAGGCAGGTACTAAATTTCTAAAATTGATTGAATTGAAGGGGTAGATTGCCTTGGGTAGGTAGTGGTCGTAAGCATCCCGATAGCTGTGATCTGGGCCCAGTAAGTCACTGATCCCACAAAACGGGCATTTACCTCGGCTATTGGTGCCAGTAAACTTTGTGTAATGATCGTCAATGATGCCGATTTTGTCTTTGAGTGCTGCCAGTCCCAGCAATGCTTGTGAGTAAAGGTTCTTAAAAAATGATGCGAGATGCTCGCTAAGTATCGGATGAAGTTTGGCTACATCCGTATAGCGAACAAGCTGTGCTGCGGGGTCGTTGTTGCATATTTTTTTCAAGTCATTGTTACCCCAGTACCATTTTTTGAGCTGTTTAATCTGTGACGATGATAAGGGTTCAAAAAGCTCGTAAATCGACTTTACATCTTTGTAGAACGCCTTCCCGCGTTCGGCCGCTTGTGCAGAAAAACCAAACTCTACCATGACCTCCTTTAGATCTGGTTTTCCCTTGAAAAGATCCGGGTGAAATACAAGGCCCACCGGCGCTTTACACCATACTTCAAAGAAAATGAAGTCAATAAAGGCCTGCATATTCTCCATCTGGTGAGGCACATAGGTGTAGGGGAACAACATCAGCTCTGCTCCCCCCCTTGGCCTTTCTGAACACTATCGTGCATGGATTTGATAAGCATCACCTTTTCCACTGAATCGCCAAGTTCGCGATCCAACTGGGTAATTAGTGTTGAAATATCCTCACCCTGTTCAAAGCGTGTCCGTAGGCTTTCAAGCAAGGCATGGGCGCGGCCACCGATGGTTTCGCGTTTGCCGAAAGTTGTCATGGTGATCTTATTGATTGACGCTCCCAGAGTGTTGTATTCGGGATGGGAGATGCTTACAACGCCGGTATTGGAATCCTTATCGAACACCAGTACTTTCTCCGGCTTGCTGTCCGAGATCAGGAACGGTGAGTGTGTGGTAATCAGCATTTCCTGGCTGGTTCCTGTATGTTCTTTCAGGCAACTGCGTAGACGGCTGATGAAGTTCGCCCGCCATTCCGGGTTGAAATGGGTTTCCGGTTCATCCATTAGAAATAGGCTGTTGGTGTTGCGGAATAGCAGGCAAAGGCCGAGGCTGTGCAGCAGCTGATGTTCGCCGTCCGACAACTCCTTGAGCAGCATTGGTTTGGTTACGCCTTGCTTTGTAAAGTAGAAGTTTTTAAAACGCATAATGCGTTCGTCAGACGCAAGTGTTGGTATTGTCTCGCTAACGTAGTGACTTTTTGAGCGATAAATATCGGTCTTGAGAGTGTCACTTACCGTATACAGGTTCAGCACCAGTAGCACCTGCAGGGCCTGAAATAACTCCAAAGGGGAGGCATCGAAGTTATCTCGAAATGACTCTTTAGTCGCTTCATTTACGCAATAGTCAAGGACCAGTGTGTCGGTGGCCTCATCTTGATAAAACATAGTGGCGCAGCGTTTGAGTTTTTCGATGATTGACGATCTTTCATCACTTTCTAGAAGATACATCAAATTTACGGTGTAGGAATCGCTCTCTTCGTTTAATGAAATAGCTGGGTTATCTGAAAAGTAACTTTCCTGGGAGTATCCAGATTCGATGTAGTCGTCAGAGGTCAATTGGGTTGCTTGTTTGGCGGAGATCTCTATGCTTCGTTTGAGGATGATACGGAACTGGCTCAATGCCTCGATACCTACATCTTCGCGGAAGGGTTGTAGGGTGGCATCATCCTGAAACAGCAGGTTGCATAACAGAATGGCCTGGCTGAACCCGTTATCTAGGTAAGCCAGTCTCGCTTCCGGATGCCCGGAATAACTTAGCTGCTGAGCCAGCGCGTTCCAGTATTCGTCAAATTGCACAAAGCGCATCTTGAAAAACGGCAAACTTAGAATTTGGTTTTCGCCCGACGAATACCCCAAAACATATTGAGGTAGAAGAAAATCTCTTTCTTCATCAGTTAAAGTGCTAAACCCATCAGTAATGAATTTTTCCGCATTAATCCAAGCTAACCACGGTGAATCATCTGGCTCCTTCAAAACACGAACATGTGCATATGAATATCCTTGCTGCTTTTTGTAGGAGAGTGGAACTTCTATTAAGTACTCCAATTCATAGGCGTTGGGTTCGCCCTCGCTCTCCTTTATGCCTTCCGGGTTACTTACCGGATTGTAGTCGAAAATTTTCGGGAGAAAATTTCGCCTTACCCGTTGGATTTCTAATTGATAGAAGATCGCCGCTAACGCTTCTAGCATGTTGGACTTGCCACTGCCGTTGGAGCCTGCGCAAACAAAGGGCGCGAACTCATCAGGTTGCGCAAGCTCCTCTTGCACTGCTCGGTCAGTGCGGAAGTAGTGCTCGAAACCACATGGTAGACTGCGGAAGCCTGACGGGTCAGTGATCTTGAGACGCAATAATTTCATACCTGCACAGCCTTGAGCTGAACACGGTTGCCCGCATCATCATGCGCCTGGGTCAGTGTTCCCGAGTTTATTGCTTTAAAGACCCAGTATTTAATTGTTTCGTATTCCTCAGCACCAAGTTCGATGTCGTTGTTTGGGTGAAGTTTGATTAGTCGATTCTTATGATCTTCTTCGAGAGTCTTATCTTCCAATAGTGCCTGTAACTTATCGGTAAGTCGAGCTTGCGCAGCAGCCATAAAGAGTTGGACTGAAAATGGCTTGGTGCCCAGTTGACTACGATAAGACTCAAGCCACTGGGCGATCACCGCACTCCGCGAACCTGAATTCTCTAGAGCATCCAGTAAGTCGTCGGTGTCGGGTAGGCTTAGGGTAAGGTTTTGCTCTGTTTTGAAGTGTACGGGATTAATTAACTTGGCGTTCTCTTCCTCCGACTCCATTCCAGGCAACAACATGCCTGACAAATCCAAATCACCCTTAAGCATTTTCTGGCTTAGTGTGTTGTAGAGAGCTTCAAGATCGGAGAGGCTTTGCTGGTAGCAGGATTTGAGGCTTTCGATCTTCTCAACGACAACTGCAAATTTCGCCTGCAACTCAATGGGCGGTTTCGGAACCTCCAATCTTCTTAAAATCTCAAGGTTAATATTTTTTTGTGCAGCTGCTGGTGCATTTTTCTCGAGAATTTTTTGAAAAAACCAGAATAGTCCATGTATGTAGAGTACATGTGCTTCATTCTCGAAGGCGGAAAACGCTACAATGCTATCTGGAAAACAGGAGTCAAAAGTCAGAACGCCCGTTTGTGCAATGTTAGCAGCTATCGTTATGCACAATGTTCCCGATGGCCACATTTTGCTCTGGGAAAAGCCAACGTCCGAATAAGTCTGTTTGTAAGATGTTATGTAAGTTCCTGAGTTCGAGACTTCGCCAGTCTGAATCAATGGATATTTTCCGCCCAGTAGCTCAGGGGCATTTCTAGGACGGTGCTTGGATATCCCCCTGTTTAAGGTTCCGAGTTTTTCTAGTGGTTCTTTCACCCAGTTTTTTTCGTTTCGGACTGGGTCGCCAAACATCTTAAGAAATACGCTTTTGAGCAAGTCATCAAACTGCTTCAGGTGTTTTTTTCGTTGTGTAATCAACCCATCTACTTTCTCAAGTAGGTGAGCAATACGAATTTGGTCGTTAAGGGGCCATGCTGGAATAGTGAAGTTTTCTAGAAAATCGGCTGGAACACGTTTGTGTCCCGCTGCTCCTTTCATCGATTTTTTGCCAAGAAACCGGAGCCGGCTGCTCCGGACAAGATGAAAAAGAAATCTTGGGTCGAGCTTTTCAGGAATCGCGCGCAGTACGTGAAACTCGGTAGATCCGAAGCCTAACTGATGTTCAAGTTTTTCAGTAAATGCCGACTTCCCATTTTCAAAACACGGGGTTATTTTCGCCAACAATACATCGCCACGCTGGAAGTATGTAAATCCTTTTTTTACCTCTTTCAGTGACCTAGTTTCCTGATGAATTATCTCTCCATCTTCAGAAACGGACGCCATTGCAAGAAACGAAGTTTCTTGTGAGTCATCAAGCCCTTTCGGTGGACGGGGATTTATCTGCGCGACCTGAGCAAGTGGGATCATAATCATCCCACGATCCCCTTAAGCTCCAGCAACTGGCGCACAATGCCGCCCTGTACCTTAGCCATTTCCATTTCCTCCAACTCACCGATTTCGGCCTGAATGAGTCGATCCAGAATCATACTCGGCTCGTCGTAGTGCACTTCCTCGAATACGTCCTTTGTGTAGCGACTGAAAGAGAGGTCATAACCCTCAGTTTCGATACTAGTGCGGGGAACAGTAAAGTATTTTGCGGTGCGGTCGGTATCGGTGGCCGGGTTGCGGGCATGATACTTGGCAACGATGTCCTGTAAATCACCGTAGCCCTCCTGTTTGCTTCGCTTGTCATCCATTGAATAGCCGTCGGTGGCCATTTCATAAAACCACACGTGTTCGGTGGCGGGTTGGGTGACTTTGTCCTGCGGCCCCCACACTTTGGTGAACAAGAGCATGGCGGTACTAACCCCAGCGTAGGGTTTGAACACGCCGCTGGGTAGGGTAATTACGGCTTTCAGGTCGCAACGAACGACGAGCAACTGTCGTAAGATCTTGAAAGCACTACCAGAGCCGAATAAAACGCCTTGTGGAACAATCACACAGGCGGTGCCGCCTTTCTTGAGTAGGCGGTAGATGTTCTCTACAAAGAGAAGTTCGGTTTTGGTCGTAGCCAATTGAAGGTTTTCGTTGATGTCGCTCTTGTCGATACTGCCAGTAAATGGTGGGTTGGCCATCACAATGTCGTATTCAGCTTCTTCGTTGTAGCTCTTACTCAGTGTATCTTTGTAGTCGATGTGCGGCTCGTCGAGGCCGTGCATCATCAGGTTCATCAGCCCAAGGCGCACCATGGTGCTATCTATGTCGTAACCCCAAAGAGACTCTTGCAGGATAGCCTGAGCTTTTTCGGTGAGTGCGGCAGCAACCGAGGTACGCAAGAAGCCGTCCTCATCGGGGGATAGTTCTTTCGTCCCTGTCCCCTTTTTCATGTTAGATAGGGCGAGCTGGGTGACAATGTATTGATAAGCGCCAAGAAGGAAACCACCGGACCCACAGGCGGGGTCGGCGATCTTGTGCCCCAGCTGGGGTTGTACCAGCTCCGCCATCAGTTTAATGATGTGGCGGGGGGTGCGGAACTGTCCGTTTTTGCCCGCGGTGGCGATCTCAGAAAGCAGCATTTCATAGACGTCCCCTTGAATATCTTGAAATGCCTGACCGTTTTCCCGGGAATCCGTCTCCATAATCTCGAAGATTTCGTCGATAGTTTTCACTGCCTCAACCAGCAGTGCTGGTTTGGAGATCACGAACACGGCGTTTTTCATATGATGCGTGAAATTTGATTCGGCGCCGTTTAAATCCTTCAGGAACGGGAACACTTTCCCTTGCACATGTTGAAGCATATTTTGGGCTTGTAAGCGTTTGAATTCGCTCCAGCGCAAAGTGTGCTTGTCTATGGCAAAGCGCTTCTCATCTAGCAGTTTCTTTGCCCATTCGTCAGCTGAGTCTTTGTCGTCCCATCGTGCGCGATACTCCGGTGGAATCCAGCTTCCTTCAAACTTCGAGTTGTATTTTTCGCCGGTGAACTCAGCGTCCGACTGGCGTTTGAGATCCTGTTCATCCAACCTTTTCATGAATAGGAGGTAGGTGATCTGTTCAATAGCAGTAAGCGGATTGCTGATGCCGCCGCTCCAGAATTTGTTCCAGAGCTGGTCGATTTTGCTTTTGAGTCCGGGGTTGTTTTGCAGCATGAGATTGCCTGTGCTTTAGGCGGCCAACCGTTCGGTCAGCTGCAGGATTTCGTTGATTTCAACCGGGCTGAACACGCCGCGAATACCTTGTGGATGAATGACTGTGAAGGGCGCGTTGATCAAGTCTTTCTTCTCCACCCGTTCGCGCTCGACAATGAAGTTCTCCAGTAGATTGAGGAACTCTAATTGGCGGCTGCTGAGGGTTGTGTGGGCACGGATGAACTGGTCAAAGGCGGCGCTGACTTCGTCAGAGAAACTCTTAAGTATCTCAATGCCGAGAATGTGTCGGATGAACTGGATGAGGCGGGCCTTTCGGTTCTTGTAGACTTGGCGCAGCAGGCCTTCGGTGATATGTGGGTATTCTTCGTGGAGAAGCTGAGCGAGTTCGTTGGCTTCATCTACGCTGACCGCCTCACCGTCTTTGATTTTCTGCAGCGCCTGGTTGTGCTCTGTTAGCTCGGCAACACAGGCCTCAACCATTTCCCGGTAGCGGGTGATGCTGACGGCCTCGTGCTGGGGGCCGAACTCCACCCATTCTTTCTTGTGTAGCTCGTCAATCAAATCAAGATGCGTTTGCTCCCCGCCGCGTTTTTGCTCGCGGAATTTCATCAGTGACCCGAGTTTGGTCACCATGCTATCGAAGGCATCTTCGTCGGCCTTTACCCAGTATTGGCTGGTTTGAGCCGCGCGGATCAGCGCTTCTTCCTGGTGCGCCAGGCATGGCGCGTTGCGCGAAGCGCAACCAGTTTGGCTGTGGTGGCCACGCTGGTGACTTGGAGGTGAAAGTCCTCTACACACCCGGCAAGGGGAAGTGTTAGCCAGAGGCAAGGGT